>NZ_PDGU01000026.1:0-370065 GCF_014334955.1 Corynebacterium sp. LK33 | reverse complement strand
GAGTCCTACCGCTCCCCTGGGTTAAGCAGGAAAAATGTTGTCCGGCAGGCGTCTCGGCTGGCAGGTTTCCCAATTCGGCGAGCTCTGCTGAGCAGCTCGCTCGTCTAAAGGCTATGGATGGTCAACCCAGAACCGCTCCACAAATCTCGGTTTGCCTGGACGCCAAGCCCATCAATTGATACTCCAGCTGAATAGAAATGACCGCCCCAGGGATAAGTGCCTGGGGCGGTCATTTCTATCGAACTGTGAACCGAGCTCGATATTAAGCTGCGTCGCGAGCGCCAAGCTCCCGGTCGATACGCAGCAGGCCAGCACCGTTGTCGCCAACAATCTCCAGGCGACCGATGATGCCACGCACGGTGTCCTCTTCCTCAATCTGCTCAACCACGAAGCTGTCCAGCAGCGGGCGGGAGTCGAGATCACCCTCGCTATCAGCAAGCTTGCGGAGGTTACGGATAGATGCCGAAACCTTCTCTTCATGCTCGAGAGCAATGCGGAATGCATCGATTGCGGAAGTGACCTTCACCTCCGGTGCGTCGACAGCACCAATCTGCGGGTGGTTGTCGCGAGCATCGAGGTGTGCGATGAACTGGTTCGCGTGATCAACTTCCTCATCCGCCTGTGCACGCATCCACTCTGCCATGCCGGAGAAATCCAGCAGGTCCAGTTCGATTGCCAGCTGGCGGTAGACGTGGGAAGCGGTGAGCTCCATAGTGATCTGGTCGTTGAATGCCTTCTCAAGAGTATCTGTTAGTCGCATGCCCCTACTATAAGTCCAATCCTTATAAATGACAACGATTATAATACTTCCCTTATAAGCCAGGCCTTGCCTATTCTGCAATCGTCGGCTTAACCTCGGCGGTATGGCTACACTCACCTCCGTAAGCCCATCGACCGACGAAATTCTGCAGTTTCTTTCTCGACCTGCGCAAACGACACATGATACAGCGGCGGTGTCTCACAACACCTCCACCGTCACTGCCATCGCCGTCACCAGCTTGGACGGACGCGGCGCCGTCGAAGGCACCTCAGGCCAGCTTGGGAATGACACCGATGCCACGGTTTTCAACACGCTTCGCGCGCTTGCCGACGTCGTTTTCGTTGGTACAGGCACCATCGCGGCTGAGGGTTACGGGCCAGTTGAGATACCGGAGTACCTAGAGACCGTTCGACAGAAGCTAGGTCGCTCCAAGCACGTGACGATGTCCACACTCTCGCGCTCGTTGGATTTAGATATAAAATCCGACTTTTTCGCGAATGCAGAAGTCAATCCTCCGATAATCTTCACCCAGACTGAAGATGCTTTTAATGATGAAGAGGCAAAGACCGCTCACAAGGACAAAGCTAGAAAGATGGAATCGGCCGGGGCTCGCGTCGTTAAGCTCCCTGATCCCTCGGTGAAAGCGGCGTTTGCGTGGCTGGCTGAGCATGGGTATCGAGACATTGTCGTAGAGGGTGGGCCGACGATATTTCGAGAAGCATTCAAAAACGGGTGCGTCGACGAACTGTTCCTGACGTTGTCGCCGATGTGGGTGGGTAACGGTCCCCTGACTTTCGGAGAGAACGACCCTGATGAGGACTCGAACTCGACGAACCCGCAGGCTTTTGAAGTGCGGGATATCCTGCATTCCGACTCACACATCTTCCTACGCTATTCCCGCAGCTTCACCCAGTAGGGTGGAGTATTGTGAGTAAACCAAAAATCGACGTGAGCGCAAGCGCAACGGCATTAACGCAAACGTCCAAGGACACGCCAGAGACAAATTCGGTGGCAACACGCCCTCTGTCTCGGCACGTGTCGCGAGGACTCAGCGCTTTCTTGTGGCCTATCGCAGCTGTGGTGGTTTTTCACCGCACCTGGGTTTTGCCGAAAGACGTTTCTGGCACAGATGACTTTACGACGGTCTGGTCGGCAATTAATCGATTCGTATCGCAGGTACCCGTTTATTCGGAAGACTACGTAACAGCCGATCCGCACTATCTGTATTCCCCAGGCGCTACCCTACTTTTAGCCCCGATTGATTTGTTCGGCTCGCTTGAATCGGGCCGAATCTGGTTTGCGGTATTTCAGTCAGCTGCAATCATTGCGGCAATTGTGTTGTTACTCAGGTGGCTTGGTATTGCGCGCTCTGGCCCCATCATTCCAGCGTCGATAGCACTGCTCTACCTCACGGAACCCGTTACCAACACCCTTGATTTTACGAACGTCAACGGTTCACTGTTCCTTGCATTAGTGCTGTTTTTTATTGCACTGACCGAGCGACGCAATATCCTAGCCGGCCTGATTATCGGTATCGCAATCACCATTAAGCCCGTATTCTTGCCAATGCTGTTCCTACCGTTTATGCGCAGGCAGTTCTCTACGGTACTGACCAGTATCGGGGTGGTAATTGCAGCCAATGTCATTGCGTGGCCGCTCATGGTCCAACCACGTGACTACCTAGATATCACTATCCCCTACCTGGGAGTTGTCCGTGACTTTGCAAATGCTTCACTGACTGGACAGCTTGTTTGGCTGGGCGCCCACCCGACACTGATTTTGCTGTGGCAAATCTTTTTCGGCATTTTCGTCTTGGTATCTGTCGTGCTCCTTCTTCGCTGGCTCGAGAGGGATGAGAAATTCTGGATTGCTACGACTTCCGGAGTTCTCTTCACCGGCGCGTTCTTCCTTTCCAGCCTGGGACAGCAGTACTACTCGATGACGCTCTTGCCAATGGTTCTCACCGTGCTTCGCCCATTGGTTTTGGCTCGCGACAATGAAGGAAATATTGGTTCGACTGTCATGTTGAATTGGGGCGCAGGACTTGGAGTCGTACTCTGTTTCTTCTACGCCAATTGGTGGATTGATGAAGATGACCTCTTTTTCCCGTGGTTCACGGTTGCAATCGGCGGTATTGGATGGGCCGTTCTTATACTCTCCATCACGGCAGCACTCATTCGAATGACGATTGTGGATGCCGTCAATGGGCGTAGCTTTGCATCCGGCTTCAGCTGGCTGAGCGGCTGGAAGATAGCAGACAGGAAGCCTAATCACGAATCTGATCTCAAGTCTGAGGAGGCTATTCAGAATGGTTGATTCGCATAGCGAAGACTGGAATCTGAGCGAAGAAGAATGGCGCGAACGCCTCAGTGCCGCGGAGTACCAGGTTTTGCGTCAGGCAGGTACTGAACGCGCCTTCACCGGTGAGTACACCGATACCAACACTCAAGGTGTCTACCGCTGCCGGGCTTGTGGTTACGAGCTGTTTCGGTCGAACGAGAAGTTCGACTCTCACTGCGGTTGGCCATCTTTCTTCTCTCCACTTGCAGGAGACCGCATTATTGAGCGCCGAGACACGAGTCTCGGTATGGTCCGTACCGAAGTGCTGTGCAGTCGTTGCAAGTCTCACCTCGGCCACGTCTTTGAGGGTGAGGGATACAATACTCCGACCGACCTGCGTTATTGCATCAATTCAATTTCACTCACGCTGGAACCGGACAAGACGGCTGAATAACTAGATAGAGAAGCAGCGCCGCTGGTCAAAACCCCGTCAGTTAGCGGGGCTTGACCAGCGGCGCTGCTGATTCTCTCGTTGATTGCGTGAGCTACGGCAGAACGTTGATAATCTCCGCAATGTCATCGACGCGACGGCCCGTGTGGAACGGAATCTCTTCGCGGACGTGCAGACGAGCCTCGGTGTAACGCATCTTCCACATCAAGTCCACAATGCGGTCGAGCTCCGGCCCCTCGAATGCAAGGATCCACTCGTAGTCGCCGAGTGCGAACGCCGGGACAGTATTGGCGCGCACATCCGGGTAGTCACGACCGGCCATACCGTGTTCAGCAAGGATGCGGCGTCGCTCGGTCGGCTCCAGCAGGTACCAGTCGTAGGAACGAACGAAGGGGTAAACCGCAATCCATCGTCCCGGCTCTTCACCCATGATGAACGACGGCAGGTGCGACTTGTTGAACTCAGCTGGACGGTGCAGCGCAGCGTTCGACCAGTGCGGAGTGGATGCCTTGCCCAGCGGAGTCTCGCGCAGGAAGGCGTTGTAGAACGCCTGCAGGTCTTCCAGCTTCTCTGCGTGGATCCAGAACATGAAGTCGGCTTCAGCACGCATGGCCGAAACATCGTAGAAACCACGGATGATCAGATCAGTGTCTTCGTAACGAGCCAGGAATTCCTTGGTCTTAGCCACTGCCTCTTCGCGGTTATCACCGAGTGCACCAGGGGTCACCTTGAAGGCAGACCACATGGTGTAGCGGATGGTGTCGTTGAGCTTCTTGAAATCGAGCTTGGTCATTAGTTGTCTCCTAGTTCGGTTGAAAGGTTTGTTTAAAAACGATGGGTCAGCGCCAGTTTCGTACTCAGCACCAATCTCGCAGCTTTACGCCAGCTCCGCAGCAATCTTGCTGGCCGCAGCCTTGGCGTTGGAGATACATTCCGGAATGCCCGGGCCACTGAGCCACGCCCCTGTTGCTGCAAGCTTAGGCACCTCGGCCAAATCCTGGCGAGCAAAATCCATCAGGCCTCCATGCCCCATATCGAAGCGTGGAATCCCCGCCCACCAACGCTGGACGAAAACCTCAGTCGGTTCGGCATCAAAGCCAGTCGCCTTAGCCAAATCCGCCTTTGCCCTGGCGATGAGGTCCTCGTCGCTACGATGCACGTGCGAGTCATCATCAAAACGGCCGAAGCTTGCCCTCACAACGGCACTGTAGCGCTCACCAATATGTGGCCACTTCCGGGACGACACTGTGAAAGCTTTCGCGGACAGGTCCGCACCAATCTCGCACAACACGCCGTTGATCTCCGGCAGTCCTTCCGACGAGTCGAAACACATACCGACCACCGCCGAGTTCGACGTGTCTACCCCACCAATGAGCTCAGCCGCCTCTGGCGCAAGATTGTTCAACAGCTCCGATGTGGTTGCAGAAGGTGCTGCCAGCACAACACCGTCGACGTCGATAGTGCTAACGCTCGTGCCGCTTTCCGACGGCAGTTCCACAGTGACCTCAAAGCCATTGTCATGCTGCCGCAGACCAGTAGCCTTCGTCGACAAGAGGAGTTCGGCTCCCGATTCGTCGACAAGCGTGTTGTAGAGAACCTCGAAGCCATCGCGGAACGTTTGGAAGACCACCGGTCGCTTCGTCTTCGTCGAGTCTGTCGCAGCCTCACTGCTCAGACGCGCCTGCTGCGCCTGCTTACGTGCTTCCAGAACGCGCTGGACAGCGCCGGTGAGGCTGACATGATCACCGACACTAGCCATTTCATCAAGCGCTGCCGTCAGCTGTGGAATGGTCGCACGCAGGCCCAGGTCGTATGCGGTGGTTGAGTAGACGCCTCCGAGCAGCGGGGAGACGATGCGGTCAACGACTTCCTCACCGAGCCGCGCCGCGACCAGCTGGCCGACATTCATGTCGTCTCCCAGTACCCAGTGCAAGGCTGGAGTGAGCTCGGGGTTCGACTCGGCATCAATCTTGGCGAGGGTGGCCTCGCTGAGGAGGTAGCCCAACCCTTCTGAGCTTCCTGGAATACCGGTGACCGTGTTGCGCGGAAGGTCCTTGAGTTCACCGCCGATGTAGAGCTTGGAAGGCAGCCCCGAAGGAGCGACTAGCTGATCTGCCAAACCGAGTTCCTTGAAAAACTCGGTGGCATCGTGACGGAACGCCAGGTACGCCTCAGCGCCCGCTTCGAGAGGGCCGTTAGCTCCTGGTCGAGTCTTCAGCTTGCCGCCGACCTGTGCACTGGACTCGATGACAATTATTCTTGCGGCAGGTCCGAGCTTTTTACGCAACTCATACGCTGCGGTCAGGCCGGAGATACCGCCACCTATGACGGCAATGGTAGAAGGTTGTGCAACCACGGTATTTCGTACGCTTTCTCTATGCCCGCGCCTCGAGCGGGCACGGTCGATAAGACTTGTAGGAAATTAGCTAGTGCGTGTTTTACACGCCTGTTGCGTCGGCTTTTACGTTGCGTGAATGATCTCAACGGCGCGCGTAATCGCGTCGGCATCGGTATTCGGTAGCACCCCGTGGCCCAAGTTGAAGATATGCCCACGGGCGTCACCACGCTTAATTGCACGGTCCGCCTCAGAGCAGATGCGCTGAATCTCTTGGGTCATTGCATCTTCACCGGCAAAGAGAATCGCCGGGTCAAGGTTGCCCTGCAATGCAAGGCTGTTTTCCGCCGGGTCTGCGCCTCGGTGAACGTCGGAAAGCGTGGCACGAATGCGGTTGGCAGCAACGTCCAGTGGCACGCGCCAGTCGACGCCCATGACTTCTGGGCCGGCTTCAGCCATCGCACCGAGAAGCTCGCCGGTGCCCACACCGAAGTGGATGCGCGGAATGCCGGCGTCGGCGACAGCCTGGAAGATTTCCTTCGAGTACGGCAACACAAAGCGGCGGTAATCACGCTCGGTGAGATAGCCAGCCCAGGAGTCGAAGAGCTGAATAGCGTCCACACCAGCGCCAATCTGCGCGCGCAGGAAAGCAATCACCATCGGAGTGATTTTCTGCATCAGGTGATCCCACAATTCAGGGTCCGAGTGTATCAGCGCCTTAGTGCGCTCGTGATTGCGGGATGGACCGCCTTCAATCAGGTACGACGCCAAGGTGAACGGTGCACCGGCGAAACCAATGAGTGCCTGGGTATCATTCAGCTCTTGCAGAATGAGGCCGATACCCTCGGCCACAGGAGCGAGTTGCTCTTCCGTGACTTCCGGTAGAGCCTTGATGTCTGCTTCCGAGCGCACCGGAGTATCCATTACTGGACCGCGGCCAGGAACAATATCCAGGTTGACACCCGCAGCCTTCAGCGGCACGACGATATCGGAAAAAAGAATCGCAGCATCAACGTCGTGCCTACGTACCGGCTGCATAGTAATCTCAGCGAGCAGTTCCGGACGGAAACAGGAGTCCAACATACCGATGTCCTTGCGCACCTCACGGTATTCAGGCAGTGAACGACCGGCTTGCCGCATAAACCACACCGGGCGGCGCGACGGAGTTCGACCGTAAGCTGCATCAAGAATCGGGGCATCAGTCAAAGTGCGACGATTGTTCATAGGGACAATCATGCCCCACTTACCTTAGAAATTGATGTGTGGGGTACTAAGAACAGGGAAATCGCTCGCCCTGCTGTGCGTTTTCGACGAACCGCTTGGTCGCTTCCCCCTCTTTTCGGCGCGCCTCCCACTAACGCAAGCGTCATATGGCTAAGTTCAGGCGCGTGAATGGAACCGATTCAATGCCACAGAACTTCCGCGCCGCGGTCCAGTCAATGCACTCTGCTGAACTGCGACCTGAGATTGCTCTGGGCACCGTTCGGCCACCGCAGAAGCTGGCACCGTTTAGCCACGCTGTCTCGCTTGAGGTCACGCAGCCCGAAGCTGATATCGTCCCCGAGTCCTCGGACGACGATGCCTTTGGTCGTTTAATTTTGCTCCATGACCCCCGCAGTGAGGAAACCTGGGACGGTGACATGCGCTTGGTTGCATACATCCAGGCGGATATGGATGCCTCCCTCGCGGAAGATCCGTTGCTTCCCCAGGTTGCCTGGCAATGGCTCACCGAGGCTCTGGCTGAGAACAACGCCGAACTGTCGAACTTGGGTGGCACGGTGACTACTACGAACTCTGTCCGCTATGGCGAGATCGGCGGCAAGCCACAGGCCTTTCAATTAGAAATGCGCGCATCGTGGACTGCTCGTGGCACCGACCTGCGCACCCACGTTGAATCCTTCGCTCAGGTACTAGCGAACGTCGCTGGTCTGCCACCCGTCGGCGTTTCCCTGCTGGGCTGATACCGGCGACTGCTGATACCGACGACCGAAGAGGCGTGCGATGAGCTCCGACGTGGAAACTAGTCCCGACGTAGAAGTAAGACTTGCCCCAGCCGAGGGAACTCCACGCGTGCTTTCTGCCATCGACGACATTATTGACGCCGGTGAGCAGCTGGCCAAAGGACACGGATGGCTCGCAGTCGATACTGAACGAGCTTCGGCATATCGCTACGACGACCGCGCCTTCCTGCTTCAATTTCGCCGCCGTGGAGCGGGCACCTTTCTCATCGATCCCGAACATGGTCGCAAGGCGATGGCCGTTTTCGGTTCCTCAGTCAACGACCTGACCTGGATTATTCACGCCGCTCATTCTGACCTTCCCTGCCTCGCAGCTCTGGGCCTCTACCCCACCAAAGTCATTGACACTGAGCTGGCCGGCCGCCTTCTCGGCCTGGAGCGAGTCAACTTAGCAGCTCTGACAGAGCGACTCCTCGGAGTTGGACTTGCCAAGGGGCACGGTCGAGAGGATTGGTCTACTCGTCCACTGCCAGCAGATTGGCTGGACTACGCAGCCTTGGATGTCGAGCTGCTCATCGAACTCGCCGAGGTTCTTTGTCAGGCGCTGACTGAGCTCGACCGTTTGGAATGGCTGGAACAGGAATGCGAACGCGAACTCGCTCTAAACCGTAAATACCTCGATGGTCTGCACGTCGGACACTCGTGGCAGGGGCTCAAAGGGATTGGGAAGCTGCACACTCCCGAACAACTTCACGTCGCCCGTGCACTGTGGACTGAGCGTGACGAAATCGCGCAGCGCCGTGATGTCTCCCCAACACACGTCATGGGTCACAGCGTTCTACGTACAATCGCAGAACAACTCCCCGGTACGCAGCGTGAACTAACTGCAATCCGTGGATTTCCACGTCGCCGTCGCGGTGCTGCGGACGCTTGGTTGAAGGTCGTTAATGAAGCCCGTCAGGAACCCAGGTCGTCATGGCCGAAGCCCCAAAAGCCGCCTCGGAACGAGATGCCCCACTTTCGGCGTTGGGCTGAACATGCCCCACAAGCCGCCGAGATTTTCGAAACCACGCGAGACTGCATCGACAACGTCTGTGCCCAAATACACCTGCGCAAAGACACACTCATCACTTCCGCGCAGACACGTGAACTGGTTTGGTGGATTCACAGCCGCGCAGTCGGCTCATTCGTTTTCCGCCACCACGACAACTACGCTGGCGGCCTGCCAGCCGTTACCGAAATCTCCGCTCACCTCAGCGAACAGGGTTTCCGCCCATGGCAGGCACATTTGCTTGCCGACGTGATCGGCGCCAACGTTCTTGCGCCCATGCGGCAGCCACTCTAGCTACAGCTGCTCCAGCACCGCGATGGTTTCAAAGTGATGCGTTAGACCAAATGCGTCCACGACCTCGAGGTGTTTGAACGCGTAGCCATAGTCAGCCCAGTACCGGGCATCGCGGGCAAAAGTCGCCGGATCGCAACCGAAATGTACGACCGTGCGTGGCTTGGCTTCTGCAATAGCGGCAATGGCATCCTTACCAGCACCGGAGCGCGGAGGGTCGAGAACGACGATATCCGGGTTTGGTGTTTCCGCATTAGCAACTTCGCGGCGCACTACCTTGGTGACATCCCCGGTTACGAACCGGACTGGTGCCGCAGGCGACGCATTTCCACTGTGGTCAGCTGCAGTGAAAGCCTTGCGCCCCGCCGTCGCGGCCGCGGCAAAACCCTCGACAGAGAGAATTGAACCCTCTGCGTCAACTAGCTTGCACAGTGCCGCCGACAGAACGCCTGCGCCACCGTAAAGATCCCAACCGCAGGAGAAAGACTGACCAACCAACAGGTCGATGATGCGCGATCCATAGAACTCAGGGGCATGGCAATGGGCTTGCCAAAAACCGGACGTCGGCACATCGAAAGTAATTCCGTGAACGGTGTGCTGTGTAGTTGGCTCGCCTTCAATCAACGTTTGCGTGCGGTTCCTGCCGCTGCCGGAAACGTATACAGCACTTCGGTTACCCTCCGTGTCCATGGCCACATGGAGTTCTCCTGGCTTCGGCTTCTTGCTCCCTCGACCGCGAGCAGGCTTAGCAACAGGGATGGTTCCGGCCGTCGAAAAGCCAGCGATGAGATTGGGAACTGTTTGGACGCACTCGGAGCCGATGACGAGCTCGTGGGAACGGGAACGACGTAATCCCGCTCGTCCCTGGGAATCCACACCCAGCCGCACGCGCGTGCGCCAACGGGAGGTCGGAGCCAGTGGAAGAACATCGATAGCTGGCAGCTCGTCGGCGGTGAAACGTCCAAGACGGCGCAGGCAATCGGTCAAGACATCAGCCTTGAGACGCGCCGCGTGCTCAGGATCAATAAAACCCCAGTCGCAACAGCCCGCGCCCTGCTGAGCTGCTTCGCAACGCTGCGAAATTCGATGCTCTGAGGCATCCAAAACCTCAACGACATTGCCGCGCCACAGCTTGGCATCAGGTTTGGCAATTTCGACAACAACGCGTTCGCCGGGGATACCGCCGGTGACGAAACCGATTCGTCCGTCGTAGCTGGCAATGAATTCTCCGCCGGCAGCGGGACGGTCAATAGTCACTTCGATGTTCACGCAGTGTGATACTACCCGCTGACAAGAGAAAAGCCGCCGTCGGGTGACGGCGGCGGGCAGTGCACAGTGGCGTCTGCAGATCCTTTTCTAACTGGTCAAGTAGCTAGCTTCTCTCTGCTGGCGGGTTGACAAAACTAATTGGTGGAGCCATCCGGGTTGATACCAGTAGCGCCTGGCACCTGCCCGGGTTCACCTTCAGCTTGGGCAGCCTGGGTCTGCTGCTGGTATGCCTGACGAATCTGCTCGGCCATCTGGGACGGCAGCGTAACCGGAAGCGGCTGACCTGCTGGCATCGGGTTTTCACCGCGAGAGACGAAGCTACGGGCAAGGAGACCGCGGGCGAGATCTGCGAGTTCCTCCGCCCGATCAGCCGGACCGGAAGCCGTCATGCGAAGCATCCAACGCGGGCCGTCGGCGCCGATGATTCGCATTTCCATATCGGAGGTGCGACCTACGACCTCAGAACCCCACGGCCCCTGCTCGACGTGGACATCGAGGCCATCGGACTCAAGACCGTCCTTGATTTCCTGAGCGGACTCCTCCCAGAGGCCGCCCGACGTCGGAGCAGCGAATGCTACAGGAGTTACGCGGCCATGCTCAGTGGCGACGTGCAGCATGGTTGGACCTGTCGGCCCCATCTCCACCTGAATATCACCAACGTGAGGAATAGGCAGCAGCATCGAACCGAGGTTCAGGCTGGCCTTCGCGAAGTCCGAAAAATCAAACTGCGTCGGGCTAGCGCTGTTGATATCGAAGGGGCCGTTTGCTGGTGCGTTCTCCGCGGCGGTTTCCGACGCGTCGTCATGCACGGTTGCGGTAGCCTCCTCAGAAGCTGGCGCCGCAGAGTCGGTGGTAACGGCCTCTGCCTCAGCAGCTGGTTCTTCTGGCTGGTTCTTCTTTCCAAATGGCCACATGGTGGTTTATTGACACCTCGCTAAAAAGAAATCTTTGTATACGCTTTTGTAAACGCTTTATTGAGCTCTTCACGCATTGAACCACACTTGGTAGGGTCCCCGCGCTGTCAGAGGCGTTTTAAAGCGTCGTGGACACTCCGGTTGACCCGTGACCGCCCGCGCCGCGTTCAGTTTCATCGAGCTCATCGACTTCCACCAGCGGGCTGAGCTCGACCTTCTGCACAACCAATTGGGCAATTCGATCGCCCTTGGCGATCTCCACCGCATTGGTCGGGTCCAAGTTGATCAGGCAGACTTTAAGCTCACCACGGTAACCGGCATCAATCGTGCCGGGAGCGTTGACGATGGACAGCCCCTTTTTGAAAGCCAATCCGGAGCGAGGATGAACCAATCCCACTGTGCCCGCCGGCAAAGCAATGGCAATACCGGTTCCCACGAGCGCCCGCTGCCCTGGTGCTAGGACGACATCCTCCACTGAGCTCAAATCCACACCGGCATCATCGGCATGCGCACGCTGGGGAATCACAGCGTCTTTAGCGAGCTTTTTCACTTGCACCGGGGCATAAGTCATTTCTTTGTATATCCTTCGCTGTCGCGTCTTTTAAGAACCGCACTTCGGCCTTGTCAGTACCGAGCATAGCCGTGCCCTAGAATGGATAACCGTGAGTGGAAAAGATAACCTGCAGCCTCGTCGCGGCGACAGCTCAGCATCCGTCTCTGAAGGTGCGGCAATAACAATGAGCTCGAGCGGAGATTCATCGATTGTCTATTCCGAAAAGCTCTGGGTTCCCTGGTGGTTCTGGGTACTCGGCGCTGCTGCCGTTTTTGTATGCACGGCCCAGATTGGCTTTAACCGTTCACCGATTTGGCTTGTCATCGGCGGCATTATTTGTCTGGCCGTGGGCGTGTGGGTGCTGTTGACTATGTCGAAGACCACGGTGTCCGTAGAAGTGGACAGCACTGGTGAACGCTGGCTTCACGCTGGCACGGCAGTTTTGCCAGCATCGGTTGTTGCCAAATCCCTGGTGGTCCCGAAGTCCGCGCAGCGCAATGCGTTGGGCCGTCAGCTCGATCCAGCAGCATTCCTGGTTACGCACACGTGGATTCCCACGATGGTACTGCTAGTCCTCGACGATCCGGACGACCCCACCCCCTATTGGCTGGTCTCCACCCGCCACCCCGAGGCACTACTTGACAGTTTCTTCGACCGCTAGGTCAAATCTCTCACCGCCGCTACACGCTTGCCGACGGTCCCAGCGCCGCCAGAACCGTGGTAGTGGCGGTTTTCCTTTTTCTAGGAAGCTATCCCGGCTGCGCGGGGATTAGGCACAGTCCTGGCAGATAGGGAATCCATCGCCGTTATCGATTGCGATCATCGAGCGGTGCATCACCATGAAGCAGGAGCCGCAGGTGAATTCATCCTCCCCCTTGGGGGCAACATCCATATCGAATTCTTCACCCGCGATGTCGGCGACCGGCAACTCGAACGGCTCGACAATTTCGCCGTCGTCAGTGTCGTCGATTTCCTTCTCAGCAGATGCAGCCTGAAGGCCCTCAAGGGAATCGGTCTCCAGCTCTTCGGTTTCACGAGTACGCGGGGCATCGTAGTTTACAGCCATGTCCCAAACCTTCTTTCTGGACCTTTGCTAGACATTGTGAACTGACTTTTTCTCGGAGAATACAACGCGTTGAGACGATTGACACCCTGTACTCTCCAGTGCCTTTCTCAGCGGATATTAAGGCAATTCACGCAATCTGTCATCTCTGCAGGTCAGAATAGGTTTCTATGCCTATTAGACGAGGAGACGATAACATGATGGCTATGAGTTCAGGCCCCGCGAGCATTACGAGCGCATCACATCGACGAAAAATTGTTCCCTACGTGGTGGTTACCGTCGTTGCTGTAGTTATTGCCGCTACGTTGTGGGTGTTGGCATTCCGCAGCCAACCGGCAAGTTATCCGGTGTCCTGTTCCCTCCCCGCGGCTGGGGCCCCTGTTTCCTCCACCACGCTAATCGGAGAGCACGTCGTTCCACCGTCGGATGTTCATGTGCGCGTTTATAATGCCAACGGCAAAGTCGGCCAGGCTACAACCGTCGCCGAGCAATTGCGGCAGCTCGATTTTGTCCTCGATGAGCAGGTTCCCTACGGCAACGACCCTATTGTGGAAAACCAAGACCTCGGTTGCTTCGGCCAGCTGCGTTATGGCGAGGACTTCAATGGCCACGCCGCGGCGCTTCACGCTCTTTTCCCCTGCTTTGAGCTCATCCACGATGGTCGGCCGGATGCAACCGTCGATGTGTCGTTGGGTAAGGGGTTTAAGGATCTCGAAGTAGCCAGCCAGGTTGAGGAAACGATGTCCGCATTGAACCGTGGCGAACAAGCCGACCTAGAGGGTTTGAGCTCGTTAGGCTCGAGCACCTGCTCCTAGACCGACGCACTAATTCCTAGCCTTCGCGATAGCACCATCCAATGCCTCGAAGAACGCATCGGCAACTTCAGAGTTCGCCGCACCGACACCAAAGTCGAGCGGGTCTCCCTCCGGCTGGCCAGTAACGTTGGCACACTGAGTGAATTCCGGGACCCTAATCCTTGCGCCTGCTTCAGCCGCAATCAGAGCACCAGCTGCATAATCCCAAACCTTGATGTCGTGTTCGTAATACGCATCAACACGGCCGTGCGCCACCATGCACAAATCCAGCGCCGCCGATCCCATGCGCCGAATATCTCGACACTCCCCCAGCAACTGCGACGCTATCCGGCCCTGCACCTGCCGGAGACTAGCGGAATAGCTGAATCCCGTTGCCACAAGTGTCTTTTCCAGCTCGGCCGTTGGGGAACAACTAAGCGTCTGCACAGTGCCGTCCCGTCGAGAAACCTGAGCGCCCTCTCCCTTAGCTGCACTGTAAATCTCTCCCGAGGACGCATTTGCCACTGCACCCGCCACTACCTCATCGCCTACGGCGCAAGCGATACTCACAGCAAAATTGGGCATGCCGTAGAGGAAATTCACCGTACCGTCGATGGGGTCTACAATCCAGGTCACCGCTTCGCCCTCGTTGGCAGCCTGCGCTGGGGAACTCGCGCCGTCGTAAAGCCCGCCTTCTTCGCCCAAAATGCGGTCAGAGCTGCTAAACGTCTTGATAAGCGAACGAATGAGCTCCTCAGATTCACGGTCGACGACGGTGACGGGGTCTACAGCTGAAGACTTCGTTTCGGAGCTTGCTAAAACGCCATCGGAGCCGAGTTCGACCCGACGACTGGCGATGTGCGCCGCGGCTGCGCGGGCGATAAGTACCGCGCGATCGCGCAATTCCCTGACGCTGGGTCGCACGGAACCGGGGCTATTCGACGCACTAAACCCCCTATTATCTGCCCTGCTAGCGAGTTGTTCGGTGCCACGCGAGTTAATGCTCATGCCCCCATTGTGTCTGTTTCGTACAATTTGAGCTATGGGACAACGAATTGGATTTGGCATCGACGTCGGAGGCTCTGGAATCAAGGGTGGCCGCGTGGACCTTGATACTGGGCAGCTTATTGGTGACCGCATTAAGATTTTCACGCCACAGCCGGCAACTCCGGAAGCGGTTGCGGAGACCATTGCAGAAATTGTGGACATTGCGAAGTGGGATTCCGATGTCGGCATCACGATTCCGTCCGTCGTACAGAATCAGATTGCCTTGCTGGCCGCCAATATTGACGGTTCTTGGGTTAATACGAACTGCCAAGAGCTCTTCGCTAAATACCTGCCCAACAACAAGGCGCACGTGCTTAACGACGCTGACGCTGCCGGCCTCGCTGAAGTCCAGTTTGGCGATCCGGGCAATAAGACAGGCGCCGTGTTGTTGCTAACTTTTGGTACAGGCATCGGCTCCGCGCTTATTCATGACGGACTGCTCTACCCCAATTCGGAGTTAGGCCACCTCATCATTGATGGCATGGAGGCCGAACACTTTGCATCCGCGAGAGTTAAGGATGTGGAGGGGCTCGGCTTCGAAGAGTGGGCTGAGCGCGTGAGCAAAGTGCTTAAGACCTACGAGGCGCTGTTTTGGCCGTCACGGATCATCGTCGGCGGCGGAATCAGTCGCGAACACGAAAAGTGGATTCCGCTGTTGACATGTAAGACTCCAGTTGTCCCCGCAAGTCTGGATAATAATGCGGGTATTGCTGGCGCCGCCTTTGCAGCTGACCAGGGACTTTACCCTTAACCACTTTCATTTCTTATATGGGGATTGGTAGCTACGTGTCGGGCGTGACACGTGCTTGAAGCCATGCCCCGTGGCGGCGATTTTAAGAATTGGTTTACAATAAGAAGTTGACTCACGGCAAGGTTGAATAATCAACAGGCTCGAGGAGGATTGGGAAAATCGAATTCCAGCGCACTGCTTCGATGAGGATTTTCACCGATTACTTCTTCGCTAGGAGCCAGAAAGCAACACTGATGACCGTGGCACGAAAAGGTCAGCTCTGAATGTTTTCCATTCGGCTAGTTGGCTATAGACGAAGTAAAGGCGCACCACTGGCGCGTTGAGCTTCTCTTCGACCGAGAGAAGCTGGCGGCGGCTTTGGCGGCGCACACAACGTACATCGTGAAAGGGCGTTCGTGGCAGGCAACGAACTGGGGCAAGCTCAGGACCAATCCACCGGGAGTGGCACCGGTTCAGCTACTCCTGCAAAGAAGGCTGTAAAGAAGGCCATCAAGAAGGCAGTGAAGAAGACCGTGGCAAAGAAGACTGCCGCGAAGAAGACTGCTGCCAAAAAGACGGCTGCTACCAAAACTGCGGCGAAGAAGACGACCGCTAAGAAGGCAGCGGCCAAGAAGACCGTGAAGAAGGCGGCCAAGAAGTCCGTCGCTAAGAAAACCACGCGTAAGGCCGCCGCCAAGAAGGCAACTAAGCGGACAACGGCTGCGAAGGCCACCGCGGCCAAGGCTGCTGCAGCGAAGGCGAAGGACGCGCAGGCTCTCGACGCAACTGAGAACGAAGAGCTCGAGGACGAGGAACTCGACCACGACTTGGAGCAGGAGCAGGACTACGACCCGGATCTGGATGATGACCTCGAAGACGATGATCTTCACGACGATCTGGATGATGACGACCTCGAAGACGACGACCTCGACGATGATGAAGAAGAGGACGACGAGGACGAAGACGAAGACGAGGATGAAGAGGACGAGGGCGACGAGGTCTGGAACGAGGACGAGTCCGCTCGTCTGCGTCAGGCCCGCAAAGATGCTGCCCTCACCGCCTCCGCCGACTCTGTCCGCGCCTACCTCAAGCAGATTGGTAAGGTCGCGCTGCTGACTGCCGAGGAAGAAGTCAGTCTGGCAAAGCGCATCGAGGCCGGTCTGTATGCGCAGTACAAGATTGACGAGGCCAAGGAAGCCGGCGAGCGCATCGCTTACGCTCAAAAGCGCGACTTGCGCGAGATTTCTCGCGACGGTCAGCGCGCCAAGAATCACCTGCTCGAGGCCAACCTCCGTCTTGTGGTGTCCCTGGCAAAGCGCTACACCGGCCGTGGCATGGCTTTCCTCGACTTGATTCAGGAAGGCAACCTCGGCCTGATTCGTGCGGTCGAGAAGTTCGACTACACCAAGGGCTACAAGTTCTCCACCTACGCAACGTGGTGGATTCGCCAGGCCATTACTCGTGCAATGGCCGACCAGGCTCGAACCATTCGTATTCCGGTTCACATGGTTGAGGTCATTAATAAGCTCGGTCGTATCCAGCGTGAACTGCTTCAGGATCTGGGCCGCGAGCCCACCCCGGAAGAGCTCGCCAAGGAAATGGACATCACCGAGGAAAAGGTTCTCGAGATTCAACAGTACGCTCGTGAACCGATTTCCCTGGACCAGACCATCGGCGACGAGGGTGACTCTCAGCTCGGTGACTTCATCGAGGACTCCGAGGCAGTCATCGCCGTTGACGCCGTCAGCTTCACGCTCCTCCAGGATCAGCTTGGCGACGTGCTGGAGACTCTCTCCGAACGTGAAGCCGGTGTCGTCCGCTTGCGCTTCGGCCTTACCGACGGCATGCCACGTACCCTGGACGAGATTGGTCAGGTCTACGGTGTGACGCGCGAGCGCATCCGTCAGATTGAGTCCAAGACGATGTCCAAGCTGCGTCACCCATCGCGTTCGCAGGTTCTGCGCGACTACTTGGAGTAAAGCTTTAACCTGAAGTTGTTCAGGGGCTAACAGCTAGCCCCAGAGAATCGGGCTTGAATGAGGTTTTACACCTTTTTCGGGCCCGGTTCTCTTTAAGGGGGGGCTAGGGTCAGGGCCAGCGGGTTACTGACTGCGTTTATGTCAAAAATGACCTGAAAGTGTCATAAACTCACACAGTTTCACATTTGCAGCCAAAAGCCCCGAACCACCAAAGTGGAACGGGGCGAAGGAGCATCTGAGCAACGCTAGGCGGAGAAGCCCGGTGGCGGTTCAGAGCACTGCTCCACCATCCACTACGGGCTACTACATACCCAGCTAGTACACGACGCCGAATACCCACTGCAGCAGCGTCAGCGATGCCACAGAAATCACGATCAGTGCGACGACGTTCAGCCAGACACCGGCCTTGACCATGTTGTCCATGCTGACGTAGCCGGAGCCGTAGGCGATGGCGTTCGGCGGTGTTGCAACCGGCATCATGAAGGCCGAAGTAGCTGCCAGTGCAACTGGTACGGCGAAAATCATCTGGTCGTGGCCCAGACCGATAGCCATGGCACCTACCAACGGCAGGAAGGTCGCAGCCGTCGCTGTGTTAGAAGTGAACTCGGTCAGGAACAGAACAACGGCACCGACGACAACTACGAGTGCAGCCACTGGCATCCAGCCGAGGGTAGACAGCTGCTCGCCAATCCAGTCCGACAGCCCAGAGGCACCGAACTGCGAGGACAGTGCCAGGCCACCACCGAACAGCAGCAGCACGCCCCACGGCAGCTCTAACGCATTTTCCCAACGCATAAGCTTAACGCCATCAGGACCGCCCGGAATAATGAACAGCGCAATACCCACGGTCATTGCGATAACCGCATCGGCAATCTTGGTGTCGGGCAGCAGCACCGGAACAAAGACCCACGCCAGCGCAGCCGCGATAAACACCATGAGCACGCGACGCTCACCAGCCGACATACGACCGAGGCGCTTGAGTTCATCACGCATGAGTTCGCGGCCACCCGGAATGTGCGTAATCTCCGGCTTGAACAGCACGTTCGTCAACAGGAACCAGGCACAGAACATGAGCACAATCGCCACCGGGACACCGAGCAGCATCCACTGGCCAAACCCAATATTGACGCCTTGCTCCGCCATGTAGGCCGCCAGCATAGCGTTCGGCGGAGTACCAATAATGGTGCCCAGCGAACCAATCGATGCCGCGTAAGCGATACCCAGCATCAGCGCGATACCGAAGTTCGACTTTGGCATCGGGTCATAGCTTGACGACGACTCCTCGGCCTCCTCCAGCGCATCCCCACCGGGGGTTTCAGCGACGGATTCGCTCGCAGAGCCCGTATCCTCTGCAGCAACCTTTTCATCGTGCAGCATTCGGACAATGAGGCTCAGGACGGACACACCGATTGGCAGCATCATCACGGCCGTGGCCGTGTTGGAGACCCACATCGACAGGAAGCCAGTAGCCACCATGAAGCCGAGAATCAGCATCTTTGGTGACGACCCCATGAGCACCAGAACCCACAATGCGACGCGCTTGTGGAGGTTCCAACGCTGCATCGCCAGCGCCAACAGGAAGCCGCCCATAAAGAGGAAGATAGTCGGGTCTGTGTACTTGCCCGAGAAATCCTTAATCTCCGCGAGGTTGAGAATCGGGAATAGAGCCAGCGGCAGCAGAGCCGTAACGGCAATCGGGATAGCCTCGGACATCCACCACACGGCCATAAGCACTGCTACGCCTGCGGTTGCACGCAGGTTGTGATCGAGCTCAGCCGGCATAAAGAAGTACACGAGCAGGGCCAGGATGATACCGAGTCCTAGACCGGTGCGCTTACGGAAAAGCTCCCGGCTGAGGTATCCACGGTCTTGTTGGCCAGGTGACAGTTCCGGGGAGTTGTCGCGCGTAGATGTCGCTGCCACGATTCACGCTCCTATTTAATAATCAGCAGACATCCTGTATTGCACGCATGTTCAAACGTTTACCGCATGTAGGGGATGCCAAATGTGGGTACTTTCTGACACCAATATCATTACCAACACTCGGCCAGATATGAGATTTCGCTAAGAAACCCCCGGCCGAAACTGCAGGCAGTTGGGCTTCGGGGGTGGATTACGGGGTTAGCTCATTTCCTGATTGCGTATTTGGCGTTGACCGAAAACTCCGGGCACAAAGTAAGACCGCCATTGATGTCGCTTCCGAATTCACTCCGATTGCTTCTTTGGCTGATCAGTACCCATCTGCTTAGAGATGCACTCGGCATACTCTCCCGAGGTGCGCTCGAACTTCTCGCACTTCGACATCGCATCTGATGTCGACGAATACAACATCAGCGACACCACGGCGGCTGCGATACCCGTCACAATGCCGACCACGCCCAATCCGAACGAACCGCTGATGACCGCGTCTCCCCCAGCTGCCTGCACGCGTTTCTTAGCACTCATTGCCTTCGCAATCGCGATGATGCCCAGAACAATGCCAAAGACACCGAGGATGCCACCAACAATCATCCAGGACATCAAGAGTCCGCCGACGCCAAAGATCAGTGCCAGCACGCCAATAGTCCGACCGTCATTGCCTGGTACAGCTGACAAACCACCGCCGGTCAATTCCGACGGCCTCGACTTATCACTGCTTGCCGACATTCTTCTCTCCACCATAATTTGCCCGATAGATTGCTCAGTTCGTTTGAAACCCTACCAATTACGCAGGTAGCTGATGCGATCACGCAACTGTTCCTCCGTACATAGCGCAGTCGGCGGGCCACCACAGGCGCGCCGAACCTCGTTATGCACTTGACCATGTGGCTTACCGGTTCGCGCCGCTGTCATCGACACCAGCGTATTGAGCTCCTTCCGTAACTTCGGCAACACCTCACTGGCCACCTTCTGCGGCCTTGGGTACGCCGATCCTTCAATGCGGTGCACCGCGCCCCCTTCGCCTCCGCTTGACGACGATTCCCTCGCCTCCTCGCGGGCTTCCTTCTCTCGGGCACTGGCGGCTTTAAGCTGTTCATCCTGCCGCTGACGCAGCAAGAGTCGCATCTGATCGGCGTCGAGAAGCCCTGGCAAACCCAGATAATCGGCCTCTTCGGCGGAACCGGCAACGGTTGCGGTGCCGTAGGAGGAGCCGTCGTAGATGAGGTAGTCGAGTTCAGCATCCGCGCCAATGGATTCGTAGGCCGGCAGCAATTCGTCGGGCTCATCCTTGCGGCGATTGGCCTCAGCGACCAAGTCATCCTCCCAGCCTTCCGAAGGCCGATCCGGCTTGCCGAGCACGTGGTTGCGCTGCACCTCCATCTGCGAGGCCAAGTCGAGCAGCACCGGAATCGACGGCAAGAAGACCGAAGCGGTCTCCCCCGGCATGCGGCTTCGCACGAATCGTCCGATAGCCTGCGCGAAGAATAGTGGAGTCGAGGAACTGGTCGCGTACACGCCGACCGCCAGCCTCGGCACGTCCACGCCTTCGGAGACCATGCGCACGGCCACCATCCACTCATCGGTGGACTCGGAGAAAGTCTTGATTCGTTCCGACGAGCCCGGTTCATCCGAGAGCACTAACGCCACCGGCGTAGAGGCAATCTGCTCGAGAATGCGTTTGTACGCACGGGCAGTTGCCGCATCGGAGGCGATAACTAGGCCACCCGCGTCCGGGATATGCTGCCTCATCTGCGAGAGCCGGGTGTGCGCTGCCCGCAGCACAGATGGCATCCACTCGCCCTTTGGGTCAAGCGCGGTGCGCCAAGCACGCGTGGTCTCCTCTGGGCTCATCACGGTGCCCAGTCGCGCAGCGAACTCATCACCCGCGCTATCACGCCAGCGAGCTTCACCGGAATAAGCCAAAAAGACCACTGGGCGCACGACGCCGTCGGCAAGCGCATTGGAATAGCCGTACGTGTAATCGGCGACGGAACGCGAGTAACCATCGCCGTCCGGCGAGTAGCGAACAAACGGAATCGCCGCGTCATCGGAGCGGAACGGCGTACCAGTTAGGCACAGGCGGCGTTCGACATCGCCGTAAGCTTCGGAAATACCGTCGCCCCAGCTCTTGGCATCGCCGCCGTGGTGCACCTCGTCCAGAATCACCAATGTCGGCCGAGCGGTGGCTACGGCATGGTGCTTAAACGGATGCACTGCGACTTGGGCGTAGGTCACAACAATTCCCTGGTAGGAGGGGTTTACCACACCCTTGGCGTTAGAGAATTTGGGATCCAACGCAATCCCCGAACGAGCAGCAGAAGCAGCCCACTGCACTTTCAGGTGTTCAGTGGGAACTACGACGATGATGCGCTCGACAATCCGGCGCGACAGCAACTCACTGGCGATACGCAGGGCGAAGGTCGTCTTACCTGCGCCCGGTGTCGCCACTGCAAGGAAGTCCTTGGGGTTAGTCGCCAGGTATTTGTCGAGAGCCTCCTGCTGCCATTTACGAAGCCCGCTCACTTGCGACGCAGGGATTTGTAAATCCGCTCGCAGTCAGGGCATACCGGTGAACCCGGCTTCGCTGACTTCTTCACAGGGAAGGTTTCACCGCACAGAGCAACGACGTAGGAGCCGTTGACCGCGGAGTTCACGATCTGGTCCTTCTTGACGTAATGGAAGAACTTCGGGGTATCGTCCCTCGTCGACTCATCGACGCGGGTATCGGTGCGTTCAATCGTCTTTGTCGTCTTCAATGGAGTGCTCACAGATTCCAATTGTGCCCCATCGGTCAAATTATGCCCAGTGACCCAGGTGCTGGCCGCTGCTGACTGCTGCCTTCCACAGCCATCCACAACATCGCTACGACTACGCGAGCATGCGGCTGCAACGGACATAGCTAGTTGAGACGACCCCACGCCACAGGCGTATGCTAGACAACCATGGCGCGAATCAATGACCGTCGCGACTCCGCGCTGCCGAAACGCGGAAGTTCCCGGCGACGCAAGAAAGACGCGGCGTTGATTACCGACGCCCGCGGCTCTCGGATTCGCAACTATGACCACCGCCGCCACGTCTACGCGGCTCTGCAATGGTCTCGCATTCCGCTGCTGCTTCTTTCCGGCGCTTTTTATCTGTGGTGGGATGTGCCGTGGATTGCAGCGATTCTCATGGTCGTCTCCGTACCCATGCCGTGGATCGCGGTTATCATCGCCAATGGCGTTGGAGAACCCGCTGACAAGCGTAAGCCGCGCGTCTACAAGCCTGGAGTTGTACGCGAGCAAAACCGCAAATGGGAGGAGCAGCAACGCCAGCGCGCCCTCAAGGAAGCAGAGATGCGCGCGCTCGGTTCTGCCGCCAGTACCGAAGACACCGACGCACCGACGCAGTCCGGTAACGAGACCACCTCAAATCCCTTCGATGACGCAAATGTCATCGATATGCCGGAAGACGACGATTCGTCGTCAAGCTCCCCTAACTAGCCCCTCCGCCCCGCTTTACGACGAAGGTAGTGCCTACGATGACCTTTTCCCCCTCCACCTTCACCCCACCGACTGATCAGCAGCTTCGTGATTTTGTCGACTGTGCGGAGGAATTTGCCACCGCGCTCAGGCGCCTTGAGTTTTCCAGTGAGTCACTGCGTCAAGTCCTAGGCGCCGAGGGACTGGCCGCGCTGGACCGCGGTGAGCCCGGCGTTGTCGATGTTCTACTTACCGAAACTGAGGGCGTTTCTGCGGACACTGTGACCGCGTTGCGTCTTTTCATCCTGGGCGATTTCGCCGACGCACAGCAGCTATTTGGGGCTGAGCTGACAGCCAAGTTACTGGGCAGCGGCATACTTGCCGGCACCGCCACCAACGCACAGGTGTGTATCGATGTGCGCCCGGTCGAGATTGCGGGAGTCGACCGTATTGTCTTTTCCGACCGCGATGCCTCTATGAGCGATCACGTTCCTGGACCCGATCATGTCTTGGGCGTAGGGCGGGCTTCCCGCTCCCTCCTCGATATTTCGCCGACCTCGGCGGTGGAATCCGTACTCGACCTCGGTGCCGGTTGTGGCGTCCAGAGTCTTGCCCAGCCGGATGCAAAGTCGATTGTCGCGACGGACATTCACCCCCGGGCGCTGTTTTTTGCCCGCGCTACTTTCGCCGCAAATGGCTTCGACCAGGCGCAGGCCGTCGAAGGTTCGTGGTTTGAACCGGTTGCAGGCAAGAAGTTTGACCGCATTGTGGCGAACCCGCCGTTCGTCGTAGGGCTGCCAAGTGTGGAACATGTTTACCGTGACTCAGGATTGAATCTGGACGGTGCCACCGAACTTATGATCCGCGGTCTGGCCGACCATCTCACCGACGGCGGCACGGCGCATCTGCTCGGTGCTTGGGCCCATATCGAAGGCGAAAGTTGGCAACAGCGCATCGCCTCTTGGCTCCCTGCTGAAGGCCTCGAAGTGTGGGTAACACAACGAGATGTCGCCACGCCGGCGGAATACATCGGCACCTGGCTTCGAGACGAGTCCATCGACCCCCGCAGCCCAGAGGGCTGCGAGCGCTCCCGTGCCTGGCTGGAGCACTTCCGCAACAGCGGCGTGACAGGCATCGGGTTCGGCTACATCACAGTCCAACGCATTGCCGGCCCGACTTCCGCCGTGTGCGAAGAAATGCCGCAGCCTTTGGCCGCTCCTTTCGGCGCCGAAGCCCAGGAGTATCTCGGCCGCGCAGAATGGCTTCGCGCACAAACTGCTAACACCATCCTCGAAGCTGCCTTTACTGTGCGACCCGGCGTCGCCTTAGAACGCGTTTCGCTTGCCGACGTCGACAGCGGCCAGGGCTTCACTGAGTTCGATACGCGCATCTCACGCACCGACGGCCCCGCCTGGACACACTCAATCGATGAGTCCGTCGCAACCATCCTGGGTGCACTGCATCCCGAAGCTGCCCTGGGCTCCGTCATCGACATCATGGCAATGTTTGGAGCCTTTGATGAGTCCGAAGTCCCTGCAATCAAGGACGCCCTAGTTCCCATCGTCGTTGACTTGGTTCGCCATGGTCTGATTCTCCCCGCCGAGCTCTTGGAGGATAAACAGTAAATGAAAGCCGTTCTCACCCGAGTTAAATCCGCGTCAGTCACTGTCGACGGCTCCGTTGTTGGCCACGTTGACGGAGGCGATACCGGCGCCATTTTGGCGCTCGTAGGTGTTGGCCGCGAGGACACTGTCGATGCTTGGGAAACGATGGCCCGCAAGATTGCGGAGCTGCGCATTCTGGATGGCGAGCTCAGCGCTGTCGACGCTGGCGCCCCGGTGCTCGTTGTTAGCCAATTCACGTTGATGGGGGCGACAAAGAAGGGACGGCGGCCGTCGTGGGTAGACGCGGCTCCGGGCCCAGAGGCCGGACCCGTCATAGAAAAAATTGTCGAGAACTTGCGCAATCGTGGCTTGACGGTCGAAACGGGACAATTTGGAGCGATGATGGAGGTCGCATCCGTCAATGATGGACCCTTTACAGTTCTCGTAGAATGCTAGTCGCGGCAGTTTTTCTTAACATTATATTTGCATGGCAAAATTACCCTATTGACATTCATCAACTTTCACGGGAACATTTCCGTAACTCCGTGCGTTGTAGTTATTGAGTCCACTTAAAAATCCAGGAGGCAGATTCATGAAGAGTGCCGATATTCAAAATGACGAACTGGAAGGTCAGCCACGGGACAAGGGGCGCCGCACTGGCAATAACTCCAATCCGTCCGCCGATTTGGTTCGTGTGTATTTGAACGGCATCGGAAAGACTGCTCTTCTCAGCGCTGAAGAAGAGGTGGAACTTTCTAAGCGCATTGAAGCCGGTGTATACGCCGAGCATTTGCTGCAGACCGGCGCGAAAATGACCCGCGCAAAGAAGCGTGATGTCAAGATTTTGGCAAAGGAAGGTAAGGCTGCACGCGCCCACCTACTCGAAGCCAATCTCCGTCTTGTGGTCTCGCTGGCGAAGCGCTACACCAACCGCGGTATGCCTCTGCTGGATCTAATCCAGGAGGGCAACTTGGGCCTCATCCGCGCCATGGAAAAGTTCGACTACACCAAGGGCTTCAAGTTCTCCACTTACGCAACGTGGTGGATTCGCCAAGCTATTACCCGCGGTATGGCTGATCAGTCGCGCACCATTCGCCTCCCTGTTCATTTGGTTGAGCAGGTCAACAAGATTTCTCGTATCAAGCGTGAGCTCTACCAGCAACTCGGCCGTGAGGCTACGAATGAGGAATTGGCAGAGGAATCCGGCATTCCAGAGGCCAAGATCGAGATGCTGCTGCGCCAGTCCCGCGACCCGGTGAGCTTGGACATGCCGGTGGGCACTGATGAGGAAGCTCCTCTGGGAGACTTCATCGAGGACTCAGAGGCAACTGATGCCGAGGAGGCAGTTGTCGCTTCCCTGCGTCACCACGATGTCCGCAAGGTTCTGTCCACTCTCGAGATTCGAGAGCAGGAAGTTATTAAGCTCCGCTACGGTCTCGACGATGGCCTGCCCCGCACGCTGGATCAGATTGGCCGCCACTTTGGCCTGTCTCGCGAGCGCGTCCGCCAGATTGAGCGGGAAGTTATGTCCAAGCTCCGCGAGGGTGACCGTGCTGACAAGCTGCGTGAGTACGCAAACTAACGCCACATGGCGGTGACATCGATAGGGTTCCTAATTTCAGCCCTGAGATAGAGCTGGACTTCAATGCCGACCCCGTGCCGGAGTTTCATCCACACTGGCGGTCGGCGTTTTCGTCTGCACGTCGAACTTTCGACATCGCGTACGCTCCCTTCCGCCTCAGCAGCGCCCACCGAACCAAGCTTTTCGCTGCCTAATCAGCACCAAAGCCACTAGATTTGCGAGCCCTAACATCTTTCTTGCGCAAGTGTGGTTATCCTAATACTTGAGTGAAAACTTTTAAGACTGTGTTATCGGAGGAAAACCGTGAGGGATTTGGTTGACACCACGGAAATGTACTTACGTACGATTTTCGAACTCGAAGAAGAGGGCATCATTCCTTTGCGTGCTCGCATTGCCGAACGCCTTGAGCAGTCGGGGCCGACCGTTAGCCAAACCGTTGCGCGCATGGAGCGCGATGGCCTTCTCGTAGTTGCCCCAGATCGCAGCTTGCAGCTTTCCGACGAGGGCCGCAGGCTGGCCACGGCTGTCATGCGTAAGCACCGCCTAGCTGAGCGCCTACTTACGGATGTCATTGGCCTCGAATGGGACAAGGTTCACGACGAAGCCTGCCGCTGGGAGCACGTAATGAGTGACGAGGTCGAGCGCAAACTTCTCGACGTGCTTGACTCTTACACACGCTCCCCATTCGGCAATCCGATTCCCGGTTTGGGAGACCTCGGTGGGACTCGGTCACCAGAGTCGTTAGAGAACGTTCGCCGACTGTCCGATCTAAACCCCGGCGAGTACACCGTTGAGATCGTCCAGATTAACGAAATCCTGCAGGTCGAGCAGAGCTACATGAAGCGTCTCCACAAGGCTGGAATTATGCCGGGTACTGAGGCACTTGCCGAGGTTGCCGCCGGCCGCGTGACTCTCGCCCGTGGTGATCATTCTCTTGACATTCCGGATACTCTGTCTCACGCAATCATGGTGATTATCAAATGAAACTCCTCGTCACTGGTGGTGCCGGCTACGTCGGTAGCGTGTGCTCGGCAGTATTGATTTCTCTTGGCCACGACGTCACCATTCTGGACAACTTCTCTGTTGGCAACCGTGATGCGGTGCCAGAGGGCGCGACCCTAGTCGAAGGCGATGTGGCGGACAAGGCCTACGAGGTTCTGTCCTCCGACAGCTTCGACGGCGTCGTTCATTTCGCTGCGAAATCGCTTGTTGGCGAGTCTGTCGAAGTTCCTTCCGACTACTGGCACAACAATGTGGGCCAAACCCTGAAGCTACTCGACGCGATGCGTGATACCGGTACGAATAACCTGGTGTTCTCTTCGACAGCTGCAACCTACGGCGAGCCAGAGAAGACACCAATTACCGAAGACATGCCAACCGCGCCGACCAACCCTTACGGTGCCACCAAGCTGGCCATGGACTACGCCATCGCCTCTTACGCCAAGGCATACAACATCGGCGCTACCAGCTTGCGTTATTTCAATGTGGCGGGTGCCTGGGGCGGTTTTGGAGAAAACCGTGAGGTGGAAACTCACCTCATCCCACTGGTACTGCAGGTTGCGCTCGGTCACCGCGACAAGATTATGGTCTTTGGCAATGACTGGCCGACTCCGGACGGCACCGCGGTGCGTGACTACATCCACATCAAAGACCTCGCCGATGCGCATGTCTTGGCACTAGAGTCCAACACGCCGGGAACCCACCGTATCTTTAACCTCGGTTCCGGCGACGGCTTTTCAGTTCGCCAGGTCATTGAAACCTGCCGTAAGGTCACCGGTCACCCGATTCCCGCTGAGGATGCACCGCGTAGAGCCGGTGATCCGGCAACCCTTATTGCCTCTTCTCAGCGTGCCATGGACGAGCTCGGATGGAAGCCCAACCAGACGGAGCTTGAAACCATCGTCGCCGATGCATGGGAGTACACCAAGAACCTCGGCGACCGAGCCCACTCGGCGCACCGCTAGGTACTGCAGTACAGCTTGCAGGGTCGCTAATCAATACGCGGCATTTTCACCTTGTATACCCTGCGCAGTACCTCTTGTGCTGCTCCAAGAATTGTGCCGACGCACCTCGGCACAATTTGATTGGCGACCGCAATTTCCAGCAACTGAGTCAGTGAATGATTCGGTTGCTCCCCCGCTGCCTCATCGAGAGCTGTTTGCGCAAAGTTCTCCAGCCCAGCCGCGAACTTTGCGATGGCAAAACACGCTAAAGCGTTAGCACGCAGGCTGCCGCGGTGGACGATTGCGGCCTCGCGCCAGATTTCTCCCATTGATTGCGCCAACTGCGTAGTAATGAAAATCATGGACATATCGCGCAAGGTGACGTTGGTCAGTGCTGCTGCAATGGCATATCCTGCGTTTTCATCGCGCACCGCCTCATGTGCATCCATCACACCATCGGCCACGTTTTCCACGGCGGTTTTGAGCATGTCGAAGTGCTCAATGAGCGCGGGATTGTCCGAACCAATTTTGAGCTTCCTCGGCTGCTCAACGGCTGTCGCTCGTTCCCGGAGGCGTTCAATCAGAGCCCTGTCTTTACTGTCGTGGAATTGGCCACCTCGAAAATAGCTGCGGTACTCCTCATAGTTTTTGAAAATCTGCTCTCCCTGCCGGGAGATTAGATTTGCATTGTCGGTCATCAGACTGTCACCGACAATGCCGACGATCTCTCCCTGCTCGTCCGTGACAACTTCCCCCGCAGCAATAGTGGCAACGCCCGCCAAACGCACCTCATGCAGGCCGCCTTCTCGCAGCCAGCCTGTAATAGGTGTGGAGTCCTTTTCAATCCCCCAGGATTCGTCGATGATAAACACATCTGCGTGAGTGCATCCTTCATCGAGCAGGAAGTCCGCGGCTGCCCGCACCAAGTCAGGATTGTTCTCCATCGAGGCCACATCCTTAATCAGCATCGGGCCAGCATGCGCTGTCGGATCAAACTCGACCTTGCCATCGATGAGATCTTCGACCTGCTGACGATACAACGCCGCAATCACTACCTGCCCCCGCGGATAGAATCCAACGATTCCCGGCAGGTTCGTCAGAAAGACACTCGGCTCAATTTCAGGCTTTTGTCCTGCACCGAAGTTCTGTTTGTTTCCCATTAATTCCTTACCCCTTTTCCCCCATTGGAATAGCTCGACAGCGGACAATCCTCTCGCCATCTGGTGGCTCTCATTGTTATCGAATCCGCAACAGCCTTGCTTGTGCGCGACCGGAAGAATCGGCCCATCTGTGGACTACTTTCAACTTGTGGATAACTGGAATAGTTTCTGCGGTATCGTGGTTGTTTACTTCAAATGACGAAAAATGTGATGCAGGAGGTAGTCGTACGTGAGTGATCCGACCGACAAGCCTCAGGGCAATATGTACGAGGTAGTTTTCCCGGTTCCTGACGTAACGGGAAGCGAGGGCCATCTGACCCTGGTCATTGCACTTAGCGGTTATGCGGATGCCGGTAATGCCGTCTCGGAATCAGCTAGTTTCCTCTTGGATGCTCTCGAGCACCGTCCATTGGTGAACTTTTCTATCGACGAGCTGATTGATTATCGTTCTCGCCGTCCCTCTGTGACGATGAACCACGACCAGATTGTGGATGTATCCGATTTGAATCTGTCACTCAATGTGGTTCGCGACAACGTCGGTAAGCCGTTCTTGCTGCTTTCTGGCCCTGAGCCAGACATGCGGTGGGAGGCTTTCTCGACTGCCGTTGCAGAGTTGGCGGAGCGCTACGATGTCGGTCGGACTGTGTCGCTGTACTCGGCTCCGATGACGGTTCCGCACACCCGACCACTGGGCATCATCGCCCATGGCACAGATAAGCAGAAACTCGGTGATATGCATACCTGGGGAAACCGCGTCACAGTTCCGGGTGCTGCGAGCCTGAACATTGAGTACGAGCTCGCAAGCCGCGGTTGTGATGCCTTTGGTTTCACCGCACAGGTGCCACACTATGTCGCGGCCTCTGAGTATCCGCTGGCGTCACTGCGGCTGTTGCAGGAGGTAGCAAAACTAGCCAAGCTCGAGCTCCCGCTTGAGGCGTTGGAGAAGGAATCCGCGCGGGTGGCGGAGCTGCTCAATACGCAGACGAATGATTCCGGCGAGGTCTCTCAGCTGGTCAATCTTCTCGAGGAACAGTACGACCAGGAAGTTCAACGTCGTCAAGAGCTGGAGACTTCTCCCCTACTTGGACCTAACGGCGAGATGCCTTCGGCCGACGAGATTGGCGCTGAGTTCGAAAGGTTCCTCGCTTCTCAACCGCTGCGCCCAGTAGAGGATTCTTCCTCGCTTGACGACGAGGCGGAGACCCCGGCCAACTCGGATTCCTCGGCAACTACATCAGAGGACACTGACGCACACTCGGAAGAACCCGAGTCGGCCTCGGCGGATGATAGGTCTGCGGAGTTTTCTGCAGACGGCACTGCCGAACAGCCTGAGTCAGAACAGCCTCGGGAAGAGCAGGCGGAAAGCGAAGAATCCGGTGAACCGGAACAACCTCGCCGTCGGCGCGGCTGGAAGCCCTGGTTCCGCTTCTAATCCGGGGTTACCGCTAGGGTGGGAAGCGTGTCACTATCTGAAATGCTTCCCGACCTAGCTGAGGTTCCAGAGTCCCTTTTCGACGATGCGATTATGGACTCGTTCATTGCCTGGACCAGGGATCAGGGCATCACGCTCTACCCGGCCCAGGAGGAGGCCGCTATTGGTCTCGCTGGTGGCGACCACGTCATTCTTGCCACTCCGACAGGTTCGGGCAAGTCCATGGTGGCTATTGCTGCCCACTTCTGCGCCCTCGCTCGTGGCCAGCGCAGCTTTTACACAGCGCCTATTAAGGCCTTGGTCAGCGAGAAATTCTTTGCCCTCTGCGAGGTCTTTGGCGCTGAGAACGTCGGTATGATGACCGGCGATGCCACCGTCAACGGTGGTGCACCCATCATCTGCGCAACTGCGGAAATTGTCGCCAATATCGCCCTGCGCGACGGGGCCGACGCCGATATTGACCAGGTGGTAATGGATGAATTCCACTTCTATGCGGATCCCGATCGCGGGTGGGCATGGCAAGTGCCCTTGCTCGAGCTTTCCCGTTGCCAATTCCTGTTGATGTCCGCCACTCTCGGCGATACTCAAAAGTTTGAGACGGATTTGAAGGAACGCACGGGACTCGACGTCAACCTCGTTACAGGTACGACGCGCCCGGTACCGCTGGATTTCCACTATGTCTACACACCAGTTCATGACACGCTGGCGGAGTTGCTGGAATCCGGCAAAGCCCCAATCTACATCGTCTTTTTCTCCCAGCGCCAAGCAGCTGAACAGGCTCAGGCACTGACCGGTCTGAAGCTGCTGACGAAGGAGGAGAAGGAGCGGATTCGCGAAGAGATTGGCGATTTCCGGTTTACCACGGCCTTTGGTCGAGTTCTTTCCAAGTTGGTGCGCCAGGGCATTGGCGTCCACCATGCGGGAATGCTGCCGAAGTACCGTCGTTTGGTTGAGCGTCTCTCTCAGACTGGTCTGCTGAAGGTCATCTGTGGCACGGATACCCTCGGCGTCGGCATTAACGTGCCTATTCGCACGGTGCTGATTACCGGTTTGGCCAAGTTCGATGGCCGTCGTAGCCGTATTCTCAAGTCACGCGAGTTCCACCAGATCGCTGGACGCGCCGGCCGTGCTGGCTACGACACCGAGGGCACCGTAGTTGTCGAAGCACCTGAACACGAAATCGAAAACGCCAAGCTGCGGCGCCGTGCCGGCCAGGATGAGGCCAAACTGAAGAAGTTGCGGCTGAAGTCCGTTCCCAAGGGCGAAGTGACATGGTCGGAGAAGACCTTCGACAAAATCGTTTCTCAGCCACCGGAACCGCTGACCAGCCGCTTTGCAGTTACCAACGGTATGTTGCTCAACGTCATTGCACGTGGTGGCGATACCTACGAACACATGCGTCATCTGCTGCGCACCAATCACGACACCCGCCACCAGCAAAATGAGGCTATTCTGACCGCAATTGAGCTCTACCGCGGTTTGGTCAACGCGGGAATCGTCGTCACGCATGGCGAGGGCGATGACTGCCGCCCCGAGCTGACAATGGAGCTGCAGCGTGACTTCGCGCTCAATCAGCCGCTGTCGCCTTTCGCCATCGCCGCGCTCGAACTGTTGGATAAGGACAGCCCGAACTACGCACTCGATGTCATCAGTGTGTTTGAGTCAATTCTGGAAGACCCTCGCCCACTGCTCATCGCGCAGCAGAAAAAGGCACGCGGTGAAGAAATCGCCGCGCTCAAGGCCGAGGGTGTTGATTACACCGAACGTATGAACATCGTCGAAGACATCACATGGCCGATGCCGCTTGCCGACGAGCTGGAGGGTGCATTCGACACCTATGCTCAAGGTCACCCGTGGGTGCGTGAATTTTCGCTGTCGCCCAAGTCAGTAGTGCGCGAGATGGTGGAAAAGGCCATGACTTTCTCGGACGTGGTATCTGAGTACGGAATTGCCCGCTCTGAAGGTATTTTCTTGCGCTACCTCACCGATGCCTGGCGCACTTTGCGACATACTCTCCCACCGGAAGCCGCTAACGAGGAACTTCGGGACATTGTGGAATGGCTCGGCGAGCTCGTTGTGCAGGTGGATAACTCCCTGGTGGATGAATGGGCGCAAATGGCCGATCCGGACAAGCCATTGGACGAGGAAACTCTCAAGGAAGCGGCTTTTGGCACCGACGAGTCGCGGCCCCTTACAGGCAACGAACGTGCATTTACCCGTATGGTGCGCAATCTCATGTTTCGCCACGTGCAGCTCTTTGCCTTTGAAAAGGAGGAGGAGCTGGCCGACCTGGACAACTACCTCGACGATGCGCCAGATTGGCCTGCCGCAATGGATGACTACTTCGATGAATACGATGACCTAGGGATCGATGCAAAGGCTCGCGGCGGCGATATGATTTCGATTGACCGCAAGGCTGGTGAGGGCCTATGGCATGTGATCCAGATACTCGATGACCCTGAGGGCGACCACGGCTGGCGCTTTGAAGCGGACGTTGACTTGGCTGCATCTGATGAATACGGCGAGGTCAGGTTGGGATCGCTGCGAATTATTCAGGGATAAACGCGAAAAACCGGGCTGGAACTGCCAGCCCGGTTTTTGCTTATTTCGTACGCTATTGCAACATGCGCCAAGAGAGCTTTAGGCAACAGCGTCCATGTATGCCTGCCGTACCAGTTCAGCAATTCGATTGAACTCGCCGCCGCGTACCGATGATGCGCGGTGAACCAGCCCAATGGTGCGTCCCGGCCGTGCCGGCCCTTCGAATCGTGCAACAGCCAGGCCGGGGCGGTCGGCCTCAATCTTGACAGCCGATTCCGGTACAAGCGACTGCCCCAACCCACCGGCAACACACTGCACGACGGTGGATAGAGAAGCCGCCCGTGTTTCCAAGCTGGAGGTCTCGCCGTGAACAGCATCGACCTTGCGACAAATATCCAACACCTGGTCGCGCAGGCAATGACCGTCGTCAAGCAGAAGCAAGTCCAAGTCCCTGATTGCCTCAAGCTTTACGTCTTCCTTACCTGCCAGCGGATGATCCTCTGGCACGACGATGTAGAACTCCTCGTCGTAGAGGTAAATCTCTTCAAAGGAAGGCACATCGGATGGCAGTGCCATGATGGCTGCATCAATGGTGCCGGAGCGAAGTGATTCGATGAGGCGCTCGGTCGGCTCTTCGACAATCCTAGGCTTTAGATCTGGCAGCTCGTCACGAACCAACTGGAGGAAGTTGGGCAGCACGTATGGAGCAACCGTAGGGATAACACCAATGGATAGTGGTCCGGACAAATCATCTGTACGGCCAGAGGCGCGAGCAACAATCTCGTCAACAATTTCAGATGCTTGGCGGGCATATGGAATCAGACCGCGACCGAGTGGCGTCACCAGCACTCGGCGAGTCGAACGCTCTACAAGCTGCACCCCCAGTCCCTGCTCAAGGGTGGAAAGCGCTTGTGACAGGCTGGGCTGTGAAATGCCGAGGCGGGCAGCGGCTTGACCGAAGTGACCGGTATCGGCAATCGCGACAAAGGCACGTAACTGAGGCAAAGTGGGCCGATAATCTCTATTACGCATACCTATAAGCCTACACGAGCTTATTAACTTTTTCCTCTTGACGGTTCGGGAATCCATAGGCATAATGGTGTGTGACCCCAAAAGGAATACATTCAGGAGGATTCCATGGCAATTTTGACTGTTGGCGACAAGTTCCCCGAGTTTTCTCTGACCGCTCTGAAGGGCGGCAACCTGCGTGATGCAAACGCTTCTTCTCCGGATGACTACTTCGAGCAGGTAACCAATGAGTCCTACGAGGGTAAGTGGAAGGTCGTCTTCTTCTACCCGAAGGACTTCACCTTTGTCTGCCCGACTGAGATTGCTGCATTCGGCAAGCTGAATGAGGAATTCGAGGACCGCGACACCGTTATTCTCGGTGGCTCTGGCGACAACGAGTTCTCCCACTTCAACTGGCGTGCAACTCACGAGGAACTGCTGGACATCCCGTTCCCGATGTTCTCCGACATCCGCCATGACCTGATGCGTGCACTCGGCGTCGAGAACGCTGACGGTGTTGCAGACCGCGCAACCTTCATCATTGACCCGGACGGCATCATTCAGTTCGTCTCCGTTACCCCGGACGCTGTCGGTCGTAACGTTGACGAGGTTCTGCGTGTTCTCGACGCTCTTCAGTCTGAAGAGGTCTGCGCATGTAACTGGCAGAAGAATGACCCGACCAAGAACATCGACAAGATGGACGTTCTGAAGCAGGAGCTGAAGTAACTCATATGAGCATCGATAACCTTCGTTCCGGTCTACCGGAGTACGCCAAGGACATGAAGCTGAACCTTGGCACTCTCACCCGTTCTACGGAACTTTCCGAGCAGCAGCTGTGGGGTACCCTGCTTGCATCCGCTGCTGCCACCCGCAACGAGACCGTTTTCTCCGAGATCGCTGAGGAAGCCAAGGAGCACCTGTCTGACGAGGCTTTCGAGTCTGCGCTTGGTGCGGCCACCGTCATGGGCATGAACAACGTTGCTTACCGCACTCGCCACATGCTCGGTGATGACTACGCACAGGTCAAGTTCGGCCTGCGCATGAACATCATCTCCAATCCGGGTGTCGAGAAGGAAGACTTCGAGCTGTGGTCTCTGGCAGTTTCTGCCATCAACGGCTGTGAAGCTTGCGTGACTTCTCACGCAAAGGTCGTCCGCGATGCTGGTCTGACCAAGGAGCAGGTCTGGGAAGCTGTGAAGATTGCAGGCACCGTCTCTGGTGTTGCACAGGCTGTCTTCGCTGAGGCTACCCGCTAAATATTCGGAGCTTAGGTTCGGCTTTTGATAGCCGAACGCTCCCCCGCAGGATTACCTGCTGACGAAATAGCGCCCGAGGAACCAATTTTTATCGGTTCCTTGGGCGCTTTTTCTTGTACGTTTTTGGCTACTGCTGTGGCGGGTAATAACCCGGATTCTCCTGGGCTTCATTAACTACTCGACGGCCACCGATGAGCTGACGGTAGATATGTACTTGCACGAGGAGAGCAAGCGGGACTGTGTACAACATACCGATATAGAAGAGCATTGCACCTGCGGAAGAAACAATTGACGTCAGAATGAATGCAACGAGCATCGTCCAATACTGAGGCTTCACCAAGCGCCATGCGACGACCGGAGCCTCAAGTGCTGTTGCTCGACCATCAAAAACAAGAAGCGGCATAGTCGCTGTGATTGGCATGATGAAGATGGACAGCACAAGTACCAACAGGTAGCCGATGGGAATCATCGCAGCTGCAGCTTCACTGCCGTTGGCAGACAGGGATACTCCAGCGATGAAGAGCACCATCCCCGGAAGCATGGCGAGCAGCCCCACCAGGAACGTGACAATGTAGGCACCGATAAGAGATCCCCACCGGTTTACACGGAAGAAAGTACCGTAGCTCGGCACTCGGCCGTCGACAGCTTCGAATGCACCGCGCAGCATAAATGCCTGCATCGCGAACATGCCCACGGCAAATAGGAGTGCCATCGCGCCGAGAGTCGCGAACATTGACCCTAGATCCTCAAACGGAACATCGCCTGGATAGTTCGGCTCAAAGTCCGGATCGAAGTCACCAGTCGCAAAGAGAATTGCCGCTGCGCCAACAATCAGTGCGACTAGTACGGCGAAGAACGTCAGCATGATGCCAAGCCAGGAAGCAAAATTGCTGTTTAGACTACGAAACGCCGCGGAAAAGGCACTTCCAATGTCGACCTTCGTCGGCCCCTGTGCCACAGGCTTCACCGGCGGCTCATCGCCACCTGGCATGTTGACTCCGGGAGCAAGTGCACCGGCTGCAGAAGCCCCGCTGGACTGGTGCTGCCAGTAGCTCGAGTCCGCACCATAGGGTTGCCCGCCGTAACTATCGCGCGACTCGCCAGTTCCATAAGAAGGAATTTCGCCATAAGCCTGTTCACGGCCGTAAGTCTGATTCCACTGTGGCGAATCCTCTGGTCCACGCGGGCCATGTTGTGCGTCCGAATCGAACCCGTAAGGGTTGTAGTCCTGCGAACCATTGTTGGGAAAACCGTGACTCTGGGAGTCATAGTTATTGGACTCATTGTCCCGGCTGCCGTCACCGTAAGAATCGTTGTTGCTATATGGATTGTTTGAGGTATTCATGAAGCAAATTGCTCCTGCCAAATTGACGGATACATACAAATAACGCGCACAACGGACTATACGTGAGACAAGCCCTTGATGAGTTTTTAAAGGCCGAAGTATAAGTCACATTGTGCGCATGGACGTATTTAATTGGACGTTCTTACACGAGCTCCACCGCGGCGACTCCCTCGAACTCGTTCAGCGAATCACCGGCACCCAACGCGCTACCACGCACGATGATGTCATACTTGCCCGGCGCGACTCCTCCGGTCTCCCAAGTGACCTTGGCGGTGGTGTAATTACCGTCCTTGGCAAATTCAATGACAGTTGCCTGGTCCCAGTCGTCAGAAACGATCTCACCGCGGTCATTCTTGATGAGTAGGTAGCCGTCTTCCAGTCGCAAGTCGTTATTCGGATTTGCCGCGACGAATTGGGCAACGGCCTGCTGCCCTACCGTGACGCTTGCAGTCGATTCGAGCACGTCACCAAAATTCTTGCCCATTGGTACGGAATCGATAGTCTTTCCTCCTGCTGGCGACGGCGGGATGATGCCAGTGAGATCACCTGCAGCACTGCCCGGGTCGACAGCCATGCCGTCGGCAAGCGCGTGGGCGAGATCGTGATAGATGGAGATCATCGCACTGAGCGTGTACTTGCCGAAAGCCGTTGCGCCGCCCTCGTAGTCCTGCTGATCGTATTCCTCTGGGGTAACGACGTAGTGTCCATAGCTGTTGGTGTAGCCCTGGCAGATGACAGTGTCGATTGGAACGCCGAGGATTTCAGCGACGTGCTGACGCATGCGGTAACCCGACATCGTGGTTGGTTCAAGGCCGTTGGTAATCAAGGTGAAGCCACCGATGCGGGTGATGGAGAACATGTGGGTCTGCTGGAGAAGACCATCGATGTAGCCCACTGGCAGCAGGCATTCTTTCTCGCCCTGAATCTCCCCGATATTCTTCGGGAGTACGACGTTATTGAGCTGACGTACCCACGGTGTGCCTCCACGCTGGCCCTCGTTGAAACCTAGGGCTGGTTCGCCGCCGCCGTCCTCCTGGCTACTGGCTGCGAAGGCCGCACCGAGGATTGCAGGTCCAGTGCGGTGTGGCTGGCCGTCGGGCGTGAATTGGCCGTTGATGTCGACATCGCCGAGGTTGACCCACTTGTGGACGGTGGAGATTCCGCCTCCTGGCAGTGCAATGGTCTGGCCTTGGGTAGCGTCAATCTGACGCTGACCGAGAATGCGGGCGGACTCTGCTTCGTCTCCGTTGCCTGGGCCCGAATTTGGCACGAGCCCCATGTTCGGGCTGATGTCACCCGGGCACGACATGGTGAATGCGGCAACAAAGGGGGCATCGGCCGGCTCACGGTGGGTAACTCCGCGGTCGACCTCAACCTTCCATGCCGCATAGCCTTTGTTGTCGCCGTCGATGATGGTGTGCTCGGGGCCGAAGGTGGTCGGATGAATTCCGTACCAGTTAATGAATCCGACTTCGCGACCACCGCGACTCACGTGCAGTGTATGGCTTTCCGGGTTGACTCCGTCGGGGAAAAGCCGCTGTTCTTCCTCGGGGTTACGCCTGAATGCCTCCAGGGAGCGGTTAACACCCGCATCCTTGGCAATCCCCTTGGTCAGGTGGATAGTCGACGGCTGGTAATCAGCGTGTGCACGTTCAATAGCCTTGACCACACCGACGACTACAGCTTCGAAAGTGACGGGACGGAATCCGAGAGTAGTCAGGTCGACCATAAGATGGCCCGATGTACCACCCGGCGCGACATGCGTATGAGATGCGCAGATAAGCACGTTGCCCTCGTGGTAGAGGTCTCCGAAGAGAGCTCGCAGTCGCCGCAGAACTTCCATCTGGATGGACTGGAACATGAGCCCCATATCTGCGGTGACGTGGACGACACGGTTGTCGTTGTCATCACCGAAGATGAATGCACGCGCCATCTGGCGAAGACGCAGACCCGAGGTGGTCTGGTCCATGACCGCATACCCGTTCATGCCAGCGCCGAGTGGCTCGCCTGTCATGTCAGCCATTCCTCGACCGACATTCAAATTGGTGGTCGAATTCCCCGCGGCGGCAGAAGCCCCGTTTGCAGGAGCGGCGTTTGCCTTTGATGCACCATTTACGGCAGGCATCATACTCGCAGCTGACACGGCAGTTGCTCCGACGAGGAAGCCTCGCCTGCCCACTTGGTACGGGGCGCGTGCGGTTGGTTCTGCCGAATTCGACGATGATGCCATCTGGGGATCGAGCATGTCACATCCTCTTCATATTTCTTTTTGAATATCAATACATGGGAGATTAATCATCCAATCCCCTACGCGGGGCATAATAAGCCAAAGTTCCCAAAATTCCCCCCGCGACAGCAGTAACCGATACGACATTCGCAAGGCGGTATCACTACCATGGACACAGTAGAATTTCGCAAGCTTTAGCGCGCTCCCCCGCAGACACGACTTCAGAAAGGGCACCATGGCTCAGGCTGTCGGTTTTAACCGCGAAAAGTACATCGAAATGCAATCCGCTCATATTAAGAAGCGGCGCGCAGACATCGCAGGTGAAGGCGGCAAGCTCTACCTCGAGATGGGCGGCAAGCTATTTGATGACATGCATGCCTCGCGTGTTCTCCCCGGCTTCACACCTGACAATAAAATCGCTATGCTCGATCGTCTCAAGGACGATCTGGAAATCATGGTGTGCATCAATGCCAAGGATCTGGAGCGCCACAAGGTCCGCGCTGACCTCGACATCACTTACGAAGACGATGTGCTGCGCCTCGTCGATGTCTTTCGGGAACGCGGATTTCTAGTCGGCAGCGTCGTCGTCACGCAGCTTTCCGACGACAACACCCTGGCAAAGAACTTCATTGAGCGCCTGCAGCGACTCGGATTGAGCGTCATCCGCCATCGCAATATCGAGGGCTACCCAACAAACACCGAGAAAATCGTCAGTGAAGCCGGCTTCGGACTGAATGAATGGGCGCAAACGACGCGGGACTTGGTCGTTGTCACAGCGCCGGGCCCGGGCTCCGGAAAGCTGGCGACCTGTCTATCGCAGATTTACCACGATCACAAACACGGAATTCGTTCCGGTTACGCAAAGTTTGAGACCTTCCCTATCTGGAACCTGGCACTCGAACACCCGGTAAATCTGGCCTACGAGGCGGCAACGGCTGATCTCGATGACATCAATCTCATCGACCCTTTTCATTTGGCCGCCTATGACACCAAGGTCACCAGCTATAACCGCGATGTCGAGGTCTTCCCACTGCTGCGCACTCTGTTGGAGAAGCTCGCGGGCGAGTCGCCGTACAAGTCACCGACCGACATGGGCGTCAATATGGCCGGTTACTGTATCGACGATGACGAAGTGTGCCGAGAGGCATCCAACCAGGAAATCGTTCGCCGTTACTACAAGGCTCTTGTCGACGAACACAAGAACAGCGCAGACGACGAAGTCTCACAGCGCATTGCCATGATTATGAGCAAGGCCAACGTGTCGACAGCCGCCCGCCGAGTCGTCGCACCAGCTCTTGAAGTTGAGAAATCTACCGGGGCACCGGGCAGCGCAATCGAATTGCACGATGGCACAATCATCACGGGCAAGACTTCTGAACTACTCGGATGCTCAGCAGCAATGCTCCTCAACGCTCTCAAGAAGCTCGCCAATATCGACCCGGACTTGCACTTGCTCTCCCCAGCTGCCATTGAGCCAATTCAAACGCTTAAGACGCATCACCTGGGCAGCCGCAACCCCCGCTTGCATACCGACGAGGTTCTTATCGCCCTTTCCGTGTCGGCGGCCACCAGCGACGATGCCCGCGCAGCCCTCGCCGAGCTGAAGAACCTTCGAAACTGCGATGTCCACACCACCACCATTCTGGGCAGCGTGGACGAAACAATTTTCCGCAACCTCGGTGTGCTAGTGACTTCGGAGCCTAAGTACCAGAAGAAGGCTCTCTATCAGAAGCACTAGCCATACCAGCAGCTCACGCCGAAAATAGGATAACTGAGAGAGCAGACTAGAATAGTCCCCGTGAGCATCAGCAAGATTCTTCTGTACTACCAGTTCGCCCCACTGTCCGATCCGCGTGCCATCATGCTATGGCAGCGCGATCTTTGCGAGTCGTTAGGGCTCAAGGGCCGCATTCTGGTGTCCGAGCACGGCATCAATGGCACCGTCGGCGGTGATCTCGATGCCTGCAAGAAGTACATCAAGAAAACCAAGCAGTACCCCGCTTTTCACTCCATGCAGTTCAAGTGGAGCGAAGGCGGCGCTGATGACTTTCCAAAACTCTCCGTCAGGGTTCGCGACGAAATCGTCGCTTTCGGTGCTCCGGGTGAGCTGAAAGTCGATGTCGATGGTGTCATTGGCGGCGGCACACATTTGAAGCCGGAAGAGGTCAATAAACTGGTCGAGGAACGCGGCGACGATGTCATCTTCTTCGATGGCCGCAACGCAATGGAAGCCGAGATTGGCAAGTTTAAAAATGCCGTCGTCCCGGACGTAAAGACCACGCACGACTTCATCGACGAACTGGAATCCGGCAAGTACGACTGGATGAAGGACAAGCCAGTTATCTCCTACTGCACCGGCGGCATCCGCTGCGAGATTCTCTCCGCGCTGATGAAGAACCGCGGTTTCGAAGAGGTCTACCAAATCGACGGCGGTATTGTCCGCTACGGCGAAAAGTTTGGCAATAAGGGGCTGTGGGAAGGCTCTCTCTATGTCTTCGACAAGCGCATGCATATGGAGTTTGGCGATGGCATCGAAGACGAGGACTACGTACAGCTCGGACACTGCGTCCACTGCGGCAAGCCGACAAACACCTTCCAAAACTGCATCAACGAAGACACCTGCCGTCGTCAGGTGCTTATCTGCGATGACTGCTGGGAGCACACCGAGACACAGCACTGTGGGCGCGAGGACTGCAAGGAAGTTGCCGACGAGCTAGCGGCGGCAAAGTAGGACGCTCCCTGCTGCCATCGGACTATCTCGAGCACCTCTTAATCAGCACAGATGTGGGTTGTCTCCCCAGACGCGGCTAATCTAGTAGGCAACCATGAGTACTCCTAGCCGTTCTGATAAACCAGCTCCACGTGCCCAGTCGGGAAACCACCACTCCGGCCGCCGCAATTCCGCCAGGCCACAGCGCTCTGGCAAACCTGCTAAGGACACGCGTAAAAAGGAGCTCTACCAGCTCGCTGATCAATTGCCGATTCGGGAGGCCCAGTCCTTCCGACGCCGGCTAAAGCGAGCATCCGCGCCGAAGGCGCTGTCTGCAATTTCTGCAGACCTCGACTTTGCGCTGGAGCGGTTAGAAAATCGTCGTAAAGCGATTCCTCGCATCACCTACCCTGCCCAGTTGCCGGTGTCCGCGCGCCGCGACGACATTGCAGAGGCAATTGAAAACAACCAGGTCGTCATTATTGCTGGTGAGACCGGCTCTGGTAAAACTACGCAGATCCCGAAGATATGCCTCGAACTGGGACGCGGCGTGCGAGGCAAGATTGGTCACACTCAGCCACGTCGTATTGCGGCGCGTTCCGTCGCGGAGCGCATCGCCCATGAGCTGGGCGAAAAGATTGGACAGCACGTCGGCTATGCAGTGCGTTTTGATGATCGCGTGGGCAAAGATACCTGCATCAAACTGATGACCGACGGTATCCTGCTGGCCGAAATTGGCCGCGACCGACTGCTGCGCGAGTACGACACCATCATCATTGATGAGGCGCACGAGCGCAGCCTCAACATCGACTTCCTGCTGGGATATTTAAAGCATATTCTGCCGCAGCGTCCAGATCTGAAAATCATTATCACTTCGGCGACGATTGATCCGGAACGGTTCGCTCGTCATTTCGCGCCTGACGACGAGCACCCTGCGCCCATCATCGAGGTGTCAGGGCGCACCTACCCGGTGGAAATCCGCTATCGCCCGCTGGTGCGGACCGTTGTTGCGAAGAATGGGCAGGAAAAGGAAGTCGCCATCGAGCAGATCGATGGTGTTATCGCTGCGTGTGAAGAGCTGATGCGGCTTGGCGACGGCGATATCCTGGTGTTCTTTTCGGGTGAGCGAGAGATCCGAGAAGCTACCGAAGCCATCGAGGGCAAACACTGGAAAGGTGTAGAAGCCGTTCCACTATTCGGTCGGCTATCTAATGCAGAGCAGCATCGGATCTTCACTCCGCATTCCGGGCGTCGCATTGTGCTGGCGACCAACATTGCGGAAACGTCGCTGACGGTCCCTGGTATCGAGTATGTCGTCGATACTGGTACCGCACGCATTTCCCGCTACTCCACCCGCACGAAGGTGCAGCGCCTGCCAGTCGAAGACATCAGCCAGGCATCCGCGAATCAGCGCTCTGGACGCTGTGGTCGTGTAGCCGATGGTGTGGCGATTCGTCTCTACAGCGAAGAGGATTTTCTCTCGCGTCCCGAGTTTACGGATCCGGAGATTCTGCGCACCAATCTCGCGTCGGTTGTACTGCAAATGATTTCACTGCGGCTAGGCGCGATTGAGGACTTCCCCTTTGTCCAGCCACCAGAGCACAAAGCAATCCGCGATGGCATTAACCTGCTCACAGAACTTCAGGCTATTACCACTACGCCGGGGTCTGACGCCCCCGAGCTGACGGACATCGGCCGACAGATTGCCCGTATCCCAGTCGACCCGCGTCTTGCCCGCATGCTGGTCGAAGGGTACGAGAACACCACTCTTGGGGCGGTAACCGTCATTGTCGCCGCTTTGTCTCTGCAGGATGTTCGCGAACGTCCGCTGGAGTTCCAGGCTCAGGCAGATCAGCTACATGCCCGTTTTAAGGACACCACAAGCGATTTCAACTCCCTGCTGAAGCTCTGGGAATACCTGGAGGAAAAGCGCCGGGAGCTTAGCGGTAACCAGTTCCGCAAGATGTGCAAACGCGAGTACCTCCACTATCTGCGCGTTCGCGAGTGGCAGGACTTGGTGCGTCAGCTCCACCAGGCAACGGCCGAGCTGGGCTGGCATCTTTCGGCCCGCAGCTCAACCAACGGTGTCGACAATCCCGACGAGGTGGCAAAGTCGCTGTTACCGGGTCTGTTATCGATGATTGGTACGCGCGAGGGCGAGGGCAAGGAATTTACTGGCACCCGCAACACTAAGTTCCTCATTCACCCCTCGTCCGCGTTGGCAAAGAAGCCGCCTCGCTGGGTGATGGCTGCGGAAATCGTCGAGACCTCGCGCACTTTTGCGCGCAACGTCGGCACGATTCAGCCGCAGTGGGTAGAGAAGGTAGCCCCTCATCTGCTCAAGCACCAGTACTCAGAGCCTCACTGGTCTACTAAGCGCGGTGCAGCGATGGCTTACCAGAAGTCGACACTCTACGGCGTGCCCGTGGTGGTTGACCGTTTGGTGCCTTATCACCGAGTCGATGCCGACGCCGCCCGCTCGATCTTCATTCGCTCTGCGCTTGTCGACGGCGAATGGAACACACATCACGAGTTCTTCAAGAACAATCAAGACAAACTTGCCGAAGCCGAGAAGATCGAGGAGAAGCAACGTTCCCGCGGCATTGTCGTCGATGACGACGTGCTCTACGCGTTCTACGACTCCAAGCTGCCCGCCTCTATCACCACGGCCACCAATTTTGACCGCTGGTGGAAGAAAACTAAGCCCAAGCAGCCAAATCTACTGGACTTTGATCCCAATAAGCTGCTCAACCCCGAAGCCGGCGACATCGACGACAACGCCTTCCCCGAAATGTGGCAGCAGGGCTCGGTCGATTTCTCACTGTCCTATAAATTCGAACCGGGCGCCCCTGATGACGGTGTGACTCTCCGTGTCCCCGTGCCTCTCCTGGCAGGTCTGCGTGAAGATGGCTTCGACTGGCAGGTGCCAGGTCTTCGCTCTGAGCTCGCAGAAGCATACATTCGCACTCTGCCGAAGGCGCTGCGGAAGTCCGTTGTCCCCGCCCCGGATTTCGCACGCCGCGCGCTGGAGACGATGACTCCGTACTCAGGTCGCTTTGTCGATGTTTTTGCCGATGCTTTACGACGACTCGGAGGCTCGGGCATCAATGGTGCAGACTTTGCCCCTTCGAAGCTGCCAGCACACTTGCGCTTTAACTACGCAGTGGTCGACCGCCATGGAAAGATCGTCGATCAGAGCCGGGATCTTGCTGCGCTTCGAGACAAGCATGCCTCGACGGTCTCAACTGCTGTGTCGAAACGTTCGAAGTCTGCAGCACGCGAAGCTGTGAAAAAGTGGACTTCAGAGAACTTGGGCGCCGTCTCAGAAACGGTCAAAAGTACTGTCGATGGTCAGTCCGTCACGATGTATCCGACGCTGGTGACCACCAAGGATGGCGTGGCCATTGAGGTCAAACCAACTAAGGCTCAGGCTGAGGCGACGTTGGCGACCACAAATTTGACAATGCTATTGCGGGATTGCCCAGTAAATGGTGCACAAATGACTAAGGGGCTTCCACTCCAGCAACGTGTTGGCGTGGACGCATGGCCACATGGGGGCGCCGATGGGCTTGTCGAGGACTGCCGTGTCGCAGTGATTCGCGACCGTATGATGGCTGCCGGTGGCCCGGTCCGCGATCCGAAGGAATTCGACAAACTACTCGAACACGTTCGTTCTGGAGTCGCCTCAGAGGTGCGCCAATTGGTCGTCGGCCTTGCCCAGGCAATGCCTCGTTATGTCTCGGTGGTGAATCAGCTAAACAAATGGGAAGGCGATGCCATTGACGATATGCGTCGCCAGCTGGAGTTCATGTTCCCTAAGGGCGCTGTGGCAAGGCACGGTTGGCAGCACCTACGACATTTGCCACGTTATCTCCAAGCGATGGAGATTCGGCTTGAGGAAATGAACCGTGACCCGGACCGTGATGCCGAACGTGAAGATGAGGTGACTGAGGCCCGCGAATACTTGGCGGCAAAGCTTCAGCAGCTGACTAAGGCACGTTCGAATTCCGCGGAGGTACGGGATATTCAGTGGCTCATTCAAGAGCTGCGCGTCAGCCTTTTCGCACAACGCTTGGGTACCACCCAGAGCGTATCCCTGACCCGAGTAAAGAAACGTGTGGATAAGCTGCGTTAGTTCTTTTTAACCTCGTTGCCATTAGCCTGCGGCCCTTTCCCCTTCCGCATGCTGGCAATCTCCTGCGCGAAATCATCCGCGGAGGAAAAGGACTTGTACACCGAAGCGAAGCGGAGATAGCCAACTTCGTCCAGTTCTTTGAGCGGCTCAAGGATGGCAAGGCCAATATCGTTTGAGTCCACCCGGGGCGTGCCTTTCTCGCGGAGGCTCTCCTCCACTTTTTGTGCAAGTTTCTTCAGTTGAGACTCTGATACTTCGCGCCCCTGGCACGCACGTCGAACACCCTGGATAACCTTTTCGCGGTTGAACTCCTCAGGGATTCCATCCCGTTTAACGACCATCAGCTGCGAGCGTTCAATCGTAGAAAAACGTTTACCGCAATTGAGGCATTCTCTCCGGCGACGAATCCCCATACCGTTATCTATTAACCGTGAGTCCAAGACTCGTGTCTGATCATGATGACAAAACTGGCAATACACAGTCTCCAGTCTACGTCCCACCCCAACGCCGGAAACCGGAATGATTATTGTGCAGAGTAGGAAGCGTACGTAGACGTAAAGGTGCTTTCGACTGCCTCATTTTGCCCTTGTTCAAAGACCATGCTGCCGAAAACTCCGAAGAAAGCACCAAGCCCTAGAGCCCATACCGCCATCAAACGAGTCAGGTTAGTGCCTGCGGATACATCACTACGATTGGACTGCTGCGCCCTGCTAACTGATAGAGACGGACGCCCGTAGTTGACCGAGACATGACTGGGCCGCGACCTGTCCCTTCGCATTCGCGCCGATGACACCCCGTTGCGATTGCGCTGTGCACTACGTGCACGCTGACCGGGCCGAACGATGTGCTGTGTGCAAGACGCACTACGTTCACCCCACACCAACGGGGCTTTCCGTGTCGTCCGAGCAGAGCGCTCAGAAACTTGAGAAAAGTCAATATCAGATGTGCTGCTAACACCTAGTGCGGTTGAAACCGTAGACATCATGTTTTCTCCCTTTCCAACGTTGACTCTCCCACCGTTGCCGGCCTGGAGAGAATAAGAGTTGTACGACCGTTTCCCGACGCTGTGGAGACTATGTCCAAGGGCGGATGCGGAGAATCCGTCTAGACCTTTTCATCAAACGACTGTTCGAGTAACTTGTCATGTTCGATTTATAACACCATGTTCGAACATTGTCTACTGTTATCCGGATTTATTTTCGATTTTCGACATCGGCACCGCCTCCGAACACGCATAATGGACATCTTTTCCAAAGAATTCAAGGACGCACAGTGTTCGATGCTCGACGATTCGAACAGTTTTGAGTTATGATTCATTCGAAAGAGTTTGAGAAGGGATGTTCCATGGCTCAAAAGAAGAAAGCGAACCCTAAAACACTCACCGATCGGCAGCGTCGGATTCTTGACGTCATTTCGGATGCCGTCGTACTTCGCGGATACCCACCGAGCATTCGAGAAATTGGGGATGCTGTGGGCTTGAACTCCACCTCGTCGGTGGCATACCAACTCAAGGAGTTGGAGAAGAAGGGCTTTCTCCGCCGCGACCCACACAAACCCCGCGCGGTAAACGTAAGGGATTCGAAGTCCTCCGCTGGCACTTTCACTCCGGTAAAGCCTGGGCCAAAGGCTACTGGCACCACCCAAACTCCCGAGATGCCAGAGGACATGCCAGAGCCAATCTTCGTTCCTATCGTTGGACAGATTGCGGCTGGCAACCCTATTTTGGCGGAGCAGCATGTGGAAAGTCACATGGCACTTCCGATGGAGATTACGGGCTCTGGTCAGCTATACCTACTCAAGGTCGTGGGTGATTCCATGGTTGACGCGGGCATTCTCGACGGAGACTGGGTGGTAGTCCGTTCCCAAGACGTGGTCGAACAGGGGGACTTTGTTGCAGCCCTGTTTGAAGATGAAGCAACAGTCAAGGAATGGCACGAAGACGCTGCTGGCAAGTGGCTCATGCCCCATAATCGCGCATTTGACCCACTCCCTGCGGAGCACGCCAAGATCCTCGGCAAGATCGTCAGCGTCCTACGCAGCCTCTAATTTCCCACATTTTCGTTGCCCGAAACAGACATAAACGGGCATACTGGGAACAGATAGTAAAGCTGAGATTTCTTAACAGCTAAGGAGCGGGGAATGTACGCAGAGGAACGCCGCCGGAAGATTGCGTCTTTGACAGCAGTCGAAGGGCGCGTGACGGTCGCTGATCTTGCGGAAGCTTTCGATGTCACAGCAGAGACGATTCGCCGTGACCTAGCTCAGTTGGATGCAGAGGGCGCAGTTCACCGCGTACACGGTGGCGCTGTAGCTACTCGTTCTTTTCAGACTGTTGAGTTTTCAGTTGCCGCTCGAAAGAACGCGCAAAAGGACGCGAAGCTCTCTATTGCCCGCTGTGCTGCGGATTTTCTGCCTGACTCTGGTGGTGGAATTTTTCTCGATGCTGGAACTACCACCGAGGCTCTTGCAGAGCTGATGGTCCACTCCCCTGATAACCGCCGTTGGTCGGTTGTCACAAACTCTCTTCCCAACGCCATCACACTCGCGGGATCGAACCGCATTGAGCTTCAACTCCTTGGCGGCCAAGTTCGCGTCATTACTCAGGCGGTTGCTGGCGATACGGCACTCCGCACTCTCGCGGTTATGCGTGCCGATGTCGCTTTCATTGGTTCTAATGCCTTGACAATTGACCATGGTCTTTCTACTGCTGATCCGCAGGAAGCGGCGGTAAAGCGCGCGATGATCACGAATGCGCGCAAGGTCATCGTTATGGCGGACTCGACGAAACTTGGCCGCGACTTCCTTGTCAGCTTTGCAGCATTGGAAGACATCGACGTCGTGATCACAGACTCCTCTGCCCCGGAACAGTTCGTCAACGATCTCAGGGAGCAAGGTGTCGAGGTTGTGGTTGCTTCATGATCCTGACCTTGACTGTAAATCCGTCAATCGATCGACTTGCTCGACTCGATACGGAGCTCAAGCGAGGTGGCGTGTTCCGCCTACCAATGGCTGAGGACATGGCTGGTGGCAAGGGAATTAATGTGTCCAAGGCGTTGCACTACGCCGGAGAAAAGACGCTCGCGCTCTACCCGGCATCGGACTCTGGAAAATTCACGCGTCTGTTGGAAGTCTCTGGCATACCCCATGAAGCCATCAACACGACTAACGAAGCCCGCGTTAATCTCACACTCGCAGAGCCAGATGGGACGACCACCAAGCTCAATTCTCCTGGCATGACATTGACGAAAGCGCACCGTAGGCGTGTCCTGGAGAAACTTATCCACCATGCTAAACGCGCCACGTGGGTAGTTTTCGCAGGTTCGCTGCCCCCTGGTGTCCCCAGGGATTTTTACGTTCAATGCACCGAGGCGGTGTATTCGGTCAACCCGAATATTCGTGTTGCTATGGATACGAGCGACGGCCCACTGACTGAGGTCGTTCGCGCATTTCCAAAGGTGCGACCTTTTTTGATGAAGCCGAACGCCTACGAACTTGGTCAAATCATTAATCAGGACGGCGAAGAACTTGAGGCCGCTGCAGCCGAAGGGAACTATCTTCCCGTAGCGCAGGCTGCTCGTGCGCTGAACGAGCTTGGCGTATCCGAAGTCCTGGCCACTCTCGGCGAAGCAGGAGCGGTGCTTTCAGTGAAGTCAGGCGGTTGTTTCGCTGCTACCTCCCCCTCGATAGTCGCTCAGTCGACGGTCGGTGCTGGAGACTGTGCTTTGGCCGGCTACGTTATGTCCCGCGAACGCGGTGATAGCTACCAAGATGCACTAACCACCGCCGTAGCTTATGGGGCGGCGGCAACCAGTCTTCCCGGTACGACCATCCCCTATCCAGAACAGGTTCACCCCGAGGCCGGCCGGTTATGGCAGCTCGACGCTTAGCTTTTCGATGCCTAGATAAGGAGCATTAGAAAACCATGTCTTCTTCGGCAGATTTTTCCGCTATTGCATTAGACCTAGCCGATGAGTCGACAGTGTTCCTTGACCTAGATATCGGTCCGCAAAAGGAGAAGATCCTTACCTACCTGATCGCTAAAGCTGTAGAGACCGGCCGCGCCACTGACAGCAACGGCATCGTCGCAGCAGCCCTCGAACGCGAAGAGAAGTCCCCGACAGGTCTGCCGGGCGGGATAGCGATCCCCCACTGCCGCCATGAGGACTGGTCGAAGCCGACCCTGATGTTTGCCCGCTTAACCAGCGCTACGGAATTTACCACACCAGACGGGCCAGCGGACCTGCTCTTTTTCATCGGTGTCCCATCTACTAACAGCGATGTCCACGTCGACATTCTGGCCGCACTCGCAAAAGCACTTCGCGATAAGGGGTTTCGCGCAGCTCTTCGCGGTGCTGAAAGCGATGAAGAGACTGCCCGGATCATTAGCGAGCACGTCACCAAAGCGCCTCGTCGGAAAGCGAAAAAACCTCCGGCGAAGACCAATATCGTCGCCATCACGGCCTGCCCCACGGGCATCGCGCACACTTATTTGGCAGCCGAAGCGCTTACTGGCGCGGCAGAAAGCATGTCTGATGTCACACTAACTGTAGAGACGCAGGGCTCGGCAGGAACCCAGGAAGCCCCCGCAGAGGCAATTGTCCGGGCCGACGTGCTAGTAATCGCAGCCGATATTGGGGTTACGGGGCTTAAGCGCTTCAGCGATAAACCACAGGTCAAAGTGCCAATTCGTAAGGCAGTCAATGAACCTACTGCGGTTATTGAACAAGCGAAGGCAAAAGCAGAACAATCACGGGTTCGCGCCTACGACCGAAAGGCGCCGCAACCTAAAGATGACCACGACAAGGAGGCCGGTTCGCAAACCGGTACTACAGGCGCGGACCCTTCATCTGAGAGGGTACAAGCAACTACGAAGGTGGGGGCACATAAATCATCGTTAGGCGGTGACAAAGCCTTCGGACACTGGGTTCGTGATGCCATTATGACCGGTGTCAGCTATATGGTGCCGTTCGTGGCCGCATCGGGGTTGTTGATTGCGCTGGGATTCCTCGTCGGCGGTCATCAGGTTGGTGTAGTAGCTGACGCCGTGACTAGGGATTTGCGGCTGCCGGAGATTATCGGACTCGATGCCCCGATTGCTGTGCCGACAAAAGATCTCGGCACCGTGCTAATCGATCGTAGTGGGCTGTGGCTGTATCTCGGCTCCGCGCTTTTTGCCATTGGCAACCACGGCATGCAGGTCATTGTGGCTGTAATGAGTGCTTATATCGCCTTTGGCATGGCTGGCAGAGCCGGCATTGCACCAGGCTTTATTGGCGGTGCCATCGCGGTCACGGTTGGCGCCGGCTTCCTTGGGGGCCTGGTGACAGGCATCCTGGCGGGACTAGTTGTAGCCCTACTGTTGAGGATGAAAGTCCCGGACTGGCTGCGACCGCTGATGCCGGTTGTCGTGATTCCTATGCTCGGAGCTATGGCCGTTGGGCTCACCATGTACCTGCTGCTCGGGATGCCGCTGGCGTGGCTGATGACGGCTCTGCAGCAGTGGCTGCAATCACTGGATACGACGGCGGCGTTCCTGTTCGGTGGTCTTCTCGGCGCAATGATGTGCGTGGATATGGGCGGAATGATTAACAAGGCTGCTTATCTTTTTGCCGTCGCAAACATCGCCTCAGCAGATCCCGCATCATGGAAGGTCATGGCCGCTGTGATGGCGGCGGGCATGGTACCTCCATTGGCTACATCTCTGGCAGTTGTGCTCCGACCAAAGCTGTTCAGTTCGGCGGAGCGTCAAAACGGCAAAGCGGGCTGGGTGCTCGGTGCGGCCTTCATTTCAGAGGGAGTGATTCCCTTCGCCGCCGCAGATCCGCTACGTGTGATTCCGTCGATTGTGATTGGCGGTGCCGTCACCGGTGGCACCTCAATGGCTTTGGGTGCGGCCACACGTGTTCCGCACGGAGGTATTTTTGTGCTGTTTGCAATCGACAACCCTGTCGCATGGCTTGCTGCAATCGTCTTGGGCAGCATAGTGGCAGCAATTCTCGTTGTGGCAGCTAAAAGCCTGTGGCCGCGGCAAGTCAGCACCGATAATCAAAACCTAGAAGCAGACATTTCAGCGGAAGCGTAGTTTTTACCGCACCGGCTGGTTCATCCCAACGAGCATTTCTACGATTTTCAGCAAACATTCCCCAACCCATCCGGGCAACCTATTAAGCTCAGAAATGGCATCGAGGAAATCGAGAAGCAGAAAGGCAGGATGCCGCTCGCATGGTTACTCAACATGTCCACGTCGGCTCCAAGGTGGGTATTCATGCCCGCCCTGCAACGGTCATCGCTGAGCGTGCCTCCCGTTTTCAGGAAGAAATTCTGGTCGAGCTCCTTGACTCAGACGAGCCCGACAACGAACCGGCCGATGCTTCATCCTCGTTGATGCTCATGGCACTCGGTGCCGAATTCGGCGATGAAGTCACTGTGACCAGTAGCAACGCGGTTGCGGTAGAGAAAATCGCCGAACTCATCGCCCAAGATCTGAGCGATTAAAAGCAATCAGCTTAACGACGAAACATCGTGGCAACGGTCACGTGGTTCCGTCGTTAAGCATTCGTGCGAGATTCTGCCCTGCACGGGTGGCCTACGAGCGGTTCTCGCCGATGCGGTTGTAGAGCCAGTTCAAAATTGGATAGCCGATAATAATGCCGACCGACCCCCAAGCAATGCCCTCCAGCGTCAGCGAACCAATGTCGAGGGTGAGGTTGCCGATACCCGCGATCAGCGCGGTGGCGGCAGCGGTGAGATTAACCGGGTTGTTGAAGTCGACCTTTTCGTCCATCCAGATGCGCACACCGAGCAAACCGATCAGGCCGTAGAGCACCATCGTTGCCCCACCGAGCACGCCGGTAGGAATGGTCAAGATGAGTGCGCCGAACTTTGGAATGAAAGCCAGTGCAATGGCGGTGAAAGCTGCCACCCAGTAAGCTGCGGTCGAATAGACACGGGTAGCGGCCATAACACCGATATTTTCAGCGTAGGTAGTGGTACCAGAACCACCAGCTGAACCGGCGATGGTGGTGGCTAGACCGTCTGCAATAAGAGCATCGCCAGCGATGTCATCGAGGTTTCGGCCGGTCATGGCAGCAACAGCCTTGACGTGACCGACATTCTCTGCGATGAGTACTACGATGACGGGCAGACCAATCAGCATCGCATTGAAGTGGAACTCCGGCGCGTGGAATGCGGGCAGACCAATCCAGGCGGCATTGCCGACAGTTTGTGTAGCCTCGGGCGAGAGATTTCCAGTGGCAGCGGCGAAGACCCAGCCGATTAGTACGCCGATAAGGACACCCAGACGGCTGACCATACCGCGGCCAGCGACGGTTGCGAAGACAATGGATGCCATCGTAACAAATGCGACCAACGGCTGAGTGGCGAAGTTCTCCGTGGCAGCAGGCGCCAGGTTAAGTCCAATAAGAGCGACGATGCTGCCTGTTACTACAGGTGGCATGATCATATCGAGGACACGCTTGCCGGCGAACTTTACAACGCAGCCAACGAGCATGAGCGCGATGCCGGCGCAGAGCACGACACCGAGCTGAACACCAATACCCTGCGCCTGTGTCGCGGTCAGTGGCGCGATGAAGGCAAACGACGAGCCCAGGTAAGAGGGCAAGCGATTTCGGGTGATCAGCAGGAAGACAATCGTGCCGATACCCGAGAACAGCAGTGTGGTGTTGACTGGAAAACCAGTCAACAGCGGCACGAGAAGAGTTGCACCGAACATGGCAATGACGTGCTGTGCGCCGATACCAATCGTGCGAGGCCAATCGAGGCGTTCGTTGGGAGCCACCACGGCTCCCGGTGCAATCTTTCGACCGTCACCGTGAATATCCCAACCGAAAAGACGGCCACGTTCGGCGTTTTCAGCAGGCGGAGTTGCGGAGGTTGCCTGTCGGGTCTCCGCGTCAGAAGTTGAATTCATGGTTGTAATGCTAGTGGATGCCTACCGCAGATCACGCCACGGATACCGCCTTAACCCCAGGACTGCCGGAGCTCTTTTCCGCTCGCTCTATTCCGACTAGGCGTCGTTGCTACTATCCTCATCCGCATCGGCCGAGAAGTCAGTATTCTCTGCAGGTTCAATGTGGTATGCCGACAGTTCATCCGCGAGACTAGTGGGCAATCGCACATCCATCTGGGTGCCTTGCTCTGTCCATGTCTCCGACAGCACGGTCGCATCTTCGTGGAGCATGGAGACGATATTGCCCTTGTCATAGGGGATCAACATATGGACGTGAGACTCCAACTCATTGAGAGCAAGCTCGAGTCGGGTCTCCAGTTCGCCAATCCCCTCACCCGTTCGTGCAGAGACAAAGACCGCATCATCGAGCTGGTGGCGCAGTTGTGCCAGGGTAATGCCATCGGCCTTGTCCACCTTGTTGACTACCAACAGCTCGGGCGGAATCTCAGCCTTTTCTTCCTCTGCGATTTCGTTGATGACTTTGTTGACAGCCTTAATCTGCTCCAGCGGGAATGGGTCAGAGGAGTCTACGACGTGCATGATGACGTCGGCTTCGAGCACCTCTTCCAAGGTCGAGCGAAAAGCTTCAATGAGCTGGGTCGGCAAGTGGCGAACAAATCCGACCGTATCGGTCATAATCACCGTGCGTCCGTCGCAAAGCTTGGTGCGACGAGTCGTCGGATCCAGCGTGGCGAACAGCGCATCTTCCACCAGCACACCGGCGCCTGTCAGTGCGTTGAGCAACGAAGACTTGCCCGCGTTGGTGTAGCCGACAATTGCCACGCGCGGCAGGTGTCCAGCCTTACGACGTGCGCGCTTGATCTCGCGCGCAGTCTTCATGCCAGCCAATTCCTTGCGGATTCGCGCCATATCTTGGCGTAGCCGCTGACGATCGGTTTCGATCTTAGTTTCACCCGGACCACGCAGTCCCACGCCGCCGTTGGAGCCCGCGCGACCACCAGCCTGACGCGATAGGTTGCCGCCCCAGCCGCGCAGACGCGTGTACAGGTACTGCATTTGTGCCAGCGAGACCTGCGCCTTGCCCTCCTTGGACTTCGCGTGCTGAGCAAAGATATCCAGAATCAGCATGGTGCGGTCAATAACCTTGGCGTCAAGGCGATCCTCCAGCGCCACCAATTGGCCGGGAGACAGCTCACCGTCGCAAATAACTGTATCTGCGCCGGTAGAGGCGACAATATCGCGAAGCTCGTTGAGCTTGCCGGATCCCACGTAAGTACCAGGGTCCGGCTTATCGCGGCGCTGCAGCACCATCTCTAAAACTTCCGAACCTGCAGTCTCTGCCAGTGCGGCGAGCTCCTCCATCGCCACTTCGGCTTCCTGAAGGGTCCCGGATGTCCAGACACCGAGCAGCACCACGCGTTCCAGTCGGAGCTGACGGTACTCGACCATCACCTCTTCGGATTCGGTATGCGCTACTGACCTGGTCAGCCGGCGCAGAGAGGAACGCGCCTCCAGATCCAAATCACCGACGGTAGGTTCCCTTTGCGTGCCGACGTTCGTTGCGAACGCATCCCCGGAGGCACTATCGGCGTTTTCGCCAGCATCGTTAGCGTCGATGAAAAAATCGTCCATCTCGTGCGAGGTGCGAGCTTGCTGCGACGTTTCGTCGCTGACCTCATCAAAGTTGTTGGAAAAATTCGTCATACTAGCTGCTATTGTCGCATGACAAGCCAAATTCTCCGCATTGTGTGCGGAGAATACCGAGCCGAAGCTCAAGACTTAGGCTGCAGAAGGTGGCCTGCGTGTCAGAACCAGTGCGACCGGACCACTCTTAGAACTACCACCAGCACACGTACCACTGTCGGACATTCCACAGTTGGAACAACCTCCGCCTGGGCACATGCCACCGAGGGATTCCCGGCGCAGTTGGCCGGTGTGTTCCATGCGGTCAAGGATGAGGTCTACCGTTGCTCGCTGCAGGCCAGTGATTTCGCAAATCTTGCGTCGGGAGCTAATGCCCTGCGCAATTGCATCCTGAACGGCTTCTGAAGGCCGACGAGTAACCGTCGTATTCTTCCTGGCTCTAAAGAGTCCCACGGCGATAGCTCCTTTCCGTATCGCGATTCTTGTTGGATCTGATTTCTAGTTCGCAAGTGTGCCCTAGTAGCTTTGCCGAAGCTACTAGGAATCAACGAGGCTTTACAGGAACAGCTTTAACCCTTGGAAAACAATCACGGCCAGTGCCCATGCAACGACCAGCTGCGCTAGCAAACCGAAGCCCGTCCACTTCAAGCCGATCTCTCGACGTTGTGCCGCGAGCGTAGCCACGCACGGTGTGTAAGCCAGCAGGAAGATCATATAGGCCCAGACTGCTGCCAATCCGTGTCCATCGGATGCATTGTCAAAGTCACGTCGAATATTCTCCGCGAGCGGGCTGGAGGCCTGTTCGCTCGAATCGGAGTCGGTGACGTCCTCCACTGCATAGGTCTGTGCCCAGGTAGAAATGACGGCTTCCTTGGCCACAAAGCCCGTCACCAACGGACCTGTCAGAGACCATGTACCGAAACCTGCCGGGTTAAACACAGGAGCAATAGTTTCGCTGACTGCACCGTATGCGGAGTCCTGCGGTGCTAGATTTTCATCGGCAAAGGAGTGCCCGGAGACAACCGGAATAGACATCAGTAGCCATACGACGATGACGGTGCTGACGATGATTCCACTAGCGGTCTGCAGGAAGCCCTTCAGACGCATCCACATCACAGATAGTGCCAGCCGTGCGGTCGGAAGCTGGTAGGTTGGCAGATCAATGACCAGCGGTTCCGACGGCATGGTGCGCCACAGGGTCTTACGCAGTGCAAGGCCGGTCAGAACGATCAGCAGAATCGAGATCACGTACATAGCGAAGACGACTGTGCCCGCGCGTTCCGGGAAGAACACCGCACCCAACATGACATACACGGTTAGGCGCGCCGAGCAGGAGGTAAACGGAACCAGTAGAGCCGTCAAAATGCGGTGGCGCGGATTACTCAGCACACGTGTTGCCGAAATCGCTGGCACGTTACAACCAAAGCCAACAATGAGCGGAATAAATGCCTTACCCGGAAGACCAATTGCACGCATGACACGGTCAGCCACCACGGCTGCACGCGCCATATACCCTGAATCCTCGAGCACTGCGAGGCACAGGAACATGAGTGCCATCAGCGGAACGAAGGTCAGCACCATGCCGACACCACCGATGATGCCGTTCACAAGCAGCCCCGTGACAATCGGATGGTCCCATCCCATCGCTTCTAATCCACGGGTAACCAGATCTGCGAAATTACCGGTAATAAGGGTTTCCAAACCGTCCTGCAACGGCGCTGCCACCGTTGTCGTGATCTGGAAGACTGCCCACATGACCGCCAGGAACACAATCGGTCCGAGCACCGGATGAAGAACCACGTTATCAATGCGGTCAGAGAACGTCTGTCGGTCCTCTACCCCGCCCGTAGATGCCGCAACCGCCGCATCAATCGCGGCAAAGCGTGCGTCGTCCAGACGTTCAATCGAGTCACCATCGACCTGGCGAATCGGTGACGACACCGAACTACATCCGTCCAGAGCCGCTGCTACCGCGTCGGCCAACCGCGCCATTCCCGCTTTACGACGGGGATCCAGCGCCACCACCGGCATCCCCATAGCTGACTGCAATGCGTCCGGATTCACATCGATGCCCTTGGCCTTGGCAACATCTAGTTTGGTCAGAGCCAGAACGATGCGCTGGGGCTGTTCCGCCAATTCCGCGGCCATGTAGAGGCCACGGCCCAGTGCCGTGGCGTCGACAACGACAACGACGAGATCCGGGCGTTCTTCTTCCGGTTTCTCGATGAGCATCTCGCGAGTGAGCTCTTCGTCCGGACTCATGGCATCCAGCGAGTAGGCACCCGGGAAATCGATGACATCGTACTCAGCGGCATCGGTCTTCCACGCGCCGCGGCTGACCTCTACGGTCGTACCAGGCCAATTGCCCATCTGCGCTTTCGCACCAGTCAAACTATTGAACAGTGTTGACTTACCGGAGTTCGGTGCGCCGACCACTGCGACAACAGGTGCACCATCCTTTGCTGGCGCTCCGCCACTGCAAGCATGACAGCTGGGCGTGGATGCGAATTTTCGCGTTGAGGAATCCATAGGTGTTGTCATTGTTAACTTTCAGGAGGGAGGTGAGAAAAAGAGATGTAGGGAACCTAACCCGCGACGGACATCTTGTGCAGCGTGCTGCCATCGATGGCGTAGCGTGTTGCGCCAGCATGGACGATTCGCCCACCGCCGCTGGTGCTCCGCCCCACAGTGACACTCATTCCAGGGCGAAGCCCCAGTTGCGAAAGCCTGCGACACAGGCGCTCATCCACATGCGACGCTCCCAGAGTGACGGTTGCCCCCACCGGGACGTCGGCAAGCGATTGAATGTCATCCGACTGCTTTCGAGACCGCAACCCGAGCATGAGAAACCTCGCTTATATAGATAAGAATTAACCTAAGCAAATGGTGTTTACAGAGACGAGCTTACTCTTAGGCATGCCTAAATGGAATAAACCGGGCGCGCCTAAGGAAAGTTATTTATGCCACACTTAATATTTGCCTATTTAGCGTGGCAGAATTGTTAGTCCCAGTCGAATAGTTGCCGCGGTGCGATGGAATGGTTTTTGGTTCCCCAGAGCACAATGTGCTCACGTGCGATTCGTTAGTTCGCAGATGAAGATATGGGAAGTATCATCGAAAAGTATGACTACTGACTTGCGAAGCATTGGCATGGACTACCCCAGCTGGCGAGACGCGATGGAAGCCGCGATTGCCAGTGACAATTTGTCGGTCATCGGCGAGGTCCGCGGTGGCCAGCTGGTCCGTTTCGAAGATTCCTCTGGTGCGCGTCTGCACATCCTGGGTGTTGAACCATTTTCTACCTACGCCGGCTTCGCGGGCAGCCCGACCGTCACTGCCCATGTATCCAGCGTGGACGATGTCTTGGCGCTCGTGGAAATCGTCGAGGATGATCCCTCCTCGGATAACTTTGACAAGGTCATCGAGGTCGCTACCTGCCTGCTGTCACAGGGGCCAATGATTGTTGATGCCGGAACTCAGACTTTTGAGCATGTCGCGCTATCAGCTCTAGCAACTGATTTCACCCTCGACGCATCCATCGAAGAGTATGAGAAGCGCACCGGGGCAACCCCGACAACATTGGACTTCGAAGGTGCTAAGGCAATTGTCGGAGATCAGGTCGGGAAGGCATCGCCTAGCGCAACCGTGAAACTGGCTGGTGTTATCAATAACTCCCGCAAGCATGTCAATGAGCTAACCGGCAAGAAGTTCTGGGTGCTCAACCTTGCTCTTCCGACTCCCATGGACGTACTTGTCCCCGGCGGCGACGAAGCTCCCCAGCCAGGTATGGTCGTCTCCGGCACTTTCTCACTGACCGGTGAGATCATTCCGCCTCAAGGTTGCGGAGGCGGCTGTGGCGATGGCGGCTGTGGTTGTGGCGACGGTGGCTGCGGCGGACACTAGTCCGCTAACTCCCCACCGCTTCCACTACCCCGCTAGGGCTCCTGCTGCACTAGCTACCAGTCACAGGGCTTCCAGCTCAATATCGCCGAGCGTGTGAATCACGCTCGGCCCGGTCAAGGTCGCCGAGAAGTCCCCATCCGCATTGCTGGCCTTGTGGACATCCACAGTCACCACACCGCCAGGCACCTTGACTGTCACAACCCCCTCAGTCCGGCCGGCATCGGCCAGCGCGGCAATAGCTGCCGCAACCGTACCGGTGCCACACGAGCGGGTCTCACCAACTCCACGTTCAATTACTCGCATGGACACCGAATCAGAGGCATCCAGCGGGGTGACAATTTCCACATTGAGGCCGTTCGGGAACATGGCTTCGTCGGCACGCACTGGCTTCGCGACACTACCCGCCGCTTCCAATTCCAGCTCCGCCAGAGCGGCGGCATTTAGGCCAGGCATGACGCAGGCCAAATGCGGATTTCCCACGTCGACACCAATCCCGGCGAATTTCTGGGCATTGTTGCCCGAACCGATGAACGCAGTAGCGAGGCCGAGGACTTCTGGCTGGCCCATATCCACCCCAACGACCGCGTGCCTGCGGCTGAGCTCATCAATCGAAACAGCGCGCAGCCCTGCTCGAGTGCCCACCCGCAAGGTTCCGTCGACGACACTGTCCGGGCTGTGAATCGCGGCAATATAGTGTGCAAAGACGCGGACACCATTCCCGCACATCTCGGCAATAGAACCGTCACTATTGCGGTAGTCCATAAACCAATCGTCGGCTTTAACGCCCTCCGGCAATGCCGCCAAAACACCGGCATCGACGAGTTTCCCCGCACGGGCAACCCGCAGGACGCCGTCAGCGCCAAGACCTCGCTGTCGATCGCACACTGCTGCGACCAGTGATTCGGTCAAATCAATCGACACCAAATCATCTGGAAAAATCAAGAAATCGTTTTGCGTACCGTGGCCTTTGGCAAATGAAACCATGCCCTTGATGCTAGCGGGAGGTCCGAATCTCTTACAGACCAAGTGCGGAAAACGCCTGTCCCGGCACGTCACCGGCAGCGTCTAGCCACATGATCCGATGATCACGGTTGAACCAGGAGCGCTGACGTCGCACATACCTGCGCGTACCAGTAATCGTGCGTTCACAAGCCGTATCCAGGTCGTAAACCCCATCGAAGTAGTCCAGCACCTGCGCATAGCCAATCGCGCGACTAGCGGTCACACCTTCGCGCAACCCTTGCGCAATCAGACTCTCAGTTTCTTCCACCAGGCCAGCGGCAAACATGCCCCGCGTACGCTGTTCAATCCGCGGATTTAGCCATTCCGCCTGCGTGCGCAACCCCAATATGCGAGTGTTCCACCGCGGTGGCTTATCAATCGACGGCTTCGACGCTGCAAAAGGTTTGCCCGTGAGCTCGATGACCTCCAGGGCGCGGACGGTGCGCCGCGGGTCATTGGTCTCAATAATTGCCGCCGCATCCGGATCAATCTCTGCCAGCCGATCATGCAACGCCGCCGGACCGATCTCGTCCTGCACTGTCTCCCACTTCGCACGTACTTCAGGGTCCGTAGGTGGGAACTGCCAGTCGTCCACCAACGCCTGCACATACATCATCGACCCGCCGACAAGGATGGGGACTTTCCCCCGCGCGCGAATGGCCTCAACATCCGCGACCGCCTCACGCTGATACGTCGCCACACTCGCCGGCTGCGTCACGTTCAGCACATCGAGTTGGTGGTGCGGAATCCCCCGCCGCTGGTCCACCGACAGCTTCGCTGTTCCGATATCCATTCCTCGATAGAGCTGCATCGAATCAACATTGACGACCTCACCGCCAAGCTGCTCCGCAAGTACCAGCCCCAAATCCGACTTTCCCGACGCCGTCGGCCCTACCACCGCAATCGGCACCGGCAAGCTCTCACTCTCGAAAGCCGTCACTACCCAGTTCACACTCCTGCACAAAAACTAAAAACGCGCGCTCTTACTTCGCAACACACCGCCAGCTGGCCACGTGGTAGCCGATTCCATAAGGCGCCCCGTCATAGTAAGAACGCTTTACGACGGTCATTCCAGACCCCGTCCAGCTTTCAGCAGCTTTACTCAGCTGCTGCCATAACTCGGCTGCGTACGCGCCGGGAGCTGGAAACACAATATTTTCCACGTTAATACTTGAGCAGTCCTGACCAGCAATCAGACTGCACAGCGCATCAACCTCCGCTGCACCTTCAATTACGCCGACCGGGGAATCGTCCGCAAGGCCGAATGCGCCGTCGACAAGCACAAGCAGACGCGTGTGACCGGCAGCGAGTGCCTCAGCGATAGAGTCGAAGCACGTTACCTGAATGACGCGGCCAGTGGGTCCTTCAGAATTCCGTCGCGCGTAGTCTTCGATAAGCCAGCGCCCCAGCAGCTCAGGTAATTCGGTTCCGCCTGACACCGTGACATCAACCCCATACGGAGAAAGACTGCCGGGTGCGCTGGTCTGGTGCGGGGACTTCGCCTGCATCCTGCCAGTGATAATAGCGACCGCGCCGGGCTCTCCGGGTTCGTCATGTCTCCACAGCGTCGCGACGGTTTCACGGGCATGACGGCGCAATTCCGTGGCGATAGGTGCAAAACCACCCAGCTCCTCGACGATGAGGAGCGCACGCGGAACGATAACAAGCCGAGGCAAACGCGAATTCACGTCCTCAACGCTACCGTGAGGGGCTAGTCGATGCCTTAATCCGGCGGTGTTACGCGCGCTGTGCCAAAATTTTTGGGATACTCGAGCACATACCGTAAGTGTTTGATGGCAGCCGTGTCGCGCGGCAGTTCTGCATGAAGATTGGAAGAGGTTTACCCACTATGACCGGTACCAGCAATTCCCCTAAGCCAGGTCCACGCCCGGGTCCACGTCCGGGACCTCGACCAGGCTCAATGCCGGCTCATCGTAAGGCCCCTGGAGCTACTCCAGCGCCTGCGGGGTCGGCCGCTGTGGCACATGCCGTCCACAATGATCCAAAGAAGTTTGGCCGCATTGACGAAGACGGCACTGTTTGGCTGGTCACCAGCGCCGGCGAACGCAATATTGGCTCCTGGCAGGCTGGCACCGTAGAAGAGGGTTATGCCCACTACGGCAAGCGCTACGAGGATCTGGCCACCGAGGTCGAGCTACTGGAATCTCGTGTAGTCTCCCACCCGCAGGAGGCAAAGACCATTTCTCACAACGCAGTTGAACTGCGTGAGAGCCTTGCCACCGCCACGGTCCTCGGCGATATCGATGCGCTGGATAAGCGCCTTGCAGAGGTCATTGCCACCTCCCATGTCGCAGAGGAAAAAGTCGCTCACGACAAGGCAGAGCGCCGTAAGAACGCCATCGCACGTAAGGAAGAGCTCGCCGCAGAGGCCGAAGAGCTCGCAGAGAACTCCACCGAGTGGAAGGTCGCCGGCGACCGTATCCGCGAGATTCTCACGGAGTGGAAGCAGATTCGCGGCATCGACCGCAAAACTGATGATCAGCTCTGGCGCCGTTACTCCCGCGCGCGTGATTCTTTCAACCGCCGCCGCGGTGCCCATTTTGCGGAACTGGACCGCAACCGTGCGGCTGCTCGCCGCGTTAAGGAGGACATCATTGAGCGAGCTGAGGCCCTGAAGACCTCCACTGATTGGGGTGGCACCGCTGCTGCCTTCCGTGACCTGATGGCTGAGTGGAAGGCCGCTGGTCGAGCCCCGCGCGAGGTCGATGACAAGCTGTGGGCGCAGTTCAAGGCCGCCCAGGATGAGTTCTTTGGTGCTCGCAACGCGGTCAACGAAGCTCGAGACAGGGAGTTCGAGGAAAACGCTGCGGCCAAGGACGCACTGCTGGCTGAATACGAAGACCGCATTGATCCGTCCAAGGGCCTCGATCACGCTCGCAACGAACTGCGTCAGTTGCAGGAGAAATGGGAGGCCATCGGCTTTGTGCCGCGTGGTCGTGTGCGTGAGTATGAAAACCGCATTGGCGCACTGGAAAAGCGCGTCTCCGATGCTGCCGATTCGCAGTGGCGCCGTACCGACCCCGAAGCACAGGCTCGCGTCCAGCAGTTCGCCGACCGCGCAGCGGAGTTTGAGCAGAAGGCCGCCGAACTCGAGGCGAAGGGCAAGGCTTCTCAGGCAGCCAAGGCTCGGGAGCAGGCCGAACAGTGGCGACAGTGGGCAGAGCAGGCCGCGGAGACTCTCAAGGAGCTCTAACAGAAGCTAGTTGTGTGTCGGGGAAGCATGTTCTCGCTCTCCGGCGTCCGCAACAGAATCCTGGCTCAGCTACGCGCTGGCAACGCGTCGATGGTTAAAAGTAAGGGGCTCTCTTCCGGAGTGGAAGAGAGCCCCTTACTTACTGCGCTAGTTAAAAAGTCTCACTACTCGTCGCTGACCTGTTCGTCCTGTTCGCCGGTCTGCTGAGAGACATTGTCCGCACTACTGCCCTGCTGGCCGCGATTGCGTCGGCGAGCGCGTTCACGGCGGTCGTCGACGACCTCAACATCCGTAGTCGTATTCGGTGTCAGGCCCGCCCGCAGGTAAACCTGCTGCGCGCGCAGTACCGGATCGGTGTCAGCGTGCTTGCGACGTTTCGTCGCGATTGCGAGCTGCTCCTTACTGCGTCGGAAAGCGATGAAAGTCACGGAGATGGCCAGTAGAAAACTGCAGAAAATACCGAGCATCAGGCCGAAGGAAATACCCTCGCCGGCCAGTTCCTGTGGACGAGACTGACGCATCCAGCCAGCGAAGACTGAGTAGACCATCTGAATACAGGCAAAAAACCAGGTGACAAATGCGAGAATCGTCGTCCGCGTAATCAGCGTGGCAATAGCTAGCAAGACACCTACCACCACGAGAATGGAGTAAATTCGCTCCGGTCGAGTCGTGAAGTACTGATGCGCAACATCCGTATCCAGCAACACATCAAAGCCCAAAACGACGCCAGAGTGCGGAAGGAAGAAACTCGTAATGAGGCCGATGACGGCAACCATCATCGGAATCACCGCACGGCCGAGATCCAGCTCGCCAGCGGCCTTGCGCTCCTGAACCCGCAACGCCTGCGCGGATTCCACCGACTGCTCGCTAGTGGATTCCATATCACTTTCCGGCGAAGCCTTGTCACTACTCACAGCCGCATCCCTCACTTACACTCGTTTTCTCCGGGCGTCCAATTTTTGGCAAGCCCAGACCAACTCCAATCGGAGCGGTCGTCGGAGTCTGACCGACCTCTACATTATCCCCCGCCTTAGTGCGGCGGTGTGTGAGCACACCGGAGTCAGCAATGAGGAAGTGCGGTGCGGAGTCGGTCACACGCACTGTCACGTAATCACCTGGGCGAATCTTGCGGTCGACGACGCCTGGTTCGCTTTCCGACGGGCTGAAGTGCACCAGGCGGCCATCCCGACTCCGACCTGACATGCGATGAGTCTCCGCATTTTTACGGCCATCGGACTGGCTGACCAGCAGCTCTACTTCCCTACCGACTAGCTTGGCGTTTTCTTCCTCGGAAATGCGCTCTTGAAGCGCTAACAGACGGCCATAGCGTTCCTTCACAACCTCTGGTGGAACCTGATCAGTCATGGTCGCCGCCGGAGTTCCCGGGCGAGGCGAGTATTGGAAGGTGAAAGCCGAGCTAAAGCGAGCCTTTTCCACCACGTCGAGAGTTTGCTGGAAGTCCTCTTCAGTCTCGCCTGGGAAGCCGACAATGATGTCAGTGGTAATGGCCGCATCCGGCATTTTTTCCCTAACCTTCTCCAGAATTCCCAGGAATTTCTTGGTGCGGTAGGAACGGCGCATGTCTTTCAGCACTCGGTCAGAACCGGACTGTAGTGGCATGTGCAACTGATGAACCACGTTCGGTGTCTCCGCCATGGCGTCGATGACATCATCGGTGAACTCAGCTGGGTGCGGAGACGTAAAGCGCACACGTTCCAACCCTTCAATCTGGCCGCAGGCGCGCAGCAACTTGGAAAAAGCCGAGCGGTCGCGTTCCATGTCAGGGTCGGCGAAGTTAACGCCATAGGCGTTGACATTCTGACCGAGGAGGGTGACGTCAGTAACGCCCTGCTCCACGAGTGCCTGCACCTCAGCGAGAATCTCGCCTGGACGACGATCGCGTTCCTTACCACGCAAACTGGGGACGATGCAGAAGGTGCACGTGTTATTGCAGCCTACGGAGATACTCACCCAACCTGCGTAAGTGGATTCGCGCTTGGCCGGCAGCACCGAGGGAAATTCTTCCAGAGCATCCTTAATCTCGACTTCAGCCCGGTCATTATGAGCGGCGCGTTCCAACAGTGCTGGCAACGAACCCAAGTTATGCGTACCGAAGACAACGTCCACCCATGGGGCCTTCTTTACGACGACGTCCTTATCCTTCTGGGCCAAGCAGCCACCGACGGCAATCTGCATGCCTGGGTGAGCATCCTTGACTGGTTTGAGCTGTCCCAACGTGCCATAAAGGCGATTGTCCGCGTTCTCTCGAACGGCACAGGTGTTGAAAACGACCAGATCAGGATTATCGCCTTCTGCAGCCGCTACATAACCGTTTTCTTCCAGCAAGCCAGACAGTCGTTCCGAGTCATGGACGTTCATCTGACAACCGAACGTACGTACCTCATATGTGCGAGGCGAAGACTGCTGCTGAGAGTTCAAAGAAGGGGTAGTCACGGCAGTTTAGGTTAGCTGTTTATGGCCCATTTCCCCAATCAGCGACCCCTTTAAACCTGACGGGTCCGCAGCCGGCGTGCTAATCCGGCGTGCGGTGGCACCGGCGCTAATCTGTGTCCTCTTCGAGTTCCCGGTATCGCTCTTCTAACTGATCCCGAGCAATGCTCATGGACAATTCAGAGGGGAAACCACGCCGCGCCAGCACACCGACGACTTTGCGTAAATCCTTTTGCTTGGAGTTGAAGTCAGGTGCCACTGTTTTAATAGTGGCCGCTTTCTTCGCCGCTAGCTTCCGGGCGACTTCTTCTTCCGCGTTGTGCGTAATCTGCTCCAACGCATCTGCACGAAGTGAAACATCAATGCCCTTTTCCTGCAGCTCCCGGTTCAAAACCATCTTCGACTTGCCGCGACTGGCAAAGCGCTGCCGCACCCATTCGGATGCGAAAAGCTCGTCGTTGACCAATCCACTTCGGGTCAGGTCATCAACGACTTCTTCAATCATCGAGGTTGGAAACTCCTCGACTGCCTCGAGCCTTTCTACGAGTTCCTTGCGGGAACGCATTCGCTGATCGAGCAAGCGCAGTGCCTTAGCACGAATCGGGGCCTTGGATTCCTCACGACCCGCATCGTAGAGCGAACTACCGTCAGCTTCCGCAATTTGCTGAGCAAGCTTTTCGATAGTCTCCCGCACATCGCGGCCGTTACGATCCTCCACGGTCCTCACTTTTCGTGTGTCGCGGCACTACGCCTCGAGCTAGCTAGTCTTCCAAATCATCGAAGTCGATGTCCGGCACGACATCGACAGGGGCATCGATATCGGTCTCGTCCTCGACCTCCGCGAATTCCCCGACGCCGAGCTTCTTCTTGATCTTGACTTCGATTTCCTGGGCAATTTCTGGATTCTCGCGCAGGTGCATACGAGCCTTTTCCTTGCCCTGCCCCAACTGATCGCCCTCGTAGGTAAACCACGAACCGGACTTCTTGACAATGCCGTTATCAACGCCCATGTCAATCAACGAGCCCTCACGCGAAATGCCCTCGCCGTAGATGATGTCAAACTCTGCCTGCTTGAACGGCGGCGACACCTTGTTCTTGACTACCTTCAAGCGCGTGCGGTTACCCACCGCATCCTGGCCATCCTTCAACGTCTGAATTCGGCGTACGTCACAGCGAACGGAAGCGTAGAACTTCAGTGCTTTACCACCCGTGGTGGTCTCAGGAGAGCCGAACATGACGCCAATCTTTTCACGCAGCTGGTTAATGAAGATGGCAGTGGTACCGGTGTGGGACAGCGCACCCGTCATCTTGCGCAGCGCCTGACTCATCAACCGCGCCTGCAGACCAACGTGGGAATCGCCCATTTCACCGTCGATTTCAGCCTTCGGAGTCAACGCGGCCACCGAGTCAACCACAATGATGTCAATAGCACCGGAACGCACCAACATATCTGTGATCTCAAGTGCCTGCTCACCGGTATCTGGTTGGGATACCAGAAGGTTGTCCGTATCTACTCCAAGCTTGCGCGCATAAACCGGATCCAGCGCATGCTCCGCATCAATAAATGCGGCAATACCGCCCTGCCGCTGCGCCTCTGCAATAGCATGCAGTGCGACTGTGGTCTTACCCGAGGATTCTGGACCATAGATTTCTACGATACGACCACGCGGGAACCCGCCCAGGCCCAAGGCCACGTCGATAGCGATATTGCCGGAGGGAATAACCTGAATTGGAGGACGATTGTCGTCCCCCAGGCGCATAACTGCACCCTTACCAAAGTCCTTCTCAATATTCGCCAGAGCTACATCGAGCGCCTTCAGGCGATCATTGCCCTGGTTCGAAGCCGTAGCCTTCTTACGAGCCATAGTTCGTTGTTCTTCCTCATTGTCATTGTCGCGGTCATTGTCGCGTACGGTATCGGGTTCTGGAGCCGTACTCAGAGAATGTGTCTCCCGATTTTCATCCAAAACAGAAACTTCGCTCACACTTAATTAGGCGCGAAACTAGCCGTTCCGGTTCCAAATTGGTCCGCGACACCTCTACTGCCGGTTACACCCGGAAGTTATACCGAATCAGACGGATTGACTTCATCAGCACTTTCGATAATATGCGAAACCCTGTTCGAATGGCAACGACACGCAAGAGCCGTCGGCAAGCATTCACCGTCGTCTACGCCGGAACCTATTCGTCAGGACCGTACCAGCGGTCTTCGGGAATATCGTGTTCCCTACACAGCGCCCACCAGATATCCCGAGGTTCGACCCCGTCCTCGAGCAATTCCGCGGGAGTTTTTCCATATTCCATCAGTACGTGGGAATGCAACAGCCACGGGCCGTGCTGAGGCCCAAATTCGTGGTTGACGAAGTTGTGAAAATCGGCCAATCGCATGAGACCAACGTACAAGATACCTGTCACTGATACCTACCTGGCCACCCTCTTTTCATAACCTAATCCCCGCTCCCCTGCCTGAACAGTGCTCAACCCATGGGTTTAAGATGAGAGCTGTGAATAATTCCAAGGTGTATGACCTCACTCTTATCGCTGCTTTCGCAGCACTGATCATCGTGCTCGGCGGCATTGCCATTCCCGTTGGCGGCCTCGGCGTGCCAATCGTGCTACAGAACATGGGCATCGCACTGGCCGGGATGATTCTCGGATTCAAACGCGGTGGCCTCGCCACTACCCTGTTCCTGGCTGTTGGTCTCGTGGGCGTCCCAAACATGGCGGGCTGGAAACCACTTCTCGCCGCACTTCCCGGCCCTACCGTGGGCTACATTGTCGGCTACTTAATTGCAGGTTTCGCAATCGGCGCGATTGCCCAGCAAGCACCACGGGCGAAAGTTTCACGAATCAGCGTCTTCATCGGCGCGGGCCTCGTTGGAGTTCTACTACAGTACTTCTTCGGATCTGTCGGATTGGCTTGGCGTATGGGACTTAGCTTCACCGACGCACTGATTACCAACGTCCCGTTTATCCCAGGCGACGTGGCAAAGGTTGTCGTAGCCGCGCTTATTGCTACTGCAGTACTGCAGGCTTTCCCTGATTTGCTTCCCGACGCTGCCAACCGTAAGCAAAGTCGTTTGGTTAAGGAAGCAGCCACCTCGGGCAATTAACCCCACAGAATTAGAAAGGGTCTCGAGTCGCACTATGCCCACCATCGCTTTTGACCGCGCTTCCGCAACCTATTCGGGACGCCAGATACTGAAGCCGACCACGCTAACTCTCACAGAGAAGCGCATTGGCATTATCGGCGAAAACGGTGGCGGTAAGTCCACGCTGGTGCGACTCATTAACGGCCTGGGCCCGGTCACTGGTGGCACGGTCACGTATGAGGGCATGAATGTCGCAAAGCAGGCAAAGGCAATTCGCAAGAATGTCGGCTTCATCTTTTCTGATGCGGATAATCAAATTGTGATGCCTACAGTCGCAGAGGACATTGCCTTTTCACTACGCAAGCGAAAACTACCAAAGGATGAGCGCAACCAGCTGGTGCAGGAAGCCCTCGAGCGGTTTGGGCTTGCCGATCATGCTGACGCCTCGCCACACTTGCTCTCGGGTGGACAAAAACAGCTACTGGCGCTGGCGGCAGTGTTAATTCTTAATCCCACGACCATTATTGCCGATGAGCCCACTACGCTCCTCGACTTGCGCAATCGTCTCCACATTCGGAGTATTTTCGCCCAGCTTGAGCAGCAAATTATCGTGGTCACTCATGATCTGGATTTTCTTATGGACTTCGACCGAGTTATCCGTGTAAGCGCAGGAGAAATCGTCGACGACGGTGCGCCGAAGGAAGTTATTGACCGATACGTCAGCGATATGACTCGTGCGGAAGAAGGCCGCTCATGATTCATCCAGCCGATGTCCCGTTAGGGCTTTACCTAAACCATAAGTCGCCTGTGCACAGGCTCCCGACGGCCCCCAAACTCATCATTGTCATCGCATTTTTATTGCTCACCGGGATTCTCGTGGATACCTGGCTAGGCGGGGCGATTGCCCTGGCAATTGTCACCCTCGCTTATGCGGTGGCCAAGGTGCCACCAATGGTTGCTTTCCGACAGCTCCGTGGAGCCGTAATCATTTTGGCGCTGCTTTCGCTTCTCCTGTGGTGGCGCGCCGGGGGTGAGCAAGCGCTGACGACCTTCCTCGCGCTTCTCGCCGCAATCGCAGCGGCAATATTGCTAACGCTGACGACCCGCGTCAGCGACATCATGGATACTTTGACCACTGCGATGCAGCCGTTCGCCCGTTTCGGCCTACCAGTCGACACCATCGCGCTCGCACTATCGCTGACGCTGCGTATGATTCCGCTTCAGGTTATGGCCGCTGCCGAGGTACTGGAGGCTCGAAAAGCACGAGGGGCTGCCGGCTCAATCATTGCCTTCGGCGTACCTGTGGTCATCCGAACCATTAATCGCTCGAAGGCAATGGGTGATTCGCTAATCGCACGTGGTGAAGGTGAGTAGGAGAATTAATTGCCCTCACGCAGCTGGCGCATGCGCTCAGCAACAGCAGGGTCAACGTTGGAGGCAGCGCTTCCCTCGATGGACTTCCGAGCCTCGCCACCAGAGAGCTCGTTGCCACCGTTCATTTCTGCGCGGATTTGCTCCAGGCGAGAGTGCCCAGCAAGCTGAACGCCTGCGGCCTCTACCTCAGCCATACGCCCCTGAACCGAGTTCTGAGCTAGCTCGGCCTGACCAAGAGCGTTAGCGTAACGACGCTCAATCTTGTCACGAACCTGATCCAGATTAGGTGTAGCCCCCGAAGAAATCTGATTCATCGACTGCAGGGACTCAGAGACTTTCTCCTGCATCTTTGCTTGCTCCAGCTGGCTGAGGAGCTTTGCGCGCTCCGCGACCTTCTGCTGCAGCTGCATGGAATTACGCTCGACGGCCTTCTTAGCCTGAGCCGCCTGCTGCAGCGACTGATCGTGCAGAGCCTTCAAATCTTCTACCGACTGCTCAGCAGTAACCAACTGAGCTGCGAAAGCCTCAGCTGCGTTCTCATACTCCGTAGCCTTGGCAGTATCCCCCTCAGCACGAGCCTTGTCAGCGAGCTGCAATGCCTGACGAGTGTTCCCCTGCAGCTTCTCAATCTCAGCGAGCTGACGGTTAAGGCGCATTTCCAGCTGGCGCTGATTACCAATCACCGCCGCTGCCTGCTGCGATAGTTCCTGGTGCTGCCGCTGGGCATCCTCGATAGCCTGCTGAATCTGCACCTTCGGATCAGCGTTTTCCTCAATCTTGGAATCAAAAGCGGCCATCAAGTAATTCCACAGCTTTACAAATGGATTAGCCATAGCGTCCCATACACCTTTCTTATTGCAACTACCTCAAAGCAGGTCTGTGCTTATCGCGCACCCAATCTTAACTAAAGCCGAGCGTCTTCGGGTGCTAAGTACCGGAGCAATGGAATGAAATTCCACCGCCGCAACCATTTTCTACATCGCTGCCAATTCTGGGCTCGCCGAATGCAGGGCCATCGCTGTGGCTGCTTCCATCATCAAATCCGACACCGTCACACCAAGCGCCGCGCATACCGACGCCAGCAGCTCAGATGAGACTTCTTTCCGTCCACGCTCAAGCTCAGACAAATAACCAGGGCTAATAGCCGCATTTTCAGAAAGCTCACGAAGCGTCTGTCCACTGCGCGAACGGATATCACGCAGCGTCTCCCCCAGTGCCTCTCGCAGGAGCGGCTCACGGGATTCTCCCCGTTCCGCCAAATCCTGTGCCGTTAACTTTGCAACCGATCCAGGCTGCTCCGCTACAGCCACTCGCGCCGACGGTGCTGTGGCGTCCATGGAAGCCTCCAAAGCGGCAGCGCTATCTACCTCTGGGTAGCGAATGGTCATAAGTGCAGTATTGTTGGTCATCACTTTCTCTAACGCTTTAGAGGGCCGACCTGTTCCCAATTTTCAAAAATTCTACTCACCGTCGAGATTCTGCAACAACAGTTCTAACGCCAATACCACTGCTTGACGACGAATCTCCGCGCGCGAACCCTCTTTATTCACCGGCAACCTAACAGCGGTTACCCCATCAAGGTACGAAACTCCTGGCGGTTTCAGACCACACCAGACTTCACCTACTGGGTGCCCATCCTGCATCGTTGGACCAGCAACGCCAGTTAGCGAAATCCCCCAGTCCGCCACTGTCTTATTCGCCACTCCAAGTGCCATATACCGGGCCGTCAACTCGGACACGGGGCCATATGCGGCCAAAACATCCTTTGGCACGTCGGCAAGCAACGCCTTCGTGTCAGTGGCGTAGGTGACCACGCCACCGCGCAGAACGGCGGAGGCTCCCGGTACGGAGGCGACGGTGGCGCAGAGAAGACCTGCGGTAAGTGATTCTGCGGCTGCAAAAGTCTCTCCGCGGGAGGCAAGCGCTTGGACGAGTTGAAGCGAAACGCCGTCGACAGCGTCAGCGTTTTCGTCACTCTGGGCGAGGTGGTCGACTGTGTTCACAGCTTTAACCTCCACTTAATTCCTCTACGAGACCTTACGCGCATCCACAATGTACTGGATTCCGGTACCGACGGTGACGACAATCGCGGCAATCATCACAATCCAGGACGGCCAGAACAACCAGTCCACTGGCATCAGGAATAGCCCCACTGCTACAGACTGCAGGACCGTCTTTATCTTGCCGCCCCGAGAAGCCGGAACAACACGCCCCTGACGCAGTGCGAACATACGCCAGATGGTGATGCCACCTTCGCGAATCACGATGATGACAGTCACCCACCACGGCAGAATCTCGATGATATTCATACCGATCAGCGCGGCCAGCATCAGCGCCTTATCGGCAATCGGATCGGCAATCTTGCCAAAGTCGGTAATGAGATTACGGCTGCGTGCGAGGTGCCCGTCCAACTTGTCAGTCGCCATCAGAAGCGCGAAGACGACAAACGACCACCAGCGCCAATTGGTGGCTTCGCCGCCCTCCTGAAGAAGTACCCACAAGAACACCGGCACTCCGAGGATGCGAAGCACGGTCAGGAAATTGGGCAAGTTCCAGTTGGAAACACGGCTTGTATCAGCACTTGGAGCAGTCACAGTTGTTACCTTATCTCACAATCGTGTTCGATTAATGCCCAGGCTCGTTCTTACCGGTGTGCGAACCGTTAGTTTCGTTTCCGGCCGACGCTGACCTCTCACCGACAGAGGCAGAAGAAGCGTGAGAGCCAAGGCCATCGTCGTTTCCATGATCATCGTGGTGAACACGCGGAAGGGCAATCGCACCCATGTTTTCATCACGCTTAATCTTGAGCCACGATGCCAGGACAGTCACCACCAGCACGATGACGATGACCGCCAGCGACACCCAGGTCGATACTTCAGGTACCGACACGTTCTCACCGCCGTTAATAAACGGCAGGTTGTTTTCATGCAGTGCGTGCAATAGCAACTTCACGCCAATGAAGGCCAGGATGACTCCCAGACCATAAGCCAGGTACACCAACCGATCCAGCAGACCGTCAAGCAAGAAGTACATCTGACGCAAACCCATGAGAGCCAGGGCATTTGCAGTAAAGACGATGTATGCCTCATCCGTCAGGCCGTAGATAGCCGGGATAGAGTCAAACGCAAACATCACGTCGATAAAACCGATGGACACCAGCGCGATGGCAAGTGGCGTCAAGTAACGCTTGCCGTTTTCCTTAACGGTCAGCTTGTCCCTGTTGTAATGGTCCGAAATCGGGACAATTCGACGCAGCCATTGAATCAGCTTCATATCCGACGGATCGGGTTCCGGCTTATCGACGGCTTCGTCGTACACCGTCTTGATAGCCGTGTAAATCAGGAAAATTGCAAACAGGTAGAAAACGTCGGACCACTTGGCAATAACGGCAGCACCAGCCCAAATGAACAGGCCTCGGAATACCAGCGCCATCGCAATACCGAACAGCAAAACCTTTTGCTGGTACTGGCGTGGAATCTTAAACGCACCGATGATGAGCGCAAAGACAAACAGGTTGTCTACGCTGAGCGCCTTTTCAGTGATATAGCCCGATAGAAACTCAATGCCTCGGTGGTGATCCCACAACAACCACACCATTCCGCCAAAAATTAATGCCAAGACTACGTAGAAAGCGGTCCAGCCGCCGGCTTCCTTCATAGTTGGGTTATGCGGCGTGCGAACGTGTGCATAGAAGTCAAAGGCGATAAAACCCATGACGACCACAATGGTGATGATCCATACCAATGCGGGGACATGCATATTAAAAAAAAGACCTCCGGTCGTGCGAACATGAACCGGAGGTCTCTCCTGCTTCTGCCAAAGTGGCAAAAGTGACGGCACCGGGATTGAATCTGCACAAAGCGAGTCTGTGCGTCCAATCCGTGCTGACGATAACCGTCACGGGCTAGCGGAAAACATCCGCTTTACCGGGGATACTCCCCTCCACGTGTGCCGACTATACACGCAATCAGAAACCGCGGTGAGGCTAGGTCGTCCTACGCCATAGACTGATTCGGATCAGCGTCGACTACGTTTACTTCTTCCTTAGGAGCGTCCTCCGGATTTGCGCCCTTGATCATCCACTTAATGGTTTCGAGCTCCTCTGGCTTGACCAGCACCTCACGTGCCTTAGAGCCCTCTGATGGCCCGACCACTCCGCGAGTTTCCATCAGGTCCATCAGTCGACCAGCCTTGGCAAAGCCGACTCGCATCTTGCGCTGCAACATCGAGGTCGACCCGTGCTGTGCGGTGACCACCAGCTCGACTGCCTGAAGCAAATCTTCCAGATCATCTCCAATATCGGGGTCAATGTTGCGCTCAGCCTCAGCGCTCTTATCCTCTGTGACACCCTCGGTGTAATCCGGCTCGGCCTGTGCCTTAGCTGCATCGACTACGGCCTGAATCTCCTCGTCTGTGACGAAGGCACCCTGTAGACGTCGCGGCTTGCCTGCACCCTGTGGGATGAACAGGCCATCGCCCATACCAATGAGCTTTTCAGCACCGCCCTGGTCAAGAATGACGCGGGAGTCCGTGAGTGACGAGGTAGCGAATGCCAATCGCGATGGCACGTTCGTCTTAATCAAACCGGTGACCACATCCACAGACGGACGCTGCGTAGCCAACACCAAGTGGATACCGGCGGCACGGGCCTTCTGCGTGATGCGCACAATCGCATCTTCGATATCGCGGGGTGCGGTCATCATCAGGTCTGCCAGCTCGTCGACGACACAGACAATGTACGGGTACGGACGGTACTCGCGTTCCGAGCCAAGTGGCGTCGTAATCTCACCGGACTTGACCTTACGGTTGAAGTCCTTGATGTGACGGACGCGGGCGGCCTTCATGTCCATGTACCGCTGTTCCATCTCTTCAACCAGCCACTGCAGAGCCGCCGCGGCCTTCTTCGGCTGAGTGATGATTGGCGTAATCAGGTGAGGAATCCCCTCGTAGGGAGTCAGCTCGACCATCTTCGGGTCCACCAGAATCAGTCGGACATCCTCCGGGGTTGCACGCGTCAGCAGCGACACCAACATCGAGTTTACGAACGCGGACTTACCCGAACCGGTCGAACCGGCAACGAGAAGGTGCGGCATCTTCTGGATAGAGTGCGAGATGAACTCGCCCTCAATATCCTTACCGAGGCCAATCAGCATCGGGTCATCGTTCGCAACGGTTTTGGGCGCGTTGAGTACGTCGGCAAGCCGAACCATCTCACGGTCGTTGTTCGGTACCTCGATACCAACGGCTGACTTGCCCGGAATCGGAGTCAGCAGGCGGACATTGTCGGTCGCTACCGCATAGGCAATGTTGGACTGGAGGTTCGTGATCTTCGAGACCTTCACGCCCGGGCCAAGCTCGACCTCGTAGCGAGTCACCGTCGGACCGCGAGAGAAACCAGTCACTGCAGCGTCGACCTTGAATTCTGCGAATACCTCAGTAATCGCTTCAATCATGCGGTCGTTCGTCGCCGTACGTGTCTTGGGGCGCTCACCTGGGATCAACAAGTTAGTCGATGGCAGGTGGTAGTCAGACTCCGGCGTGCATGCCGACGAAGCGGACGTACCCTCGGCGTCCTTTTCCAATTCAGACTTCGGAGTTGTGGCCGGAATCTTAGAGGCATCGATGCCAGAACGAGCGGCAATGGCATCCATAGTGCGACGGGTAGCCTCAGAAACCGCATCCCGCGAATCGTCGACAGACGACTCGCCCTGCGGGGCACTCTCGGGCGCTACGGTCTCAGGCTGAACGGGCTGTTTCGGAGCTCGGGAAGCGGAAACACGATTGCGTTCGCTGCTGCTCGCTGCAGCAGCCTCCTGCGTCGGGTACTCGGAGTACTCGTCATACTCCTCGTCGGCAGCGTGGTAGTTCGTGCCCCCGACAGCCGGAATAGTCGATTCCGTTTCGGCGGTGTCCCGATGCACAGCATCCGACTGAGTTTCCTCCACGTACTCAGCCGCCGGAAACGCCGGCTCCACCGGGGAGACTCGGTTGCAGTGCTGTGCCCCATGCCGGACATCAAACACTGTGGTCTTTGCCGAATCGTAGTCGACATCCTCAACCTGACGGGCAGGTCGCGGAGCCTGTCGAGTCCTCTGCGGCTCTTCGTCCAAAAGATCGTAGAGGTTACCGTCAGCATCCGGTTCATCGTAAGGCGCGGGTTCGGGTGCAGACATACGGCTATCCGCGCCACGGCGAGGAGCTCGGTAAGCAGAGCGATCGGTCGAACGCGACGAGGAATGATGCGTGCGGCCGCTGTGGCTTGGGCGACGCTCGATTAGCTGCGTCGGCTGGTCAAAGTCCTCATCGGCATATGCGGTATCCGAATCCCAGCTCGCACGACGTTCCAGCATGTCATCGACATTGCCGTAGGGATCGTCCAATTCCGGCTCGTCGCCGGCACGACGCGAAGACCACTCGGAAAAGTTGAAGTACTCCTTAGTGGCATCGATGAGTTGACGCACCGTCGCGCCAGAGAGCACCAGAGCGCCGTAAAAAACGATGCCCAGCAACAAAACCACGGCGACCCACGAGGTAAACCCGGCTGCTAGCGGCGAACCGATATAACCACCGATTGCGCCACCAGCTGCACGTCGCCCCTGCCAGTCCGCAGGACGACCAGAGCCGATATGCACAATTGCGAGCAGACCCACCACAATCAGCGAAGCTCCAGTAATGGTAGGTGTCAGACGTTCACGACGCGGCATCGCATCCAGCATCATCAATACGGAAACAACACCGAGCAGCACCGGAAGTACAAAAGCGCCGATACCAATGAGCGTGCGCACTGCCGTTTCAATGAACTCCCCCACTGGCCCTGCCAGGTGGAACCATGTCGAACCAGCGAGCACAATTGCCAACGCCAGCACGAGTAGTGCCAGGCCATCCTTCGAGCCCGGTTCACCACCCTCCTCGAAATCTGCGTCGAACTCGTCAGCTGGCACGGAGGCCGGTGCCGGCGGTTCAATTACATCGTCATAGCCGCTAGCTGCTTTACGACGCTTCCTACGGGGCTTCGTCGAAAAATCGGCGTCACTTTCGCGCCGCGACATATTCTCCTCTTCGTTTCGCTTATTTTTGCGACCGCCTACCCGACGGGCGAGACCGGCCACGCCGCGGGCAGTTTCAGTCCAGGCGCTGGCCAAGCTATTGCCCACGAACGACATGGCGCTAGGAGTGCGCTCGAATTCCTCCGTGGCGCTGTGCACGGGGTATCGCCGCGTGGCATCTGTCTCCGCAGAGCGGGAAGATCCACGACGATTGTCAGTTCTGGTTCGGCTGGTCGCAGACATGACCATTACCTTACAGCTAACACCGGATCGTTTTCACATTAGTCACACGCGTGTCATTGTTTAACAGGCGTGGCGTCGCGACCACCCAGAACTGAGAACGTGATCTTAAAGACTGTTGCGCTTGATGCCCGATTTGTCGCCGTCGATGGTGACGCGTACCTCGTCACGGCCATAGAGCCACAGCACCAGTTCCCCGACGCTTCCGCGGACAGTCACAACTGGAGCACCTTTAGCACTGTTGTCGATTAGGGTCACCGCAACCCCGTCGTCACGCATTAGCACCACGGTCGAGGTCGAACCGCGCAACATCATACGGCCGGCAGTAGTGACCAGACGCCACAGGTCCGAAACTCCGGAGGGTGGCAGCTGACGAACGGTCCAGCCTTCCTGAGCACGACGGACATCCTCGTGATGGACGAAGTTCTCCGCAGCGTTGACGTAGCGGTCTGCCCAGTTCATTGGATTCCATCGCGGAGCACCACTACCCCACTTCCCCACCACTTCGACGTAGGGCATTCGATTGACCTCAGCGGTAACAGCATCGAGGCGGTCCGAAAGCGCCTTGACGAACATCCCGCCAGCGGCATCCAGACGGTTTTCGCGAATGTACAGGTGGTTGGCAAGATCCCGGGTCGTCCACCCCTCGCACAAGGTCGGTGCGTCGGGGCCGACGCTGAGCAGTAGATTAGCTAGGTCTTCACGTTCCCGTTCAGCAAAAGTCATAGCTCCAGCCTAGACCAGGCACGGAGAAGCCCGCATCCACACGGTTGTAGGTGGATGCGGGCTCTTACGCTAAAAGACGCTCTAGAGATTTAGATACTTTCGCGCGACTCCTGGATTTCCTCATCGGTAACCTCTTCGGCTGCCTCAGAGGACATCGGCACGATTGTCGGAACAACCATCGGGCTGCGACGCCACTTCTGGTTAATGACACGCTCGGTGCGGCGACGAACTTCCTGAGCCATACGGTACGGGTTGTTCTCGCCACTGCCAGCCAGGTCAAAGAGAGTATCGTCAACGACCTGCTCGACGGTTTCGAGCACTTCCTTGGCGTCGTCCGAGTAACCGCGAGCCTGAGCCCGTGGCTTCTCCAACGGGCGGCCAGTGCGGTTATCAATGACGGCTGTGACGGTGATAAGACCACCTTCACGCATTTCAGCACGGTCTGCCAGCACGTCAGCGTCGACGTCACCCATGGTGACGCCATCGACGTAGAGGTTACCGACCGGAACCTGGCCAACTACACGAGCGCGGCCATCAACGAGGTCGACTACCACACCGTTCTGAGCCAGGACAACGTTCTCTGGCTTCACGCCAGTGGACACAGCCAGCTCCTTGTTGGCACGGAGGTGGCGCCACTCACCGTGAATCGGCATGACGTTCGACGGACGAGCTGCGTTGTAGAGGAACAGCAGCTCGCCGGCAAAGCCGTGACCGGAGGTGTGAACCTTCGCATCCTTACCGGTGATAACCGTGGCACCAATTTGGGCCAGCATGTTGATAACGCCGAAGACTGCCTCTTCGTTACCGGGTACCAGCGACGAACTGAGGATAATCAGATCGCCATCACGGACGGTGATCTGACGGTGCTCACGGCGGGCCATGCGAGACAGCGCAGCCATTGGCTCACCCTGCGTACCGGTAGTCACCAGCACGACCTTGTGGGGTGCCATGCGAGCGGCCTCGTTCATCTCCACAATGGTATTTTCCGGAGCGGTCAGCAGCCCCAATTCCTGCGCGATGCGCATGTTGCGAATCATAGAGCGACCGTTGAAGGCAACCTTGCGGCCAGCCTTAACAGCTGCGTCGATGACCGCCTGCACGCGGTAGACATTCGATGCGAAGGCCGCGACGATAACGCGCTGCTTGGCATCCATAATCAGACGGCGCAGAGTTGGAGCCAATTCCGCCTCGGATCCCGAGAAGCCCGGAATCGTAGCGTTGGTGGACTCACACAAGAAGAGGTCGATTCCCTCATCACCGTAGCGGCTCAGCGCCGGCAGGTCAGTCGGCTTCCCGTCCGGCGGGGTCTGGTCCATCTTCACGTCACCGGTGTGGACGACCATGCCAGCTCCGGTCTTAATGACGATGCCAAGGCACTCCGGAATCGAGTGGTTGACATTGAAGAAACGCAGATCGAACGGACCACGCTGAATGTGGCTGGTGTCGTTGACCTCGATGACCTTCGGGCGCTGACGGTGCTCCTGTGTCTTGGCCTGAATCAGTGCCAGGGTAAAGCGAGAAGCAATAATCGGGATGTCCGCGCGCTGCTTGAGCAACCAAGGGATAGCACCGATGTGGTCCTCGTGACCGTGGGTGACCACGAGAGCTTCCACGCGATCCCACTTGTCTTCCATGTAGGAGAAGTCAGGCAGGATCAGGTCAACACCCGGCTCATCCGAGCTCGGGAACAGCACGCCGCAGTCGACGATGATCAGGCGGTTCTTGTACTCCAACACGGTCATATTGCGACCGATTTCGGAAATACCGCCCAGTGCGACCACGCGCAGGCCGTCCTTGGGGGCCTTCGGCGGTGCAGGAAGACGCTGCGTCAAGTCTGCACCCTGCATCGACTGGACTACGTTACGACGGTTGCCACCGCGTCCGCCACGGCCACCCCTCGAACTATTTCCGCGGTTACCTCCACGGCCGCCGCGACCACCGCGGGAACCGCGGTTGGAAGAATTCGAAGAACCTTGGGACTTCTTAGCGTTACCGGAGTTCTTACGCTCACCGGAACGCTGCGAGGACTTCGAGCCGTTGGATTTAGCTCCACCCTTGTCGGAGCCCTTGGATGCAGAGTTATTGGACTGCTCTGCTGCAGCCACGTCGGACTCGGAAGGCGGACCAGCCTTACGAGTTACCTTGCGGGCGCGATTGCGTCCTTCAGCCACTACAGAACACCCGCCTTCCGCATAGCTTCTTCAAGCATCTCAAGCTGCTGGTCATTTGCTGCAATTTGCGGCAAGCGTGGATCTCCTATCTCAATGCCCTGCAGACGCAGAGCGGATTTAGCAAAACTTACACCGCCAAGTGCAGCCTGAGCGGCAAACAGCGGAGTCATCTTCGCGTGGGCAGCCTGCGCACCAGCAAGGTCTCCCTTGTCAAAGCAAGAGCGCACCTCAGCCAGCAGCTGCGGGGCTGCATGTCCAATAACGGAAATAAACCCGGTGGCGCCAATAGACAGCCACGGAAGGTTCAGCACATCGTCACCGGAGTACCACGCCAAATCAGTATTAGCGATAATGCCGGCGGCAGCTCCCAAATCCCCCTTGGCGTCCTTAACAGCCTGGATTCTCGGGTGCTCCGCCAACCGGTAAATGGTATCAACTTCAATCGGAATAACCGAACGCGGCGGAATGTCATACAAACACACCGGCGCCTCGGTTGCGTCAGCCACTGCCGTAAAGTGACGGTACAGCCCCTCCTGGGACGGTTTGGAGTAATACGGCGTGACGACGAGCAGCGCATCCGCGCCCGCCTCCACAGAAGCCTTTGCCAGCTCGATGGACCCGGCCGTGTCATTGGTGCCGGCACCGGCCACGAGCTTAACCTCGTCACCCATCTCTGCACGGACAGCTCGGAGAAGCTCAAGCTTTTCCTCAACCGTCGTAGTAGGCGACTCGCCGGTAGTACCGGCCAGAATGAGTGCATCGCAGCCACCGTCTACAAGATGACCAGCGAGCTGCACACCCGCCTTGACATCGAGGTTTCCGTCCTTATCAAAAGGGGTCACCATAGCTACGGCGACGGTGCCGAAAATGTCAGCACCGCGAGTTGACGCAATTCCTGTGCTCATTGTTGACTACCTTTTCTTAAAAATCTCAATCGACTATATCTTCACACTGTACGTGCGATTACCCCTCGAAGGCGTAAGGACTCGACGCGACGACCGACCCATCCTTCAGAGTGTTAATCTCAAAATCCCCAAAAGCAACAGGAGCACAGCGCTGCAGCTCCCGCAGGCAAGCCACTGCCAACTCCCGAATTTCAGCATCGGCATGCTCAGTCGCACGCATCGAAATGAAGTGGCGCCAAGACCGGAAATTACCAGTAACCACGATTCGAGTTTCGGTGGCATTGGGCAAAACCGCCCGGGCTGCCTGGCGTGCCTGCTTTCGCCGCAAGATAGCGTTGGGCTCGTCGGCCCACTTCTCTTCCAGTGCGTCTAATAACTCACCATAGGCGAAACGGGACTGATCAACCGCGCTTTCGAAAACTCGCAACAGATCCGGGTCCTCCGCAATTGCGGGAGGAACCACAACATTGTTGGAACTGGCCGGCACAAACCGCTGCGACAACTGCGAAAAGGAAAAGTGGCGGTGCCGTGTGAGTTCATGTGCACACGAGCGCGACAGCCCACGAACATAGATGCTTGCACTTGCGTGTTCAAAAAGTGAGGTGTGGCCTACCTCAAGCACATGTCGCAGATATCCCCTATTCGTCGCCGTTCGTGGATTGGGCTTGTCCCACGTTTCATAACAAGCCCTGCCGGAGAACTCAATCAATGCTTCCCCACCATCGGCATCGCTATCAAAGTCGATGTCCTCCGGCGGGAAGAAGTTGGTCGCGGCGATTAGCTGCGCCTTGAGAGTGACATTTTCAGACATTTTCAGTTAACTCCCGGCCATTAAAGTCCCAGGAATGGCTTCAGTCCCACAGTCAGGCCCGGAAAATCCTCAATCTTGCGCACACCCAGCAGAACGCCTGGTACGAAGCTGGTGCGCGAGTAGGAGTCCTGCTTGATGGTGAGCGACTGCCCTTCTGCACCGAAGATAACGGTCTCGTGAGCCACCGAACCGGTCATACGGACTGCGTGCACCGGAATGCCCTCGACCTCAGCACCGCGAGCACCATCGAGAGTTTGCTCAGTGGCGTCCGGCTGCTCCCCCATGCCGGCTTCCTTGCGAGCACGAGCAATAGCCTCAGCAGTGTGGATAGCGGTGCCCGAGGGTGCATCCTTCTTAAAAGGGTGGTGCATTTCGATAACTTCAGCGGAATCGAAGTACGGAGCGGCTAGCTCCGCCATCTTCATCGTCAGTACCGCGGAGATTGCGAAGTTCGGTGCAATAAGAACATTGGCCTCACCGGCGGCGTGGTCAAGCCAGCGCTGCACCTGATCGAGGCGCTCCTTGGTAAAGCCCGTAGTACCCACGACGGCGTTGATGCCATTCTTAATGCAGAACTCAAGATTGCCCATCACAGCGTCGGGCTGAGTAAAGTCAACAATGGTCTGCACACCAGCGGTGACAAGTTCATTCAGGTCATCGCCAGAGTCGAGACCCGCTGCCAGCTCCAAATCGTCGGCGGCTTCAACTGCCTCGCAGATGGTGGACCCTACCTTGCCCTTGGCGCCAAGTACGCCGACCTTGATATTGCTCACAGCTATTGTCCTTTCCCAACGAGTTTATCTTTCTCCCTTACCTTAGAATGTGTTGGCCAACTTGTGTGCCAATGCCCCCGTCCGCTTTGCCTTTTGTCGACTTACGACGGGGTTTTTGTTGCGCTAAGATTCCATGTCTTCGACAATTACCTATTTCTGTACCGATATATAGAAAGAGACTTCAATTGGTTTCTGAATCTGAAGATTCCGAACTCAGCCCAAGTTCGGAGGCACCACAGGCCGATGCGCCCAAAAGTGCTTATATGGCCATTTACGTGCTACTAGCTGCGGCATTCATGGCTATCTTGAACGAGACGGTCATGAGCGTCGCAATTCCCGTCGTCAAGGCGGACCTCGGAATCAGCGCAGCTACCGCAGGCTGGCTGACAACATCGTTCCTACTGACCATGGCAGTTGTCATTCCGGTCACTGGATTTCTCATTTCGGCAGTGCCGTTCCGCATTCTTTTCGCGGTCAGTCAAGGACTATTCGTCGTGGGCACTCTCATCGGTGCTTTCGCGCCAAACTTCGCGATCGTTCTGCTCGCACGCATTGTCCAAGCGTCCGGTACCGCAGTGCTGCTGCCGCTGCTGATGACCACGGTGCTCAACGTAGTACCGGAGCATGAGCGCGGGCGCATGATGGGACGAATGAGCGTGGTCATCGCTGTCGCGCCTGCTATCGGACCGACCATCTCCGGTCTCATTCTGGAGATCGCAAATAACAATTGGCATGCGCTTTTCGACACGATGTTGCCGCTCGGCCTAATTGTGCTGGTAGTGGGTGTCATTCTCGTTCCCAATATTGAGGAAAACTCCGCGAAGCCCATCGATATCCTCTCGGTGTTCCTCAGTGCCGGTGCATTCGGCCCGCTGGTGTACGCGCTGAGCCGCGTAGGCGCAGAGTTTTCGCTTATCGACGGAATCCTGTGCGTAGTCGGCATCGTGCTGTTGGTATTCTTCATCATGCGCCAGCGCCGTTTGGCACCGCACAACCGAGCTCTGCTGGATCTTCGAACCTTCCGCACAAAGAGCTTTAGGCTGTCCACAATCATTCTGACCATTGGTTTCATGCTGATGTTCGGTGTGATCATCATTTTGCCGCTCTACCTCAATCTGCGAGGTGTCGACGTCAAGACTATTGGTTTGATTGTGATGCCTGGTCCACTGGTTATGGGCCTTATGGGACCGGCTGTCGGTCGGCTCTTTGACAGCTATGGTCCGCGCCCACTGGCAATTCCCGGCTCCGTTGTCCTTGCCCTCGGTCTTTTCGGGCTCGGCTTCATCTCAGCATCGACTCCGCTGTGGTGGATTGTCGCCTGCCACATCGTCCTTGAGATTGGCCTGGGGCTGCTGTTTACTCCGCTGTTTACATTCGGTCTTGGTGATCTTCCGAAGCGCCTCTACCCGGATGGCTCAGCAATTATGAACACGCTGCAGCAGGTTGCCGGCGCTGTCGGTACTGCACTGTTTGTGGCACTGTCAGCTGTTATTGCCGCTGGCCTGTCCAGCACTGGTGCAGCAGCTCCTGCCGCCGACGACGTGATTCGTGGCTATAGCATTGCGATGTTTACCGCCGCGGGATTTGCCGTGGTACTAATCTTCCTCACCACGCTGCTCAAGCCGCAGCGGAAGAAGATTGCATTACAGTAGCCCCCCAAGACCGGGGGGAATACCGCCTAAACTAGGCGGCTTGCTCCCGGCCCGGGATTTCCATTGAGGGGGCTGTACTCTTCTGCGCTGGGAAAACTATTTTCCACCCGTTTCCGCGCGCAGCCCCATGGCAAGAGTTGTTGTCTCTCCAGCCTGAACTCGCAGCAAACCGGTACCGGAGCGTAGCGCATCCGGCGGACATGTCATTGGCTCCACCGCAATCGCATTCCCGTGCCCAGGAAATCCTTCTCGTCGTCCGGCGTCCGCAACATAGACCTGGAAGAACCTGAATTCATCATCGGCCCAGAGCACAGCACCCTTGCCATTTGGCCCAACCAAATGCGCTTCACGACGGCGCGGCGAGTCACTCCCCGCTGCCTCCGCGGCAGCAAAGAAGCAGTGATCCAGCCACAGTCCATCCAGGGATACCCCCTCTCGAAGGCTGGGAACCACTGTCTCCGCTGGCACCGCTGGGCCGGCGGGCAAGTTTCGAATTGGCTCCAGTGGCAGGTTTTTATCAACGGGCAACCGCAGTGTGCAACTGTCGAAATCAGCGCCCAAAGCGCTTAAGTAAGGATGCCAGCCCAGACCAAACGGGCACTCCCTATCGCTGCGATTATGCACTGTGAACTCCGCCGATAGGCCATCTGAGGCTGTGACTTGCCAACGCACGGTCAGACCGAGTTCCCAAGGCCAGCCCGGCTGCGGCTCAACTTCCACGCCCAAGGTGACGCTGCTGTCATCAGAATCGACCACAGACCAAACGCGATCTGCAACAAACCCGTGAATAGCATTCGCCCGGGACGGCTCCGAAATATCTAGCCGATGTACTTCCCCATCAAAGATGAATACTCCGTCAGCGACCCTGTTCGGCCACGGAGCCAGGAGCGTACCTGCGGACAACGGTGGATTGAACCCTTTGGGATAGTCAGTCAGCAGTGGCAGGCCACAGTACTCCAGTGATCTCGGACCACCACCGAACTGGGAAATACTTGCGACATAGTCACCGGCCGCAATGTCAATGAATTCATGATCGTGCGCGACAAGTTGCATGCGCAAATCACCTTCCACGTGGGTTCGAAAATTAATCCCTTCGAAACCCGAGATTAACCCAAAACAAAAGCGCGGTTAGGTCAATTTGTGACCTAACCGCGCCATCGCTACACGCGTTGTCGGAGGCTACCTACAGCACATCCTCCGTCGCCAAGCATTAGTTGTCTTCGACCGGAACCAGCGAGATCTTGCCGCGGTTGTCGATATCAGCGATTTCGACCTGAATCTTGTCGCCGACGTTGATGACATCCTCGACCTTCTCGATGCGCTTGTCGCCACCGAGCTTGGAGATGTGGATCAGACCGTCACGGCCCGGAGTCAGGGAGACGAAAGCACCGAAAGCGACAGTCTTCACGACAGTGCCCAGGTAGCGTTCGCCGACCTTCGGCAGCTGCGGGTTAGCAATCGCATTAATCTGCTCGATTGCAGCGTCTGCGGCCTTACCGGAAGTTGCCGAGACAAATACGGTGCCGTCGTCCTCGATAGAGATGTCAGCACCGGTTTCCTCGGTGATGCCGTTGATGGTCTTGCCCTTCGGACCGATGAGCTCACCGATCTTCGAAGCCGGAACCTTAACGGTGGTGATCTTCGGAGCGAGACCACTCATCTCGTCCGGAGACTCGATGACCTCAGCCATGGTGGACAGGATGGCCAGACGTGCATCACGAGCCTGGGACAGAGCATCGGCCAGAACCTTCGACGGAATACCGTCGAGCTTGGTGTCCAGCTGCAGTGCGGTAATGAAGTCCGCAGTACCAGCGACCTTGAAGTCCATGTCACCGAATGCGTCTTCGGCACCGAGAATATCGGTCAGTGCGACGAAGCGGTTCTCACCGTCAACCTCGCCGGAAACTAGACCCATGGCGATACCGGCAACCGGAGCCTTCAGCGGCACACCGGCGTTGTACAGCGACAGAGTCGAAGCACAGACCGAGCCCATGGAGGTCGAACCATTGGATCCAAGAGCCTCGGAGACCTGGCGAATGGTGTACGGGAATTCCTCGCGGGACGGCACGACCGGCAGCAGAGCGCGCTCAGCCAGTGCCCCGTGACCAATCTCGCGGCGCTTCGGAGAGCCAACACGACCGGTCTCGCCGGTGGAGTACGGCGGGAAGTTGTAGTGGTGGATGTAGCGCTTGGAGGTAACAGGAGTCAGCGAGTCAATCTGCTGCTCCATCTTCAGCATGTCCAAAGTGGTGACACCCAGAATCTGGGTCTCGCCGCGCTCAAACAGCGAAGAGCCGTGGGCACGCGGAATCAGACCGACCTCAACGCCCAGGTCACGAATGTCGGTGACACCGCGACCATCGATGCGGAAGCCCTCAGCCAGAATCTTCTCACGGACAATCTGCTTCATCACTGCGTTGTATGCAGCGCGAATCTGCTTAGATGCAGTTTGCTCGTCGACATCATCGGATACGAAGCGCTCCAGCAGCTGCCCCTCGACGTCCTCCATGTACTCATTGGTGGCGTCATCTCGTTCCTGCTTACCCGGAATGGTGAGCAGCTTGGCCAGCTTCTTAGCGGACTTCTTCTCGACTGCGTCAAAAATCTCATCGCTGTATGCCGGGAACAGCGGGAACTCCTGCGTTTCCTTCGCTGCGCGCTCAGCCAGACCCTTCTGTGCCTCACACAGAACCTTGATGTGCGGCTTTGCTGCCTCGAGGCCAGCGGCGACGATGTCCTCGGTCGGCGCCGGTGCACCGTCAGCAATACGCTTGACGACGGTCTCCCCTGCTCCGGCCTCCACCATCATGATGGCGACATCTTCGACGTTCTTGCCGCGACGCTTGCGGGTGACGATACGGCCAGCGACGACCATCTCGAACAGAGCCTGCTCGTGCTGCTCCTCGGTCGGGAAAGCGACCCATGCACCCTCTGGGTGCTTGTCATCAGCAACGAGCGCGATGCGGACGCCACCGACAGCGCCGGAAACCGGCAGCCCGGAAAGCTGAGTTGCAGCTGACGCGCCGTTGATTGCGACAACGTCATAACGGTCCTTCGGATCCCAGGACATGACGGTGACGACAACCTGTACCTCGTTGCGAAGGCCCTTGACGAAGGTCGGACGCAGCGGACGGTCAATCAGACGACATGCCAGGATGGCATCGGTGGACGGGCGGCCCTCACGGCGGAAGAACGAACCCGGAATCTTGCCCGCAGCGTACATACGCTCTTCAACGTCGACGGTCAGCGGGAAGAAATCAAAGCCCTCGCGGGGCTGGTTGGAAGCGGTGACGGTGGACAGGAGCATGGTCTCCTCGTCCAAGTAGGTGGTCACCGAACCATCGGCCTGACGAGCCAGCTGGCCCGTTTCAAAGCGAATGGTGCGGGTGCCGAAATCACCATTGTCGATGGTGGCAACGGCCTCGGTAATACCGAAATCCTCATCAAAGAAAAATTCAACAGCCTTGCTGTTGGCCATAGGTTTCTTACTCCTAGAAATAGCGGCGATCATCGATGTCGCCTGTAAAAGATCGAATGAACTTCGTTTGCGTCACGCATTCTACCAGCTAACGCGGAAAGTTCTTGTATTGGACGGATCGGAGATATCTCACTGCCATCTGGGTTCTTGCACCTACGCGGGGTTCCAGGAGTTTGCGGGGCGGGGGCACTTATCGATGACTTTTCTTGACTCATCGATGGTTTACCGTGTCTTATCGACGAATTACCGTGTCTTATCGATGGGGCCCCGGCACTTATGCGCACGCTTTCGATCACCCCCTCCACATGTCGATGAGGGATTCACTTGTGGCCACGCTACAGCGCATCGATGAGTGAATACCACAACGACAAGTGAACAAAAAAGACCCGCCGTGAGCTTCCATCCAATGGAAACCCAAACGGCGAGTCTAAAAAGCTTAAAAGCCTTGAATTAACAGAGCAACTTACACCAATGAAGCTCTGACAAACAAGACATTAGGGAGAACCTTAGCGACGCAGACCCAGGCGCTCGATCAGCTTACGGTAGCGCTCAACGTCGTTGTCCTGCAGGTACTGCAGCAGGCCCTTGCGGCGACCGACCAGCAGCAGCAGACCACGACGGGAGTGGTGATCGTGCTTGTGGAACTTCAGGTGCTCGGTCAGCTGACGAATACGTGCGGTCAGCAGTGCAACCTGAGCCTCCGGGGAACCGGTGTCGGTCTCGTGCAGGCCGAACTCCTTGAGAATCTCAGCCTTTTCTGCAGTGTTCAAAGCCATGTAAATCTAACTCCTTGAATCAAATTATGGTCGTTTTTTCAGTCCACATTCTCGGCTTTCCCGGAACCAAACAGCGTCTGGCAGCTGGTTCCTCGCAACTGCTTGTGGACCGCAGTCACAGCCGACGTTTTACTTTAACAGCTAATCGGTCTTAGCCAAAATGGCCTCGGTGTCTGCCACGTCCTGGTTCATCCGGTCAATGAGCTTCTCGACCGAGTCGAACTTCTCCATTCCGCGAATCCGGTCGACAAACTCAACCTGCCCAGCGGTGCCGTAGAGGTCCGCATGACGGTCAATCACGTAGGCCTCGACCGTTCGATCAGTGTCTCCAAAGGTCACATTAGTGCCCACCGACACGGCCGCTGGGTAGCGCACCCCAAACTCGATATCGCCCTTCGGGTCCGGCTCCGGGCGGGCTGCCGTCGGCTGAACCGTGAACCATGCCGCGTAGACACCATCAGCCGGGATTGCTAGGCCCTCAGCGAAGTCAATATTGGCGGTCGGAAAGCCCAGCTGCGCTCCCCCACGCCCCTGACCTGGAATAACATCACCATCGACGCGGTAGAAGTACCCGAGACACGAGGCGGCTGCGGACACCGCACCGTCGGCAAGCAAACCGCGAATACGTGTCGACGAAACACGTTCGGTCGAGTCCGCGGCAGTGACGTCGAGGAGGTCGACGATGGTGACGTCGACCCCACACTTACGGCCGTGCTCCGGCATAGTCTCGGCGGTACCTGCGGCCTTCTGCCCATAGGTGAAGTTCTGGCCAACGAAGACGGCCTGTGCATTCAGCTTGTCGCGGACAACGGTGCGCACAAAGTCTTCTGCGGGGATGCTGGAGAAGTTCTTGTCGAAAGGCACGACAAGCATGGCATCGATTCCCTCCGCTTCTGCCAGCTCGGCGCGACGGGACACAGTGGACAGTGCCGGCGGCACCTTATCCGGGGCAAACAGCGCTACGGGATTGGGGTCGAAAGTCATCAACAGCGATTTCACGCCACGAGCACGAGCGTCACTGACCGCAGCAGCTATCAGGCGCTTATGCCCAAGATGAATACCATCGAACACTCCGATGGTTACGACCGTGTCCCCCAGGTCTTCGGGTGCATTGTCCAAGCCATACCAAATCTCCACAGAGAGCCAGTGTAACTGGTCACCGTTTAACACACCGCATATAGCGCAACATAGGATTGCGTCTATGACCGACTTCGATCCGATTGCAGACTCCGGCATTGTCATCGTGGACAAGCCCCAAGGCTGGACAAGCCACGATGTAGTGGGCAAACTCCGTCGCATCTTCCGCACCAAGAAGGTCGGCCACTCAGGCACCCTCGACCCAATGGCCACCGGTGTGCTCGTCCTCGGCATCGGCCGCGGCACCCGTTTCCTGCCACATGTCCACGCGGACACGAAGTCCTACCAAGCCACCATTCGGCTCGGCGCTGCCACGCTTACCGACGACGCCGAGGGCGAGTTGCTCTCCGAATCCTCGGCGGCATCGGTGACCGATGAAATGGTTCGAAAGGAAATTGCGAAGTTCACCGGCACGATCATGCAAAAACCCGCGGCGGTATCCGCGGTGAAGATTGACGGTGTCCGCGCCTACGAGCGCATCCGCCGTGGTGAGAAGGTCGATATCCCTGCGCGCCCAGTGACAATCACCCGCTACGAGGTTCAGGACATCCGCCACGACTCCGATCCTTCCCGTCCCGGGGAGTGCATCGATATCGACGTGGAGGTCGACTGCTCTGCCGGCACTTTCATCCGCGCCCTAGCTCGTGACTTGGGGGATGCATTGGGGGTCGGTGGTCATCTCACCGCGCTTCGACGTACTGCCGCCGGCGTTTTCACTATTGATGAGGCGTTGACTATCGACGAGCTCACGGCGAAGGCCGAGCAGTTCGACACCGCCAATCCAGAAATTGCGGAGATGCGACGCCCAGTCCCGGAGCGCGCCGCTTCCTTGCTGCCGATGAGTCTGGACGAGGCCTGCCTGCGTTGCTTTGATACCCGCGAAATTACTGAACAGCAGGCGACTGATTTGGCTCAGGGCAAGTGGCTGGAGCCGATCGGAAAACCTGGAGTCTATGCGGCGGTGTCACCAACGGGAAAGGTTCCGGCGCTGCTCACAGAATCTGGCAAACGGGCTAAGACGGTCTTCGTGGTGCGCCCGGCCACGCTGTGACTACCTCTCAAGGATTTTAAGACTGCTCGAGCCACACCGCGGTTGCAACGATGCCTGCACCGCGAGCCCAGAAGCCTTTTACTCCGCAGAAGGCGTCGGGAATCTCACGGTGAAACGTTAGCTGTAAAGGTCCGCCTGTGAGTCCTCGGGAAAAACCTCGCCCTGCTATCCGTTTCTTCCTCGGTTGCACGGAGACTTCGTCGAAGTCCAGCCACTGCCCGACTATCGGCTCCCAGAGTTTGTACATTGATTCCTTGGCGCTAAATTGCACCAGCGGGTCAAGGCGTGCTTCGTCAGTGCGCAAGACTGCATCGATGATTCCTAACTCTAGAGTCTGCTCGACCTCGACATCGATGCCAATCCCCTGCAGCTGTTCAGCGCTCGCGGACACGGCTGCCACGGCCCTGCCGCAGTGGCTAATTGACCCCACGATCCCTTGTGGCCACAGCGGCGCTCCGGTGGCCGACATGCCAATCCCATGTGGGGCAGACTCTCCTAGCCGTTGCACCGCCTCATGCGCAGCGAGGCGCCCTCGGGTGAAATCACGGATTCGAGCAGGTGCTGCACTATCAGACAGCCTCAACTCAGCAGTACGGAGCTGCTGCAATTCCGCATCACTAAACGGACGCTCGGCATTGGAGTCAATAACCAGCCGGCTACCGGCGGGCAAATGCCTGGCCAAGTACTCCTGGACGTCGGCAAGCACACTCATGCGCTGATGCCGTACCATTTCTCTCCACGGAAACGGGTAGCGACAAAGATGAGTCGCAGAATCATGAAGGCCAAGAGACCGCACCACACGCCGGTCAGCCCCCAGCCAAATGCCTGCGCCAGCCAGACCGGTGGGAGGAATCCGCACAGGACCGCGCTAACGGTGGCGTTACGGAGGAAGGCTGCGTCGCCGGCGCCGAGCAACACGCCATCGAGCGCGAAGACGACACCGCCAATAGGAATCATTGCGACGAGAATCCACCATGGTCCAGCGGTGACTGCGTCAATCACGCCTGTGGCGTCGGTAAAAATGCGGACGATACTGGCATTACCTACTGCGAAAACAGCCGCTAGGCCGAGGGCAATGACGCTTGACCAGACAGTCACGCGCTTGCCAGTCCAGCGGGCAACGGCCGTGGAGCTACCGCCCAACGCTGCACCGACGAGCGTCTGTGCAGCAATCGCTAGCGAGTCGAGCACCAACGAAATCAGGTTCCACAGTTGCAGCATGACCTGGTGCCCACCGAGCGTGGTCGGCCCAACGCGGCCAGCAACCGCTGCGGCGGAGAGGAACGCTACCTGGAAGGACAAGGAGCGAACGATGAGATCGCGGCCGAGGACCAGCTGGCTTTTGATAATGGCGCCATTCGGGCGCATGGAGAGCTTGCGGCTAGAGCACTCTTTGAAAAGACGGCGGAGGAACAGCCCGCCGGTAATCAATTCGCCGAAAAGAACGGCCATCGCAGAGCCCTCGAGACCGAAGGCGCGGACCAGCGGCACAATCACAATGGCTGCCGGAACAAGGCCTGAGAGCACATATAGCAGCGGCGCGCGGGTGTTTTGGATACCGCGCAGCCAACCATTTCCGGCCTGTGCAATCAACGTCAGCGGAATGGCAAAGGCAGCAACTCGCAACCATTGCCCGGCATCATGAGCGACCTCCGGATGAGGAGCTAACCAACCGGTAAATACTGGTGCTAGCCCCACGATGATGGCAAAGAGACTAAGGCCCACAAAGATGGCGACCCACGTCGCTTGCAGTCCCTCTTCAACCGCCTCGTCCACGTTGCCCCTGCCAAAGGCTCGCGCTGATCGGGCGGTCGTGCCGTAAGCCAAGAAAGTGAGCTGCGTAGTTACCACGGAAAATACCGTCGAACCAGCGGCAAGCGCCGCAAGCTGGACAGCTCCAAGCCGACCAATGACAGCCGTATCCAGCAGCACATAGAGGGCGGGCGCGGCAAGAACGCCCAACGCTGGCAGCGCCAGCGAAACGATTGCGCGAAGGCTGACATCTGACTTCGCACTGTGCCCGGTTCGCTCTATGTCAGTGTGCTCAATCTCAGTGTGTTCCTGAGTTTCTCGCGAGTCCGACAATCCCCTAGGCCTCGCTTGTGCCTCGGCGTGCCTGGGCTGCGACATCGCTGGTGTCCAGGATGGCCTGCAGCAGCTCATCCTTGCTGCACTCCCGAGTCAGACCGGCGGCACGCTCGTGGCCACCGCCGCCAATTTCCAGGGCGACCTGGGAGACATCGACAAGCTCGCGAGAACGCAGCGAGACGGCCCACTGGTTTGGCTCATACTCCTTAAGCACGGCACAGACGTCGGCCGCATTAGTCGTACGCACAATGTCCACGACCGATTCAATCTCATCGTGGCCAACTTCGGCGGTCTGGTCGTACTCAATGACGACGTGGATTAGGCCAGCGCCGTCGCCCCACTCGGGCACCAATGTCGCGGTGGAAAGCACCTTGCCCAGGAATGGAAGGTAGGCAAACGGATGTTCTTCCAGCAGCTGTGCACCAATCGTGCGCGGATTGAGCCCCTTATCCAGCAGGCGCGCCGCTGCAGTGTGCATGCGGGAATGGCCGAACTGGAACGATGCGGTGTCCGTCAACAGCCCTGCATAGAGAGCATGAGCCATCGGCGTGGTCAGCTTGATACCCCAGACACCAAAGAAGTCCAGGAGCACCATGGTCGAGGACTCTGCGCGTTCGTCAACCATGTTGACGGACCCAAAGCGAGTGTTGGTCGCGTGATGGTCAACATTGATAACGCGGTCGGAGGCCATCACGCGATCTTCCAGCGCACCGAGGCGCCCCGGGCTTGCGCAGTCGACAGTCACCCACGTATCAATGTCTTCATCCAAGTCCGTGTACTCGACAAATCGCTCCCATCCGGGGATGGTCAGCAGCGACTTGGCTGGCAAATCGCTCTCACCGTAGCTGGCTACAGCCGAAATGCCACGTTGTACAAGTGCCATGACCATCGCAGATGCAGCACCAATCGCATCCGCATCGGGGTGAACATGGGCAATGACGCCGACCTTCTTGGCGTCGGCAAGCATATCCTGCATCTGCTGAATCGGCTTGGACATGCGGCGATTAATCGCCTGGGAAAGCTGGTGAGCTGCCTGCTCCTGAGCCTGCGGAGAAGTGGTCACGTGGGTGCCCCTTTCATCGATAGATGTGGCCGGTGGAGAGTTTTACTCCTCGTCGCGGTATGGGTTGGCATCGCCTGCGGGCTTTGCGTTTCTAGCCTGCTCAGCCAATTCCGCGTCGCGCGCGCGAGTCTTATCGAGCAGCTCCTCAAGGTGCGCGGAAATCTCCGGCACGGTGTCAACCTCAAAAGCCAGCGTCGGTGTGTAGCGCACACCGGTGCCACGACCGACCAGGGAACGCAGCTGCCCCTTCGCCTTTTCCAGCGCTGCTGCTGCCGACTCGTAGTCCGGTTCCTCGTCGAGCGTACGTCCGCGCACAGTGTAGAAAACTGTGGCGTCGTGCAAATCGCCGGTGACGCGGCAGTCGGTGATAGTCACAAACTCCAGCCGCCGGTCCTTAATCTCACGCTCAATTGCGCTGGCGACAATCTCCTGAATACGCTTGGACAGCCTGCGCGCGCGTGCTGGATCTGCCATTTTTGGCTACTCCCTATCTATCTCTACCTGTGCGTAACGATTCGTAGCTAGACCCCATTTAGCGTGGGGCCTGAAGCGCCCCTTCACTGACAAAGACCCATTTGGGATCCGGCAAAACGGTTCAATACAAAGGACTGCTAATACTAACACGCAAAACACTACTCAACTTCGAACCGCATGTTTCGCGACTTCGCCCGCACCCGTTTACCGAGTGCAGCCAATTGCTTCGCCGCACGCTCGCCCTTTGTTTTAACCCATTAATCATCACGACAACACTGTCACCACCATCGATGTCATCGACGGCATGGGGAGTCGCTACTACGGAATTGCGCAGCTGAAACGCAGCCTACCCGTACGCTCTTAACGGCGCTCCACGAAGTTGTACATCGGTAACCCATTAACATGGGAGCAGTCAGGCAGTGAATCCATCACACTGTCCTGCAATGGTGTTTCTCCCTCGATGCCGAAAATCCATTTAACTGCAGCATTACCTAGCTCCAGCGGATGGAAAAGGTAACTTACCTCACCATTTTTATCCTTGGGCGCCACACTGCCATGGGTTTGTTCCCATTCAGCCACATCCGTCGGATGTAGTACCTCGACGTGTTCACCGTTAGCGAACGGTACCTCGAAATCCAACAGTCGTCCAGAGCTGAAAAACCGCTGCATGTCAAAATCATAGTCTTCGCAGCTTGCTTCTAATTCCCTGGTAGGAGTCTTATAGTGGCAGAAATCGACAACACTATTGATGCACAGTGACCAACTTTCGCGAGGATCGTTCGCCAACGCTGGGTCCTCAATAAGGTCGTATACGTCGTCGGTCCCGAAAAGCAGCGTTGGCCCAAACGCTACCGCGTGGAAGTACCAATTATGACCATCCTCAATGGTTTCTTCGGAATCAAAGGCGAATTTCCCTGGCCAAATCTTGTCCAATTGCGCAAGAGTCTCCTCTGCGCTCGCAGGAGGATAATTCAAAATATTCGTTCGCGGCAGTTCATCTGAGAGTGCAAAGAGATTAGTTTTGAAGCCCATAACGAACACGATACGCAAAAAGGCGCTCCCCGAAGGGAGCGCCTTATCAAAGTTCACGCAGTGTTTAGCTTACGTCGCTACGTGCGCGGAACCTCGACCATCTCGTAGACCTCGATAACGTCGTCCACCTGGATGTCCGGGTAGGACAGCACCATACCGCACTCGTAACCGGCTGCGACCTCGGTGGCATCGTCCTTCTCTCGCTTCAGCGACTCGATAGTCGCCGAATCCGTAATGACGTTGCCGTCACGAACCAGGCGAGCCTTCGCGTTGCGGCGGACCTTGCCGGACTCGACCATACAGCCGGCGATGAGGCCAACTGCGGAGGACTTGAAGATGGCGCGAATCTCTGCACGACCAATCTCCTTCTCCTCGTAGACCGGCTTGAGCATGCCCTTCAGAGCAGCCTCGACATCCTCGATAGCACGGTAGATCACCGTGTAGTAGCGGATGTCAACGCCCTCAGCATTGGCAACCTCGGTGGCCTTGCCCTCGGAGCGAACGTTGAAGCCGATGATGACGGCGTCAGACGCAGCAGCCAGCGTGACGTTGGTCTGCGTGACAGCACCGACACCACGGTCGATGATGTTCAGAGCGACCTCGTCGTCGACCTCGATCTTGAGCAGGGCTTCTTCCAGTGCCTCGACGGTACCGGCGTTGTCGCCCTTCAGGATCAGGTTGAGGGTGTTGGTCTCCTTCAGAATCTCGTCCAGGTTCTCCAGGGAGACGCGCTTGCGACGACGTGCTTGCAGCGCATTACGACGACGTGCGTCGCGGCGGTCTGCAATCTGGCGGGCCGTACGATCCTCGTCAACAACCAGGAGGTTGTCACCAGCACCCGGTACGGAGGTCAGGCCGAGCACCTGAACCGGACGGGAAGGACCGGCCTCATCGACGTCGTTGCCGTACTCATCGACCATGCGGCGAACACGACCATATGCGTCACCGACAACGATGGAATCACCGACGCGCAACGTACCGCGCTGAACGATAACGGTTGCCACCGGACCACGGCCACGGTCAAGGTGAGCCTCAATGGCGACACCCTGAGCGTCCATATCCGGATTGGCGCGCAGATCCAGCGAAGCATCGGCAGTCAACAGCACTGCTTCGAGAAGCTGATCGATGTTGAGACCTTGCTTAGCGGAGATATCGACGAACATAGTGTCGCCGCCCCACTCTTCGTCAGTGAGACCGTATTCAGTCAGCTGACCACGAATCTTCTGCGGATCTGCAGTTTCCTTATCAATCTTGTTGACTGCAACGACAATCGGCACATCAGCGGCCTTGGCGTGGTTAATAGCCTCAACCGTCTGCGGCATGACGCCGTCATCAGCTGCAACAACCAGAATCGCGATATCGGTCGACTTGGCACCACGAGCACGCATGGCGGTAAACGCCTCGTGACCCGGGGTATCCAAGAAGGTAACCTTGCGCTTCTCACCGTCGAGCTCCACCGGCACCTGGTAGGCACCGATGTGCTGGGTAATACCACCGGACTCGTGGCCACCGACGTTGGCCTTACGAATCGTGTCCAACAGGCGCGTCTTACCGTGGTCGACGTGCCCCATCACAGTTACCACTGGCGGGCGCTGCTCCAGGTCCTCATCGTCGCCCTCGTCCTCACCGAACTGGAGGTCAAAGGACTCGAGGAGCTCGCGGTCCTCATCCTCAGGCGAGACGACCTGGACCTTGTAATCCATCTCGTCGCCGAGCAGCTGCAGGGTCTCGTCGGAGACCGATGCAGTTGCCGTCACCATTTCGCCGAGGTTGAACAACGCCTGGACCAGCGATGCTGCATCGGCGTTAATCTTCTCAGCGAAGTCAGACAGGGATGCACCACGTGCGAGGCGAATGGTCGTGCCCTTACCGTTAGGCAGCTTAACGCCGCCCACCACGGATGGTGCCTGCATTGCCTCGTACTCGTTGCGCTTCTGACGCTTCGACTTACGTCCGCGACGCGGGGCGCCTCCTGGTCGCCCGAATGCGCCTGCAGTTCCACCGCGACGTCCGCCGCGACCACCGCGCGGTCCGCCACCCGGGCCACCCGGGCCGCGACCACGGCCGCCGAAGCCACCGCCACCGCCACCGCGGCTTGCCTTTGCAGGCATCTGCCCCGGGTTCGGGTGCGAAGGCATCATTGCCGGAGTCGGACGATTGCCGCTCGGCTTATTACCGCGACCCTGTCCACCCTGCGGGCGAGGGCCACCCTGGCGTGCTCCCGGCTTCGGGCCCGGACGGCCGTTTCCACCCTGCGGGCGAGGGCCGCCCTGGCGTCCACCCGGCTTCGGACCCGGACGGCCAGGACCGCCCTGCGGACGCGGCATGTTCGACGGCCGCGGTGCCGGACGGGAGGATCCGCCGGTCGAGAATGGGTTGTTCGCCACACGCGGTGCGCGTGCGCCTGGCTTCGGCCCTGGCTTCGGGCCAGCAGGCTTCGGCGGGCGTGGCATTTCCTGTCCCGGCTTCGGCGAACGGGACGGTGCAGCTGGCTTGGCACCCGGCTTTGCCGCCGCTGGCGCAGCAGGCTTAGCGCCTGGCTTAGCTGCTGGCTTGGCACCCGGCTTTGCCGCCGCTGGTGCAGCAGGCTTAGCGCCTGGCTTAGCTGCTGGCTTGGCACCCGGCTTTGCCGCCGCTGGTGCAGCAGGCTTAGCGCCTGGCTTTGCAGCTGGCTTGGCACCCGACTTAGGAGCAGACTTAGCTGCAGCCTTGGTCGCTGGGGCCTGGGCAGACGCGTCAGCACCTGCGCCAGCATTCTTCTCTTCGTAGACCTTCTTCATCTTCCTGACGACGGGTGGTTCCACCGTCGAAGAAGCGGTCTTAACAAACTCGCCCTGAGCCTTCAGCTCGGCGAGTAGTTCTTTGCTGGTGACCCCGAGCTGCTTAGCGAGCTCATGGACACGTAGCTTTCCGGACACTGCTCTCCTCACTAGTGGGGGCCGAGCAGCGCCCGATGGCGGATTCGTCCGCGCACCGAGAGCGCCTGCAGGGCTCCCTCTTATCTATTGCCGTTCATCGCTGATGCTTCATCGTGTGCTCATCAGTGTTCAGGTCTTTCTGTTGTCATTTTTCCTGCCTCCCTGCTTAGCGACACGCACATCGTCAGCGGGGGCGAAACCCTCCGCCGCTTCGTAGTGCGTGGCGATAAACTGTTTAACCGGAAACGCATCTACCTGCGTAGATACCTTCAGTGCGCGGCCAAATGCACGGCGCTTGTCGGCGATCTCCCAAGCCTTTAGTGTTGGGGTGATCCAGGCACCTCGCCCCTGCATCCGACGATGCGGATCAGCAACGACGGCTACTGAGCCATCTGAACGGGTGGTGGCGACAATGCGTAGCAGCTCCGAGCAATTGTGGCGCTGCTTAGTTGCAATACAGGTACGTGTGGGTGCAGGCGTATGAGTTGTCGAATTCGGGTTTAGCACCCGCGAAGTCGTCATACTCCTGACGCACCCACCTTCCTGCTAAGAAATTCAGCGCGAAAATTCGCATAGGAAAATCACGCCTTGTCGTTTGGCCACCTCCCAGCATAACCCGAAAAGGCGGAAAAGTGCCAACCCCCTAGGCACTTTCCCGCCACTTTCGCAACCGCTGGGACGCTGACGTTGTGTCTACTCCGCGTCGGAGTGGATATCGATTCGCCAGCCGGTCAGACGAGCCGCCAGACGGGCATTCTGTCCCTCCTTGCCGATAGCAAGAGAGAGCTGGTAGTCGGGCACCACAACGTGTGCACGGCGCTCGTCCATGTCCAGAATCTTGACACTAACTACCTTGGCGGGCGCCAGCGAGTTACCAACGAACTTCGCCGGATCCTCGTCGTAGTCGATGATGTCAATCTTCTCGCCCTTGAGCTCATTCATAATCGAGTTCACACGCTGACCGCGGGGCCCAATGCAGGCGCCCTTAGCGTTGAGGCCCTTGACCGTGGGGCGTACAGCAACCTTGGTGCGGTGACCGGCCTCGCGCGCAATGGAAATCAATTCCACTGCCCCATCGGCAACTTCCGGAACTTCAAGTTCGAAGAGCTTACGAATGAGCTCCGGATGCGTGCGTGACAGGTGAATCGCAACACCGCGCGGTGTCTTGTTCACACCGACGACGTAGCACTTGATGCGGTCACCATGCTTGAGTTCCTCACCTGGCAGCTGCTCAGCCGGCATCAGAATACCGTCTCGGCCGTTGGCCTCCGAACCGATGTGGACGACGACAATGCCCTTTTCATTGGCATAGACATCGCGCTGGACCACGCCGGAAATGACCTGATTAGACAGGTCTGCGTATTCGTCGAGAACCTTATCGCTCTCCGCATCCCGCAGACGCGAAAGGATGGTCTGACGAACAGCGAATGCAGCGGTACGCTCGAAGTCCTCCGGAGTGTCGTCCCATTCGGAGATGAGATTGCCCTCGTCGTCTCGCTCCTGGGCAAAGACTATGACGTCACCGGTCTCACGGTCGATTTCGACGCGCGCATACTGTGCCGGTGCGGTGGTGCTACGGTAGCTTTCACGCAATGCTCGGGCGACCAGTCCCAGCATTTCGTCGACAGGAATACCCTTTTCCTTTTCCAAGGTTCGCAGGGCAGCTAGTTCAATCTTCACTTGTTATCCTCCAGCCTGGTCAAGGCATCGTCATAGTCTAGTCCCGCAAAATCCTTCTCGGCTGCGGGCGGATTAGAGAATTCAACTTGTACCACTGCACGGGCCACATTGGTTAATTGGACACGCTGGCCAACAGCCTTCAAACGTCCCTTTGGCCCCTTAGAGGTAACGAGAATGATGGATTCTTCATCCGGCGACAGCGCACCAATGCGGGCTGCAATCGCGGAACCGTCGGCAAGCGAAATCTCCGCAATACGACCACGGTTACGACGCCAGTGCCGAGGCTGGGTCAGCGGTGCGTCAATACCAGGAGTGGAAACTTCCAAGGTGTAGCCCTGAGCGCCGAAGTCCGCTTCACCACGTGCCTCCGCTGCATCCAGAGCCGAAGATACTTCATACGTGGCTTGTTCCAGAACATCGAGGTCAGGACGCTCATCTGCGTCAACTAACACAATGACCTGTGACTTTGCGCCGGCGCGAACGACCTTGACATCTTCCACATCCAGGCCGATTTGTGCGAGCGCCGGGCTCACAAACTGTTCAATTTTCTCGGGTGCGGGTATCGCCATAGTCGTAGAGTCTACAGGTCAAGTACTAGGAATTGCGCACCTGGGCGGTTTCCACACACCGCGTTGACACAAAGTGCCGCCCGCCGTGGCACCATAGTGAGGTGATTGTTGAACCTCCCTCCCCCAGTTTTGCTTCCGCATCGCATCGCACTCGTACTCTCTCGCGCCGTGGCTTCCTCGCTGCTGCCCTCGCCGTGGGATCATTTCCTGCGCTTTCCGCGTGCTCGCATCTGGTGGCACCGCGCCCCGATTACGCCATTGAGGTTCTCCATGCGCTGGCGGCGCGCGATGCACAGTCGCTTAGCGACGCCAATCCTGACCTCGCAGCGGTGCGCTCCGCGCAGGTAACCGAACTGGATAAGGAAATCACACGCGCCTGCGGTACCCACAAGGACGGTAAACCTGTCGATGAATGTGGCTCGGACGTAGCAGTCCCAGGATCCCTGGTTACCGGTTCCGATGCGAAATTACTGCTCACGGACTCGCGAAACAATCCCGTACTGACGAATGCCTTGGATTCACGCACTGCATTGCGGGAGGAGTACACTGCGCGCCTCGCCACGGCTGTCGATGGCGGTATCGTCCTCGCTCTGCGTGTTGCGGGCGCTGAGTGGGAGGAGCTTGTCCCATTGATTCCCAGTGACAGGGATGAAATCTCGGGTGCCGAAGAACAGATGACTAAGGCACTGCAAGCCGAATATATGATGATTTACGGTGTCGGCGTAGCCGCACCACGTGTCGGAGGCGATACCACTACTGCACTTTTGGCCCGTGGCGAGCGCCACCGAATTTTGCGCGATCGTGCCCGACTAATTCTGGAGGATTCCGACGTTGAGGTGCCGGAGAGCGCACCTGGCTATATGCCGGAAGGCGCTCCTTCGCCAGATACGGCACCCGTCGATTACATGATTGCATTGGAGCGCTATTGTGCCCAGGCGTGGGAAGACGTATTGCTCGCTGCTAATAACCCTCGGATGCGTATGTTCGCGCTGCAGGCAGCTGGCGTGGCTGCCGCCGGAGCGGCAGCGCTAGGTGGCAACAACTTGGAGCCGTTGCCCGGGCTCTAAGCCTTGCGAACCAGCTCCGCGACGTGAGCTGCAATGCCGTCAGCGGCGACCTCGTCGGTCTCGTTGGTCAGGCGGTTACGCAGCTCCACCTTGCCGTCCGCGTAGCCACGGCCAAAGATGACCACAAACGGCATACCCAGCAGCTCGGCGTCCTTGAACTTCACACCGGGGCTGACCTTCGGACGGTCGTCGAAAAGCACCTCAATGCCCTGCTGGCTGAGGTCTTCCGCCAGCTGTTCAGCGGCCTCAGCTGCTTCGGCGTTCTTGCCGGCCACAGCGATGTGAACCTTGTACGGTGCCGCGGCAACTGGCCACTTGAGGCCCTTTTCATCCAACTGCTGTTCCGCGAGGACAGCGACCAGGCGGGACACGCCAATGCCGTAGGACCCCATCGTCGGACGAGCACGCTTACCGTTGACATCGAGGATGTCGATTTCAAAGGCGTTGGTGTACTTGCGGCCCAACTGGAAAATGTGACCGATCTCGATTCCGCGCTCGATCTTTAGCGTGCCATGCCCCTCCGGAGCCGGGTCGCCGTCACGCACCTCTGCGACATCGCAAATACCATCAATCTGGAAGTCGCGACCAGCGACCACATCGACGATGTGCTTGCCTTCCTCGTTGGCTCCTGTAATCCAATTTGTGCCCTCCGCCACGCGGGGGTCAGCTAGGATCTTCACACCGTGATCGGCGAGCCCCTGCGGGCCGACGTAACCCTTGATTAGGAAGTCATTAGCTGCGAAGTCCTTGTCCTCCAGCAAGCGCGCCTCACCCGGTTCAAATGCGACTTCGAGACGCTTTTCATCGACCTCACGGTCACCGGGAACCAGGATTGCGGTGAGCTGTTCCGGCAGGGCGTTGCCCTCCTTATCGACCTTCTTCGGGTCGACGGCGACGAGAACGCACTTCAAAGTATCGGCAGCAGTGACCTCGCGTCCGAGGTCCGCGCCATTGGCCCAATCAACAAGTGCTGCGATTGTGGTGCAGTTCGGAGACTCGTAAACCTTCGCCTCCGGCTGTCCCTCAATCGGCTGCGGTTCGACTGCCGGAATCTTCACGGCTTCCACATTGGCGGCGTACTCACCGTCGGTGGAGACTACGAAGGAGTCTTCGCCACTTTCGCTAACAGCCAGGAACTCCTCGGAGGCCGAACCGCCCATAGCGCCGGAGGTCGCGTGGCAGATCTCGTACTTAATGCCCAGCCGGTCAAAAATTCGCTGGTAGGCACCGCGGTGCTGCTGATAAGAATTCTCCAGCCCCTCGTCGTCCATGTCGAAGGAATAAGAGTCCTTCATCACGAACTCGCGGCCACGCAGAATACCAGCGCGCGGGCGAGCCTCGTCGCGGTACTTGGTCTGAATCTGAAACAGCGTCGTCGGGAAATCCTTGTAGGAGCTGAAAAGATCCTTGACAGCCAGCGCGAACATCTCTTCGTGCGTCGGCCCCAGCAGGTAGTCCGCGCCCTTGCGATCCTTCAGACGGAACAGCTCGGGGCCGTATTCGGTCCACCGATTCGTCGCCTCGTACGGTTCACGCGGGAGCAGTGCAGGGAATGCCAGCTCCTGTGCGCCAATGCGTTCCATCTCCTCGCGCACAACCTTCTCTACGTTGCGCAGAGCCTTCAAGCCCAGTGGCAGCCAGGAGTACACACCAGGGGCAGTTCGCCGGATGTAGCCGGCACGGACGAGCAGCTTGTGGCTAGGGACCTCGGCGTCAGCTGGATCCTCGCGCAGTGTGCGCAGGAACAGCTGGGACATTCGCGTAATCATGAATGCTGATTTTACCCGTCGATCATTCTTCGCAACATGCGGGGCATTACTATGGTGCCCATGCTCGTAGTCCTACCCCCATCTGAAACCAAAGCCACTGGTGGCAGCCATCCCGCAGTAGACTTTTCCTCGCTGAGCTTCGGCTCCCTCAACCCCATCCGCGAGCGCATTGCAGCCGATCTCGTGGCGCTAAGTGCGAACAGGGAAGCCGCGATGGAAACACTGAAGCTGGGGCCACGGCTTGCTGACGAAGTCACAGCTAATGCCGCGCTCCTAGAGTCGCCGACTATGCCGGCTCTCGAGCGTTATACCGGGGTGCTCTACGACGCACTCTCCCCCAGCGATTTGCCGGAAACCGGCCGTGCTCGACTCGCCATCGGGTCAGCGCTCTTCGGTGTCATTGGCGGGGACGACCTCATCCCCCACTACCGTCTCTCTGGTACGGTCAAGCTCCCCTTCGCGGATCAGCCTGCCGACGCGGCTCCCACAATGAAGCGCCGTTGGGGCACCGCCATCACCGAGGCTCTCAATGATGTCGACTTCCTCATCGACCTTCGTTCCGGCACCTACGCCAATTTGGGCAAAGTCAAGAGCGCGACAACGATGACCGTGCTCACCGCCGAGGGCAAAATCGTCAGCCACTTCAACAAGCACTACAAGGGCCTATTTGCCCGCGCCATCGCCCTTTCCGACACGACACCGACCTCCCCCACAGAGGCCGTCGACATCGCACGCGCCGCAGGATACGACGTCTCGCTTGACGACGACACCCTCATCTTCCGCGTCCCGGAAAACTAAATGTCGTCGTTGTAGCGCTTTCGGCCTGCCACAATGGCGGCGATCAGAGCGATAACAGCGATGAAAATGCTGTCGTATCGCGATCCTTCTCCGCCGAGGAGAAGGAGGCGGAAGATGATCATGGCTCCGAGGTAGAAGACCAGGAAGGTCGCAGCACCCATCCAGATGGCGCTACGCAGCTGATCGTCGGCAAGCAGTCGGGTAACAAGCCCTGCCTTTTGCTGCTCTGGCTCTGGTTTCTTCGACTTGTTGTTGCTCGACTTGTTGTTCTTACTCATCGCCCTCATCCAGACCGGCGACTTCACCGATGACGATAACGGCGGGCGGCTTGATTGCCTCTTCGACCATTTTCTCGCCAAGCTCGCCGAGTGTGCAGCGTAGCGACCTCTGATTCGGCAACGTGCCGTCCTGGATGACCGCAGCCGGAGTCTTCGGGCTGCGGCCGGCCTTCATCAGAGCCTCGGCAATCTTCGGCCCGTTCTTAACTCCCATAATGATGGCAATAGTGCCGTGCATCCGGCCCAGCGCATCCCAATTGACCAGCGATTTCCTGTGCCCCGGTGGGACGTGACCGGACACAACAGTGAATTCGTGGTTGACGCCACGCATTGTTACTGGAATACCAATCGTCCCCGGTACCGCCAGTGCCGAGGTGATACCCGGCACAACTCGAACCGGTACCCCTGCCTGCTGCAGCTCCTGAAGCTCTTCAAAACCGCGGCCGAAGATGTACGGATCGCCACCCTTGAGCCGGACCACAAAGTAGCCCTCGCGGGCACGATGAACTAGCAGTTCATTGATGCGCTCCTGAGCCATGGCGCGGCCGTAAGGAAGCTTGCCGGCATCAATAATCTCGACATCCGGCTCCAAGTCACCGAGCAGCGACAGTGGACCGAGGTGGTCTGCAACGACAACGTCGGCAAGCCGGAGCAAGCGACGCCCCTCAACGGTAATCAGACCGGGGTCGCCCGGGCCACCACCCACAAGCGCGACCTGACCAGCGAGGTCCCCAGCGCGCGACGCGCGACGGCCGGTCAGCGCCACAGGAGTAAGCGGGCTGGAAGCCCCGGTTTCATCGTCGACGAGAATACCTCGGCGGTGTCCCTCTAGAGTCACCTCACGCAACAACGCCTCGTCACAGCAGACCATGAGAGCCTTGCCCCAGCTCATCGCCTCGGTAAAACCGGTGCGGGTCAAAGTAATACGGCCGTCTGCAGCCCAGGCCTCAATCGCAGTTGTTACTTCCCCACCTTCACACACAGTGACATCAGCGCCAGAGTCCAACAGCCGAGGAATCACGCGCTCTGCAGCCGTGGAACCGCCAATCACCAACACACCGTAGTCTTTGAGAAGCAAACTCATAGCTAACACTTTACCCGGCGCACGAAGCGACAAAGCGACTGACGTTCCCCGGCGCACCCGCCGGATGAACATGCAGGTAACCGGCATGAATCCGCCCAGACTCGGAAACGAAGCCGTCGCGAACTGTTTCGCCTTGATATCCACGCCAACCCCAGGCTGGTTGCCACCCGGCCGCAGCAGCGACACTTGCGGTGTCATCGGTGAGGGCTGTCTTGTGGAACTCGTGACCGCGCACGCGCGTTCCTACCGGGCACAGCACAGAATCAGTCAGCGCCACAGCCTCCCGGTACCCCAGCTTCAACCGTGCCATGTGCGCTCGCCCCGGGATGATGCCACACATACGGCGCCCACCGAGATCTTCAAGCAGCCAGAGCAGCCCCGCGCATTCGCCGTGGATCAGCGCACCATCGTCGGCAGCCTGACGTAGATCGCGGCGAATGTCATCACGAATAGATAGCGCGTCGGCATGCTCTTCTGGGAATCCACCGGGCACGATGTAGCCTTCGGCTTCCGGCAGTTCGTCAACCAATGGGTCGAAATCCACGAACTCGGCTCCAGCGGCCTGCAATAGCTCACGGTGCTCTGCATAGGTAAACGAGAACGCAGGACCCGCCGCGACCGCTACACGCACGCGGCGCTGAGTAGCCAGCGGTACAACGAACTGTGCGGGGTTCCATGGTTCAGCTGGATAGGGCTGCCGGGCAAGCTGGATAATCCGGTCTATGTCGATGTAGGTCTCCACCAAGTTGGCCATCGATTCAATGACCGCTTCTAGCTGCTCACCCTGCTCGACTGCAGTGACCAGCCCCAAATGCCTGCTGGGCACCTCAATATCAGTCACTCGCGGAATAGCGCCGAGCACCTCGACCCCCATGGTCTCCACAGAACGGGTAATGATGTCCGCATGCCGCGGGCTGCCCACCTGATTAATAATCACGCCACTGACACGGACGTCAGTGCGAAGCGTGGAGAAACCGTGGACAACAGCCGCCGCCGACTGCGACATATGCCGGGCATCAATCACCAACACCACCGGAAGTCCCAACAGTGAGGCAATCTCAGCCGTCGAGCCCTCCACCGATAGCGGGTCGTCACCAATGCGGCCGTCGAAAAGCCCCATAACCCCTTCGACCACCGCAATATCGCTGTCGGCAGCTCCATGTGCGTAGAGCGGCCCAATCATCTCAGTCGCGCACATAAAGGAATCCAGATTGCGGCCGGGACGACCAGCGGCTACCCCGTGATAGCCAGGATCAATATAGTCGGGTCCGACTTTGAAAGGTGCCACCGCGTGACGGCGCGACAGTGCACGCATCAGGCCCGTGGAGATTGTCGTCTTTCCCGTGCCTGATGCTGTCGCCGCGATGACAATTCCAGGCGCTACCACTCGATGCCCTTTTGTCCCTTACGTCCGACATCCATCGGGTGCTTAATCTTGGTCATCTCCGTCACCAGATCCGCGACCTCCACGAGCTTCGGATCCGCATCGCGGCCAGTCATCACCACATGCTGGCGGCCGGGACGGTTCCTCAATGTCTCCACCACATCGTCGACATCAATCCAACCCCACTTGATTGGGTAGGTGAACTCGTCGAGGACGTAGAAGTCGTGCACCTCATTTTCCAGGCGGCGTTTAATCTCCTGCCATCCCTCGGCAGCAGCTGCCGCATGGTCCTCCTCAGTGCCCTGCTTACGCGACCAAGACCAGCCTTCTCCCATCTTGTGCCATTCGACCGGGCCGCCTTCCCCCGTGTCGTCGTGAAGCTCGCCCAATCGGCGCATGACAGCTTCCTCGCCAACCTTCCACTTTGCCGACTTCACAAACTGGAAGACACCGATATTCATCCCCTGATTCCACGCGCGCATCGCCATACCGAATGCCGCGGTGGACTTGCCCTTACCTGGGCCCGTATGCACCGCAGTAATCGGAATCATGCGACGCTGCCTGGTGGTCAGTCCATCGTTGGGAATTGATTTGGGGTCAAGCTTTCCTTGTGCCATGGTCTCGATGATAGGCATGGACCACGCCCGCCACGGCTTCGGCATTGAGTTCGGAGAGATTTATGCAGGTCGCACCCAATTCCACGCTGAGTTCCTGTGCCAGCCCCAGCCGCACGCGAGAGCGCTCACAGTCGATAACCACCGTCGCCGCCAACGCTTGACGACGGATCTTTGCGGCCACAGCCCTCGCCTGCTGCAGGCCATTTTTACCCGTTGCTCGGCCGTCGGAGAGCAATACCATGATTGCGCGCCGTGTGGGCTCCCTATGGGCTTCCCGAACTACCACTTCGTGTGCCTTCAGCAATCCTTCGGCCAATGGAGTTCGGCCACCAGTGCGGACATCTGCGAGGCGACGTACTGCGGTGTCGATAGACTTCGTCGGCGGTAAAACTAATTCGGCGTTATTTCCGCGGAAAGTAATAACAGCGACTTTGTCGCGGCTTTGGTAGGCATCACGCAGCAGCGAAGTGACCGCGCCGGTGACGGCTGCCAGTCGGTCGCGTGCTGCCATGGAACCCGAGGTGTCCACGACAAAGACGACCAGATTGGACTCCGTTCCTTGTCGGATAGCGCCGTGAACGTCCGCCGGTTCCAGGGGAATCATGGAGTCGCCCATGCGGACGCCACGATTGGCCGCCGCCAGCACTGTCGCCGGCACGTGAAGACCATGGCCTCCCCGCTCGGCACCAATGGTGCTGCCCCGCGGGCCAATGGCCTTGGAACGCCGACCGGAATCCCCTTGACCGACACCGTCGACGCTGATTTTACGAACGGCGAAAGGGGGCGCCTTCAGCGGCGCGACCTCCCTTCGATCCCGAGGAATTCGACTGTTGTGGCTCCTGAGGTTCGGAGTTGGAGTCGAACTGGGAGACCTGCTCAGCATCGGGCTCTGGATTCGACTCCGGACTTGACTCTGGCCGATTCTGGTCATCTCGGAACTGCTCCTCTGCATCCTGCAGAGCATCGTCGAGCTGTTCCTGGTCCAGTCCTGGTTCATCAAAGGGGTCACGGCGACGACGGTGCGGCAGTGCCATTTCCGCAGCTACCTTAATGTCTTCCGCAGTGATCTCAATTGGATTGCCGGGCGCCGGCTGCGCCGACTCGTCCCCGGCTACTCGCCAGGCAGCGTGAGCGCGGGCGGTACGTGCAATGACGATGTCGGCACGCATCCCGTCCACATCAAAAGCAGCGCACACAGTGGCAATTTGACCGAGAATGCTGGGAGCCAATTCAACGTCGTCAAGCAGTGCGCGTGCGCGATCGATGCGGGCGTGCAGTGCCTCGTCGTCGGCGGCGAACCGCGTGACAAAGCTCTCCGGGTCGGCGTCAAAGTCGAGCCGGCGGGCGATGATTTCCGCGCGGACAACCGGATCCTTGGATGCGGTGACGTCGATGGCGAGACCAAAGCGGTCGAGAAGCTGGGGACGCAATTCGCCCTCTTCCGGGTTCATCGTGCCGACCAACACGAACCTGGAGGTTGCGGAGTGCGAGATGCCATCGCGTTCAACAACCACGCGACCGGTGGCTGCGGCATCGAGCACGGAGTCAACGAGATGATCCGGCAGCAGGTTAATCTCGTCGACATAGAGAATGCCACCGTCAGCCGCGCTGAGTAGTCCCGGATTGAACTGTGCGTGTCCGGTAGTCAGGACGGTCTCCACATCGATGGAGCCTACGACTCGATCTTCCGTAGCGCCGAGTGGCAGGTTTACCAACGATCCGCTGAGAAATGGCGCCAACGCGCGGACCGTAGTGGTCTTGGCTGTGCCCTTCTCACCGCGGATGACGACACCACCAATCTCCGGGGATAGCGCGGTCAGAATCAACGCAAGCTGTAGTCTCTGCTGCCCGACGATCGCAGTAAAAGGAAAAGTGGGCTCTGTTTGTGCAGTGGTCGCTGACGTGATTTTTTCCATAAGCACAGTTCTACCCCACTGCAAGCGGATGGCTCACAGCGGGGTAGAACAATGTTGGCTTAATTGAACTCTCTGAAGCTCTTCAGCGAGTTACTAGCGCTCCAGCTTCAGGGTCTTCTGGGAAGCCTCCCAGACCTCCTTGAACAGAGCCGGGTCATCAGCCAGGTGCGTACCGTAGGACGGGACGAGCTCCTTCAGCTTCGGGGCCCACTTGCCCATGTGACGGCCGAAGCAGCGCTCAATCAGGCTAATCATCACAGCCGGAGCGATGGAAGCGCCCGGGGATGCACCCATCAGGCCGGCAATGGTGCCGTCCCACGAGTTGATGACCGCGGTACCGAACTCGAGGGTACCGAAGACCGGAGCCTTCATCGGCTTAATGACCTGGACGCGCTGACCAGCGACGATCAGCTCCCAGTCCTCTGGGCGAGCGTTCGGGACGTACTCACGCAGGGACTCAATACGTGCGTCGAAGTCCTTCAAAACCTCAGTAATCAGGTACTTGGTCAGCCCCATCTCCTGGACACCAACACCCATCATGGACGGCAGGTTGGCCGGACGCAGAGACTTAATCAGGTCCAGGTTGTTACCGTTCTTGAGGAACTTCATGTTCCAACCGGCGTACGGGCCAAAGAGCAGGCCGCGCTTGCCGTCGATAACACGGGTGTCCAGGTGCGGAACGGACATCGGCGGCGTGCCGACGGAAGCCTTACCGTAGACCTTGGCGTCATGCTTAGCAATGACTTCCTCGTTGGTGCAGCGCAGCCACTGGCCGGAGACCGGGAAGCCACCGAAACCGCGAATCTCGTTAATACGAGCCTTCTGCAGCAGCGGCAGTGCGTCACCGCCGGCACCGACGAATACGAAGTTGGCAACCAGGGTGCGAACGTCCTTGGTGTGCAGGTTCTTCACGGTGACGATCCACTTGGAACCGTCGCGCTTCAGACCGGTGACCTCGTGTCCGTAGCGAATCTCAGTACCCATATCGGACAGTGCGGCCAGGTACTGCTTGGTCAGTGCACCGAAGTTAACGTCCGTACCATTCGGGTTACGAATAGCGGAGACCGGCTTGGAGAAGTCACGACCCTCGGACATCAGCGGAAGGTACTCAGCGAAACGGTCCGGATCCTCAATGAGCTCCTGACCGTGGAACAGTGGCTCCTTCTCAAGTGCCTCATAGCGACGACGCATGAACGCCATCTGCTCCGGACCCTGAGCGAAGGTGGTGTGATCAACTGGGTTGATGAATTCCTTCGGGTCAGTCAGGGTGCCGTTTTCAATCAGCGAGGTCCACAGCTGGCGGGAAACCTGGAACTGCTCATTAATGAGCTTAGCCTTGGTGACATCGACCTTGCCGTTCTTCTCCGGCGTGTAGTTCAGCTCGCACAGAGCAGAGTGGCCGGTACCAGCGTTGTTCCACGGGGAGGAAGACTCCTTGGCGGGCTGATCGAGACGCTCGAACAGAACCTGTGACCAGGATGGCTCGAGCTCCTTGAGCAGCACACCCAGCGTCGCACTCATTACACCTGCACCAATGAGGACGACGTCTACCTCGTCGCCACTGGAAGCAGGAAGCTTGTTATCAGCCATTTTGCTGTCAACATCCTTACTAACTTGATTAGTGATTCAAACTAGCGCTCGCTCACATGCGCACACAACTAAAGACGCAAAAGAGAGCTACCGTCTCAGTCCATAATCTATTGTGGCACACATTCCCACTACCCCCGGTAATCGGCGCTAGGCTTGACCCTGTGACTACCGATATTCCCGATTTCGTTACCCCCACCTTTAACCCCGATAACCTAGGCGAAGACTACAGTCAACATGTCATCGAACTCGGCCAGGATCCCGACGGTGAGGGATCCGTACACGCGGTATTGGTCCGCTACTGCCCCGACTCGTCGGCAAGCGACTTCCAAACGCGTCCGGCGGTTCTATGGATTCACGGGATGTCGGACTATTTCTTCCAGAAGCACGTAGCGGAACGGTACCACGCCGAAGGCTACGCCTTTTACGCTATTGACCTGCGTAAGTGCGGGCGCGCGCACCAACCTGGGCAGACTTGGCATGGCTGCAGCGATCTGACGAATTACTTCGAGGATCTCAACAGGGCACTCGCAGTGTTAGACCACGCCGGTCATACAACTGTCACTGTTAATGCGCACTCCACTGGTGGTCTCATTGCCGTGCTCTGGCTCGATTGGTTACGAAGCACAGGCGGCCATTGCCCGCAAGCACCCAATATTTCCGTCACAGCTGCCGTCTTGAACTCACCGTGGCTGACTCTGCACGTTTCCCGGGCAAAGGCTCCCGTGTACTCGCTGGTGACTCGTGTTATGTCGCGGATTCGCCCCAACAGTCTTATTCCAGTGCAGTCTGCGGGCGGCTATGGAAAATCCATTAGCGCCGACCACCAGGGACGCTGGGAGTACAACCGCACTTTCAAGCCGCTGGCTGGCCATGACAAGAACTGGCGTTGGCTCAATGCCATCATCGTCGGCCAGCAACGTGTCAGCCGCGGTATCGATACCGGCGTGCCGACGCTCGTTCTCCACTCGGACAACTACCTTCTCGGTTCCGACTACACACCGGAACTCAGCCGCGTTGACTCTGTCCTCAACACTGAGCAAATTGCCGATGCCACTGCCCACTTGGGACCGCAGGCTCGCAACGTCGCGATTCCGGGTGCTCTCCATGACGTCTACCTTTCCGCACCCGAAGCACTAGACCGCGCTTTTAATGAGACATTCCAGTTCCTTGCCACAGTCAATCCAGGAGACAGCTCAAAATAGGAGCACAGAATAGGAACTCGGAATAAATCAGCATTCAGTACGGTTGAACCAAACTAGTTTGACCAGAATGCTAGGAGTGCTTGTGACCACTGAGAATTCGCCTGAAACTACCCCACGCCACTACGACGTCGTCATTATCGGAACCGGGTCCGGCAATTCCATTCCAGCCCCGGCCTACGACAATGTCCGTATCGCTCTGGTGGAGGAAGGACGTTTCGGGGGTACTTGCCTCAACGTTGGGTGTCTTCCCACCAAGATGTTCGTTCTGGCCGCTGATGCCGCCCGCAACATCCGCGAGGCCAGCCGCCTGGGCGTGCACGGCACCTTCGACTCCGTTGATCTCAAGCAAATCCAGGATCGCGTTTTTGCCCAGCGCGTCGACCAGATTGCCGACGGCGGCGAGGCATACCGCCGCGGGGACGAGACTCCCAATATCGATGTCTACGACCGCCACGCAACGTTCGTCGGCCGCCGCACTATTCGCACTGGCATCGGCGAGGAAACCGTCGACATCACAGCCGACAACATCATCATCGCTGCAGGCTCCCGCCCTCACGTTCCGGGCCTCATCGCAAACTCCGGGGTGGATTACTACACCAACGAGAACATCATGCGCGTCGACAAGCTCCCGCGCGAAATGATCGTCGTCGGCGGCGGCTACATCGCTAGCGAGTTCGCGCACGTCTTCGCATCCTTCGGCACGAAGGTGCACATGCTGGTGCGCTCCGATGTCATGCTGCGTGGCTCAGACGCCGCTATCTCCGAGCGCTTCCATGAGGTTGCCGCCCGCGACATTGACATCCGCATGAACACCTCCATCACTGCGCTCTCCCAGGAGGGCGAGATCGTCACGGCCACGCTTGACGACGGCACGGAGCTCGCAGCCGATGCCCTGCTCGTGGCAACCGGACGCATCCCCAACGGTGACCGTATGGACCTTGCAGCCGGTGGTGTGGAGATGCACGACGATGGTCGCATCAAGGTTGACCAGTACGGCCGCACCTCTGCCGAAGGTGTGTGGGCGCTGGGCGATGTCTCTAGCCCGTACCAGCTGAAGCATATTGCCAACCATGAGGCCAAGGTTGTCTTCCACAACGTGCTGAACCCGTCCGACCTGCGGGCATTTGACCACCGCTACATTCCGTCCGCAGTCTTCTCACATCCGCAGATTGGTCAGGTCGGTATGACCGAGGACGAAGCTCGCGCCTGGGCTGCGGAAAATGGTACGGAGATTACCGTGAAGGTACAGAACTACGGCGATGTCGCCTACGGCTGGGCGCTGGAGGAACGCGACGGCTTTGCCAAGTTGATTGCCGACCGCTCCACCGGCCGCCTGCTGGGTGCGCACTTCATCGGCGAGCAGGCTGCCACTCTAGTGCAGCAGTGCATCCAGATGATGAGCTTCGAAATGGATGTGCGCGAAGTTGTCAAGGGCCAGCACTGGATCCACCCAGCACTGCCAGAGCTGATTGAAAACGCAATCCTGGGCCTGGAGTTCGATAACTAGCCCAGCTGTTCAATACCTGTGGCCTGGGCCAATGCGGGCCCAGCCAGGTACTTCTCGACTGCATTGGCCAACAGGTCGACCTGCAGCAGCCGTTCTCCGGCAAACGAAGTATTAGGACTGACCTCAAAGCCGTCCCGACCGACGGCAACTGCAACTTCCATCAGCAACTCACGGCGCGCCTGATCATTTTCCAGGTAGCCGTGGCGGTGCGTGCCCATCACCATGCCACGCCGCGCCCCTTCTTCAGGCTCAGTGATAAAAGGCGCCTCGCTGCTTCGCACAACCTGTCCATTGTGGACTTCGTAAGAGCCATCCGGGTGGCTCACCAGCGTCTTCGTCCCCGCGAATTCAATGTCGGTATCGAACACGCCAAGCCCGTTCACTGTCCCGGCTACCGACTCCACCGAGTCAGTGATGGTGGTGCAGAGCATTTGGAACCCACCGCAGATGCCAATCAGCGGCAACCCCCGGGCAGCTCGGTTCTCCAGTACGTCGTCAAGCCCACGCTCGCGCAACCACTTGAGATCGGCGACCGTCGACTTCGTCCCGGGCAACACGACCAGGTCGGCGCGAGCAACGACCGACGGATCGACCGTCCACTGCACGTGTACCCCTGGTTCACAGGCAAGCGCTTCGATATCGGTGGCGTTGGACACGCGCGGCAAGCGAATGGCGGCCACGGACAACGTTTCCGTACCCAGCGGTGCGTTCGCCGGCCCTACCGACGCACCAGCGACTGTGCCGAGCGAATCCTCCGCATCGATCCACAGCCCCGGAATAAAAGACACTACGCCGAGTACGGGCACGCCGGTGTGCTCGCGCACCACGTCCAATCCCGGTGTCAACAGCGAAACATCGCCCCGGAACTTGTTGACGATAAAACCGGTAATCCGCGCGCGGTCTTCGCGGCTCAAAATTGCATGCGTGCCGACGAAATGTGCAAGCACCCCACCGCGGTCAATGTCACCGGCGACCACAACCGGCAGATCAGCGAGCTCTGCCAACCCCATGTTGGCAATGTCTGACTCTCGCAGATTGACCTCGGCAGGACTACCAGCGCCTTCGCACAAGACGACATCGAACTGCCCCCGCAGCTCTTCCAATGTCTCCGCAACTACTCCGCGCAGCGCTTTTCTCCGCGACCGGTACGTCAGAGCGCTCACATGCCCATCGGCCTTGCCCTTCACCACCACCTGACTAGTGTGGTCCGAGCCCGGCTTGAGAAGCACCGGGTTAAAGGAGACATCCGGCTCCAGACCACAGGCGAGCGCCTGCAGAGCCTGCGCGCGCCCAATCTCGCCGCCGTCGAGCGTGACAGCGCAATTGTTGGACATGTTCTGTGCTTTGAAGGGTGCGACCTTCACGCCGCGGCGCGCGAGCAGCCGACACATGCCGGCGACCAGAACCGACTTACCGGCATCTGAGGTGCAGCCGGCAATCAGAGCTGCAGGGGCCTGCACGGGTTAGGCCTCGGGCTTCCAACCAGTTTGGAACTGACCTGGCACGTTCTGCTCATCCGGCAGAGTGAGGATTTCATAGCCGTCGGAGGTCACCAACACCGTGTGCTCGAACTGGGCGGTGAACTTGAAGTCATCATTCTGCACAGTCCAGCCATTATCCCAGATGTGGTACGGCAGCTCACCGAGGTTAATCATCGGCTCAACAGTCAATGTCATGCCCGGCTCGAAAATAGTGTCCTGGCTCGGCTCATCGTAGTGCAGGACAATCAAACCATTGTGGAACGTGGTACCGACACCGTGACCGGTGAAGTCCCGAACGGTGTTGTATCCAAAACGCTTAGCGTAAGACTCGATTACGCGGCCGATGACATTAATCTCACGGCCCGGCTTGATGACCTTAATGCCGCGCATGGTGGCGTTGTAAGTGCGCTCCACTAGCTGGAGGTGCTCCTCCGAGACATTGCCCGCGAGGAAAGTCGCGTTGGTGTCGCCGTGGACACCGTTCTTGTATCCGGTGACGTCGACATTGACAATATCGCCGTCTTCAATAACCTGAGTGTCCGGAATACCGTGGCAGACAATCTCATTGAGAGACACGCAGCACGACTTCTCGAAACCGCGGTACCCCAGCGTAGACGGGTAGGTGTCGTGATCCAACAGGTACTCGTGCACCACCCGGTCAATCTCATCCGTGGTCACGCCCGGAGTTACGGCCTTGCCGGCCTCCACCAACGCGTTGGCAGCAATGCGCGAGACCTCTCGCATATTTTCAATATCTTCCGCCGTCTGTACCAGCGGCTCGCCGACGCCTTCCTGAACCTCGTCCTTCCAGGCGTACTCCGGCCGTTCAATATGTGCCGGAACAGTGCGAATTGGCGTGGACTTTTGCTGAGTAAGTGGAGAACGCTGAGTCATGGAACATACTCTACCCCTACCCCCGGATTAGCCTTTCGGCCTGTACTGGTTTCGAAGCCAGAAATGCTCTAGCCCTCGTCCCCCGACCCTTCATCCATATTGGCGAAGAAGGCATCGGTAATCGCCACCGCATGTTCGGATCCACCACCGCCGACGATGAGCGTGGCAAAGGCCAAATCATCGCGGTAGCCAGTAAACCAAGCATGCGAGCCGCCTGCGTACTCGGCCTCACCGGTCTTTGCGTAGACTTCACCTCGACCAGCAATGGCCGAACCAGTACCAGAGGTCACCACCGCCCGCATGAGTGAGCGAACCTCGTTCAAAACCTCAGGTGGAAGTGGCTTCGACGTCTGCGACTGCCACGTTCCCGCGCTTGGCACGAGTGACGGCGTCGGAGTGCGCCCGGCCGCCACCGTCGCGGAAACCAGCGCCATGCCAAACGGGCTGGCCAAGTCATTGCCCTGTCCATAGCCCGCATCGATACGCTCGACTTCATCACTACCGTCAGACACGCTGCCGGTAATAGTGTCGAGGCCCGCGATGTGATAGTTGATGCCGATGCCGAAGTTCTTGGACTCCTCCTTAAACTGCCCTGGTTCCAACTTGTGGGAGATGTTGCCGAACGTGGTGTTGCAAGACCGCGCGAAGGCATCGCTCAGCGAGGTATCCCCGACACCACTTCCGTTGTAGTTGGTGACAATTCGCGGCCCGATTTCCATCGAACCTGGGCACGGCACAGTCGATCCCGCATTTAGCCCCTCGTGCTGCACACCTGCAGCGGCAGTGACAATCTTGTACGTCGATCCCGGCGGGAACTGTCCCATCAGCGCAAGGTCACCGTCCTTGTCTGCTTCCGCCGTCTGGGCTACCGCCAGAATCTTGCCCGTAGACGGCTGCACAGCCACCAGCATTGCCTTCGCATCTTGCCGCGTATCGACTGCCTTCTGCGCTGCGTCCTGCACCTTTTTACTAATCGATGCTTGCACCGCCGGGGCTACATCCGGAGACACCTCATAGAGCGTGCCGACGACTGCTCCGCCCTCGTTGGCCGCCACGATATTCCAGCCATCGGCACCGTGATCACCAGTGTCCACTAGCCTTTCCACACGGCTCATCAAATCAGGCGCAAACCCCGGGTCGGGTCGCACCATCGCTGCTTCATCGTTAACAGAAATTCCGTCAATGTCCGCGAGCTCATCCTTGACTCGCTGCGGCGTGGATGCCGGCAGCACAATCAGTGAAAAGTTACCCTTCCCACCAGCTGCCTGCTCCCCTATAGCGCGCGCGTCAAGCTTCGGACCATCTTCCGGCATTTCATTATTGATGACCGTCGCCGCCCGGTTAATCGACGACTGCACATTCTCCGCCCCATCACGATTGAGAATTACCCGGTGCACAGTCCCCGGCTCAAGCAAGGCCGCACCGTCCGAACCAACCACAGACGGACGTGGAGCTGCGATAGTGCGCAATTCTGGGTGCTGATTACGCCCCAGCTGTGGATGCAGGGATGCTGGCGACCAGCGCAACGCCCAATCCCGTTGCCCAGCCTCAGTCTTGGTCAGCGTGAAAGTGGTGTCATATCCCCAGCGTCGCTGATGCGGCAGCTGCCAATTCATGGTGACTTCGGCCGAGGACTGATTCGAGCTGGTATCGATACCCTCGATTTCATAGTCAAGCCCCTCCGGCTGAAGGCCGTCGGTGGCCGCATTCAGATCCCCCTCAGCGGAATCCGGATGATCAGTCAGCGCCGCCGCCTTAGCGACATCCCCTCCCGCCAGCGCCCCAAGGAATTCCTCAAGCACCTCGCGCCCGGTGTCAGGCCGCGGCGTACACGCGGCGGATGACAACACCAGACCCGTGATTGCCACAGCCGAGATACTGCGAAGCAGGGGCTTGCGGCGCGAAGTTTGTTCCATGTGGGCTGACGTTAGCACCGCTTTGCTTTACGACGACGCTGGCGCGCCGCAACCTGCTATCAGCGGTTCAGCACAATTGGATTGACCACGTCAGCAGCCATAACCAGAACGCCGAAGACCAGCAAAACTGCGGTAAAGGCCATAGTAATTGGCATGAGTTTGGTGTAATCGGCAGGCCCAAGCGCAGGCTTACCGAACGCCTTGCGAATCAGGTCGCGGATGCGCTCATAAATAACAACGGCGATGTGGCCACCGTCGAGTGGCGGCAACGGCACGAGGTTGAACACGGCCAGGAAATAATTGAGGTTAGCCAGCAACAGAAAGAATGAAGGCCACTGGTTCATCTCCACCAATTCACCACCGGCACGCGACGCGCCGACGACACTCATTGGGCTGGCCGGGTCACGCTGAGCACCAAAGATAGAGGCGACCACGCCGGGAACCTTCTCCGGAATGGAGAGCAGCCCGTTCCAAACCGCCCCGAAAAGGCTGCCTGTGAAGCTGGCCGCACCACCGATGGCAGTCACTGCGTTGTACTCGTGGAGGATGGTCTCTGGGCGCTGGAAGGCGATACCAATTGCTGGCTGGTCGATGTCCTGCCCGTCGTTAGTCTTGCGCTTGACGACTTCCGGGGTGACCGTGACCGTCTGGGTGCTGCCATTGCGGTCGATGGTCATTTTGATGTCGCCACCTGCAGAGCTACCGATGAGAGACACAGCCTCGGGGTAGGACGTGATCTTGGTGCCATTGATCTTCTCAATCACATCTCCGGCACGTAGCCCTGCGCGCTCTGCAGGACCGGAACCAGTGCAGGGCTCCAGCGTGCCGTCGGCACGCTGTGCCGGCGAGACGCACTGCACCGCCTGAATGCGTGGCGACATTTCCTTACCCATGTTGGGCAAACCCCACGTCACGGCAATGAAGTAAAGAATGATGAATCCAACGATGAGGTTCATTGCCACCCCACCGAGCATCACGATAATGCGCTGCCACCACGGCTTCTTGTACATGGCGTAGGGTTCTTCGGCAGGAGCGATGGGATCCATTGCCGTCATGCCTGCGATGTCGCAGAATCCGCCAAAGGGAATTGCCTTTACTCCATACTCGGTGTCATGCCCACCTGCCGCAGCGTGATGCCGCTTGAAGGAAAACAGCGTTGGGCCGAAGCCAATGAAGTATCGACGCACTCGCATTCCACACAGGCGAGCTGCGGTGAGATGGCCCCATTCGTGAAGAGCGATTGTCACCGCGATGCCGATTGCGAAGAGTAAAACTCCAAGAAGAAATGTCACGAGTGCTCACCCTACCCCCACTTTGGGCAAACGAGCACACCGGCGAACAGTTTCCGGCCGGGCTGAGTCCCAATTTCAGCAAGTTCTAAGGTATCCTTACACCCGATACTCAAGATTGTCTGAAAATGCGCTCAGTCGCTTTCAGTAAAACCGCAGATAGACTGAAGTGCATATAGAGTGCAATTCGCCGAAAGTGTTAACAGGAGGACTTTCAAGTGAGCAACCACGAGCCAAAGGAAGAGATTTACCGCGGCGTCAGCACCCTCGACGAGCCGTCGGCGAAGTGGGGCTGGCACGGCATTAGCAAGAGCGCTATGCAGAAGGCCGGCTGGATTTCCGTGATCTTCCTGCTGGGTATGACCATTGGTAACCACAAGGGCAACGTCGAGAACTGGTGGCTGGTCGTCATCGCCGCCCTGATCGCTATTGGCCTGCTGTTGCAGTTGTTCGCCCCGCAGGGTTCTCAGGTCCGCACCGTTACCGGTCACAACAAGCCGGAAGGCCACATTGAGCCGGAGTGGGCACGCGACCAGGTTAACGGCACTGGCGTCTACGCTAACCTGACCGACTCTCAGCTGCGCTCCTGGAACCGTCTGCCGGAAGGCCAGAACCAGTAAAGTTAGCCACTTTTGCAGAAAGTCTGGCCTAACAGCTCTATAGCAACAGCTCTATAGCGCTACAGCGCACAAAAAGATCCGCACCGAATTCGGTGCGGATCTTTTGCTATTTGTCGGCTAAACCTCTTCGGCCGCCAGCTGACCACACGCTGCCGCAATCTCGTTGCCACGGGTATCGCGGACCGTGCACGGTACCCCCTGCGCCTGTACGCGGCGGACGAACTCCTCCTGCTGCTTCTTCGGAGAGGCATCCCACTTCGAACCCGGAGTTGGGTTGAGCGGAATGAGGTTGACGTGGACACGTGAGCCCAGAGCATTATGGAGCTTCTTACCCAACAGGTCTGCACGCCAATCCTGGTCGTTAATATCGCGAATCAAAGCGTACTCAATAGATACGCGACGGCCTGTCTTGTCTGCGTAGTAGCGAGCTGCATCAAGTACCTCGGCCACTGTAAAGCGATTGTTGATCGGTACCAGCTCGTCGCGAAGCTCGTCATCTGGAGTGTGCAGAGACACCGCGAGGGTGACTGACAGGTCCTCGTCGGCAAGCCGTCGGATGTTCGGCGCGAAACCGACCGTAGAGACGGTGACATTGCGCATCGAGATGCCGAATCCCTCCGGCGACGGCCGCGTGATGCGATGGACGGCGGCGAGAACGCGATTGTAGTTCGCGAGCGGCTCACCCATGCCCATGAATACGATGTTGGTCAGACGACCGCCCTCAGCTGCCATCGTGGCAGCGGCCTCACGAACCTGGTCGACAATCTCCGCGGTGGAGAGATTACGCTGCAGACCGCCTTGACCCGTCGCACAGAATGGGCATGCCATACCGCAGCCCGCCTGCGAGGAAATACAGAGGGTCGCACGCCCCGGGTACTTCATCAGCACGGATTCCAGCAGCGTACCGTCACCTGCACGCCACAGAGTCTTACGCGTTTCGCCGTCGTCACAGGTGATGTGCCGCACGGGGGTCAACAGAGGTGGGAAGAGACTGTCTTTGACCTTTTGACGGTCTGCTTCCGGCAGATCAGTCATCGTCATAGGGTCAGCCTCAAGCCGACCGTAATAGTGCCGGGCAATCTGATCGGCGCGGAAGGCCGGCAGGCCCAGTTCCTTGACCGCAGCCTTCCGTTCCTCAACATCGAGGTCCGCAAAATGGGTCGCGGGCATGCCGCGACGTGGAGCTTTAAGAACGATTGGAAGTGAAGATGCCATGATGGCACCCATTTTCGCATGTAATGACGGTTTTGGCCTAATGAGTGACTAGGCAACCGCAACTAAGTGGACCTTTACAAGTGGTACATACCTGCCAAAACGTGTTGAATGATAGGTATGACTAACGCTAATCAGCCGAATAACGACAGTCCGCTTTTCGACGATGCTCCGTCGTACTCTCCAAATGATTCCGTGGCTCCTGCACCAGAGCAGGACAACCTTCCAGAGCCAGTCGTTGACGCGCCCGCAGAGAAGGACTCCGCACCGGAGCCAGCGCCCGCTCCTGGCCGGCGCAAGGTGAAAAAGACTACCGCGGGCTCGATGTGGGTTGGCCTGGTCATCAGTGCAGTTTTGCTGATCGTATTGCTTGTATTCATTCTGCAGAATCAGCAGGAGACCACACTAAACCTGTTCGGCTGGGCCTGGAACTTCCCGGTCGGTGTCGGAATGCTGTTCGCTGCTATCCTCGGCGCCCTCATCACTGCGCTAATCGGTGGCTGGCGAATGTTTGATCTGCGCCGCCAGATTCGTAAGGGCGACAACTAAAGCCCGACTGAACCAGCCAAATTAAACCAGGCTGAAAAGCTGCAATATCAGCCACGTCATCGCGGCTGATGGCAGCATGCCATCCAGGCGGTCCATCAGACCGCCGTGGCCCGGCAATATCGAGGACATATCCTTAATCCCCAGATCGCGTTTGAACTGGGACTCCATCAGGTCACCAAGCGTGGCGGAGATAACCAAGGCAATGCCCAGCACGATGCCCTGCCACCACGGCGCGTGCAACATAAAGATTGCACAGAGCGCTCCAGTAATGGTGGCGAGTACGAGAGAGCCGCCGAATCCTTCCCAGGATTTTTTAGGGCTTACCTTCGGGGCCATCGCATGCTTTCCGAACATGACACCGGCGGCATAGCCTCCGACGTCATTGGAAATCACCCCGATCATGAAGGTCACAATGACCAGACGTGGGTCGACTCCCCAGGGATTGTCCATGTGCACCAGCTGCACAGCTAGCGCCGCAAAGAACGGAATCCACATCACCACGAAAACTCCGACTGCGACATCCCGCAGCCAGTTCCGTGGTGCTTCAGCCATCCCGTGCAAAAACAGACGGGTGACTAGTAAAAGCATCAGGGTAACAGTCAGGCCCATGACCAGACCGTCAATCCCCCAGTAGGCGGACAGCCACACCATCAGCTGTCCGCCGAAAATCAGAACCGGGCGAGGGACCTGCCAATCGGACTCGCGGAGCCGCTCGCAGACCTCCCAGGTTGCAAGGCCAACCGCCGCGGCGACCAGAACGGTCCAGGCGAGCGCCCCCAGCAGCAAGCCGATGATGACGACTGCACCAAGTGCTACGCCCACCGTAATTGCAACCGGCAGGTTCCGACCTGCCGAGTTACGCGGCTTAATAAGCCGTAGCTCGTCTAGAACACGTTCCTTATTGGACGCTGGCTTCGACGTTGGCATTGGCGCCTCAAATCCCCTCTCCCGGTTGAATATGAAGGCCTAAACCTCCATCAGTTCCGCTTCCTTGCGCTCAACCAAGGAGTCCACCTGCTCGACGTAGTTCTTGGTGACCTGGTCCAGCTCCTTTTCGCCTGCCTGCACCTCGTCCTCGCCAGCGTCGCCGTCCTTCTGAATCTTCTTCAGAGTTTCCATGCCCTTACGACGGACATTGCGAATCGCAATCTTGGCGTCTTCACCCTTCGAACGTGCGACCTTGACCATCTCACGACGGCGCTCCTCGGTCAGCTGCGGGATAGTTACGCGCAGAACCTGGCCATCATTAGTCGGGTTCACGCCCAGGTCGGAGTTGCGAATCGCGTTTTCGATGTCGCCCATGACGCTCAGCTCATACGGCTTAATCAGCAGCATGCGCGGCTCCGGAACCGAAATGGTAGCCATCTGGGTAATCGGAGTCGGAACACCGTAGTACTCCGCAATAACGCCATTGAACATCGCCGGGTTCGCACGGCCAGTGCGAATGTGCGTCAACTCTTCGCGGCAGTGCTCTACGGAGCTACCGTACTTTTCTTCACAGTCAAGCAGGACTTCATCAATCATTGTATTTTTAACCTCGGGTTTCTACTCGGGTTCTAGATAGTTCTATAGCGCTCTGTGGAAAGAACGTATTACGAACAAATTTATCAGCTGTGGACGAGAGTACCGATTTGCTCACCGGCTACCGCGCGCGCAATGTTTCCTTCGGTAAGCAGATTAAACACGAGAATCGGCATGTTGTTGTCCATGCACAGGGAGAAGGCGGTGGCATCAGCAACGCGCAGGTCCCGTTCCAGAACCTCACGGTGGGTGATGTCGTCGAACAGCTCTGCGTCCGGCACCTCACGTGGGTCAGCCGAGTAGACACCGTCAACGGCCTTGGCCATCAGCAGCACCTCGCAGCCGATCTCCAGGGCACGCTGGGCGGCGGTGGTGTCGGTGGAGAAGTACGGCATACCCATACCTGCACCGAAGATGACCACGCGGCCCTTTTCCAGGTGGCGCTTAGCACGCAGCGGCAGGTACGGCTCTGAGACCTGTGCCATGTTGATGGCGGTCTGAACACGGCAGTCCACGCCCTCCTGCTCGAGGAAGTCCTGCAGAGCCAGGCAGTTCATGACCGTGCCCAGCATGCCCATGTAGTCAGAGCGTGCGCGGTCCATGCCGCGCTGCTGAAGCTGTGCGCCACGGAAGAAGTTACCGCCACCGATGACGACACAGACCTCGACACCCTTTCGGGAAACTTCCGCAATCTGTCGGGCAACGTTTTGCACCACGTCCGGGTCAACGCCAACCTTGCCGCCACCGAACATCTCACCACCGAGCTTGAGCATCACACGCTTGAAGCCATTGCGCTCGACAGATTCTGCCATGACCATGCACCTTTCTCACACCGTTTAAAAAGTCGCAGACGAGTCTACCCGGTCACGACAGCAAGGCACACTTGACGCTCCGCTTTATCGGCTACAGGACAGCAAAATGCCCCGCCCGGGTTCCCGAGTGGGGCATTTAAACTAGCTCACAGCTAGAGGCTTATGCACAAATTACAGCGAATTAGTGCTGGCCAACCTCGAAGCGAACGAAACCGGTCAGGGTAACGCCAGCCTCGTCCATGAGCTGCTTAACGGTCTTCTTGCTGTCAGCGACAGACGGCTGCTCCAGCAGAACAACGTCCTTGTAGAAGCCGTTCAGACGACCCTCGACGATCTTGGCGATAGCCTGCTCCGGCTTGCCCTCTTCGCGGGTGATCTTCTCGTAGACAGCGCGCTCTGCCTCGACGCGGTCGGCCGGGACATCCTCGCGGGACAGGTACTGAGCCTTCAGAGCGGCAACCTGCATAGCTGCTGCGTGAGCAGTCTCTGCAGCACCCTCGCCCTCACCGGTGTAAGCAACCAGAACACCGACAGCTGCCGGCAGGTCTGCTGCACGGCGGTGCAGGTAGACAGCGATGTTGTCGCCCTCGAGAGTAGCGGCGCGACGCAGCTCCAGCTTCTCACCGATCTTTGCGGAGAGCTCCTGGGTAGCGTCAGCTGCGGTCTGACCGTCGAGGTCAGCTGCTGCGAGCTCTTCCGGGGAGTTTGCCTTGACTGCTGCGGCAGCGTCGGCGACCTTGTTGGCGAAGTCGATGAACTCCTGGTTCTTGGCAACGAAGTCGGTCTCGGAGTTGACCTCGACCATGGTGTTACCAGAAACAGCGATCAGGCCCTCGGCGGCGGTGCGCTCTGCACGCTTGCCGACGTCCTTTGCGCCCTTAATACGCAGGATCTCGACAGCCTTGTCGAAATCGCCGTCGGTCTCGACGAGTGCGTCCTTACAAGCCTTCATGCCGGAGCCGGTCAGCTCACGGAGCTTCTTGACGTCAGCAGCAGTGAAATTCGCCATGCTGGGCGTTCCTCCTTGTGGTGGTTAGAACTTGTGGTGGTTAGAAAGTTCAGCTTTACTCAGCGGATGCCGTCTCAGTTGCAGTGGAGCCCTCGGCGTCCATCTCTGCAGCCTGGTCGGTGTTCTCAGCGGCGGACTCGATCGGAGCGTCGCCTGCTGCCTCGCGAGCAGCGTTGGCCTCGCGCTCAGCGCGAGCCTTGCGGCCCTCTTCAACAGCGGTGGAGATGATGCGGGTCAGCACGGAAGCAGCGCGGATTGCGTCGTCGTTGCCCGGGATCGGGAAGTCAACGTCATCCGGGTCGCAGTTGGTGTCCAGGATGGCAACAACCGGAATGCCCAGCTTCTTAGCCTCGGCGACAGCGATGTGCTCCTTGTTGGTGTCAACAATCCACAGTGCGGACGGAACCTTGGACATGTCGCGAATGCCGCCCAGGGTGCGCTCCAGCTTGGTGCGCTCACGGGTCAGCATCAGGATTTCCTTCTTGCCGCGACCCTCGTAGCCGTTCTCAGCAGCGTCCATTGCCTGAAGCTCCTTCAGGCGAGCCAGGCGCTTGGAAACGGTGGCGAAGTTGGTCAGCATACCGCCGAGCCAGCGGTGGTTGACGTATGGCATGTCAACGCGCTCTGCCTCGTTCTGAACGGCTTCCTGAGCCTGCTTCTTGGTACCGACGAACAGGATGTTGCCACCGTGAGCGACAGTCTCCTTGACGAACTCGAAAGCCTCGTCGATGTAGGTCAGGGTCTGCTGCAGGTCGATGATGTAGATGCCATTGCGCTCGGTGAAGATGAAACGCTTCATCTTCGGGTTCCAACGACGGGTCTGGTGACCGAAGTGGACACCTGCATCGAGCAGTTCTCGCATGGATACAACAGCCATGTCATATTCAGGGAAGATCCTCACGTCCAGCCTGACTAGGGCTGCGGCTGCTTCCCTTCCTTTCTTATCCGATATAGGTGGTTACAGTTCACGCACAGGCTTTCCCTGTGCCCTAGCGCTCCCCCGCTGCCTCACACCCGACAGATATTCTTGCCGAGCACCCGTGAACCAGCCGGAATGGGTCGCGCGCGTAGTCTTTGTGCTAATGACCGCCCATTAAGGCAGACACCGCGAGCGTCATCTTATCTGATACATCGCGCAGGTCGCAATATCTGACACGCCCTGCTATCCACAGGACAAGAAGTCATCCACAGCTAGAACCGTTTGCAATGCACTGCCGCTTGTCGACGAGTGCAGCGTCCGCCACACTATCGCGCATGACGACCAAGCAGAGTTTCAGGCGCTCGCTAATGCGCACATTAGCGCTATTCGTGCTCGCTGTCGCGCTAACAACACCCCCAAGCCCACCTGCAGCTACCGGCGAGCCAATATCCGCTATTGCGCATACCTTCCCTGTGCACGGCAAAGTTCTACGCGACTACACCCCACCGGAAAAACGCTGGCAGCCTGGACATCGCGGAGTAGACCTGAACGCCTCCCCGGGTCAGCCAATCCGCGCCTCAGCTCCCGGTGTGGTGCATTTCGCCGGTTCGATCGCCGGAATGACTTCCGTGTCAATCATGCACGCCGATGGCATCCGCACAACCTATCAGCCCATAGATACCACGTTAGAAAAGGGAGACCACGTGGCCGCTGGCCAGGTGATTGGTCATCTTGTGGTCAACGCCAAACATCCCGAACCGGGCCTGCATTGGGGCGCACTGCGCGGCAAAGACTATCTCAACCCACTGGATTTGATACAGCGGAGACCAATCGTGCTCAAGCCTGTACGCAATTAAACAACCCTGCGCAATTAAGCGCGCGGATGAGCCCGCTTATGTACTTCACGGAGACGATCCGCTGAGACGTGGGTATAAATCTGCGTGGTCGCCAGACTCGAATGACCGAGCATCTCCTGCACCACACGCAAGTCAGCGCCACCTTCCACCATGGCCGTGGCCGCAGAATGTCGGAGAGCATGCGGTGAAACATCAGCCCATTTATGAATAACTCGGCGCGCCTGACGAGGATTCAATCTACCTCCACGCACACCGAGAAAAAGCGCATGTTCGGCCTGTGCGGAAGCATGAAAGCTTCCACGCACCTGGAGCCAGCCTTTGAGTGCCGCCTCCGCTGGTGCACCGAAGGGCACGATGCGCTGCTTGTTCCCCTTACCCACTACCGAGATGATGTGGCGGGAAAAGTCCACATCAGAGACATCGGCCTTGCACAGCTCTTCTACACGCATCCCGGTGGCATACAACAGTTCCACAATGGCCAAGTCGCGAGCCGCAACTGCGCTGTCCTCGGAGGAGACTTTCTCGATTGCCTCCTCAACCCTCTCCGGCGAGAGCACTTCCGGAAGATGCTGATGTTTCTTCGGCGTTGACAGCCGCAGCGACGGATCAGCATCGAGAATTTGCCGAGCTACGAGCCAACTACAGAACTGGCGAATGGACGTCGTTAAGCGAGCCAGCGATGACCGCGCAGCACCCTCCGCATGCTTCGCGCCGAGGTGCGCACGGATGACAGGGGTGGAGAGTTCACTGATGTGGTCCAGGCCGGCAAGGAGGGGGATGAGATCGGCTCGATAGGCACGGACGGTTGCGCCAGAGAGCCTGCGGGAATAAGTCAGCTCATCGAGAAAATCCATGAGCACGGCCTCAATATTGGCGGATAACCCGAGATCCGGCTCAGTCCTGTCGTCGTTATCGGTTGCGCGCTTCACGGTTCTGACCTTAGTAGATGCACACCGCGAGACCTCACCAGACAGCGGAAAAAAGGCAGTGACTCCGACTTTCGCCAGAGCCACTGCCCTATTGCCTCACCCATGTCACAAGCCCGTTTCCGTAACAGTTACTTAGGCTTGCCTTGCCTATATTACTGAGCGTACAGAGAATTGCAATACCTAATTCAAGATTTTTTCGAGATTCTCTGCAGAAGGCTTTATTAGCGCCTCACTAACGCTTCTGTTCCTGGCGCAACCACCCACCCTCCACCCGACTGGTCAGCCCCTGTCCCTGCAGCTCCAGCAACAAATGTGTCGTAAGCGCCACGGCCAATCCCGCCTGCGCTGCGACTTCTCCCACCGGCGTTGGCTCCGCAGAATTCAGAGAGTCGTAGACAGCGAGCTCGTTTCGAGAAAGCTTCTGCACCGCCGACTTTTCCCACAACAATTCAAGCTGAGCATCCTCATTCACTGTGCCAACTGACCGATACAGCGACCGCACATTATCGGCACTACACACCAGGACAGCCTCGCCACTGCGGATTAGATCATGACAGCCAGAGGTAGTTTGCAGCGTCACCGGTCCCGGCACTGCTCCCAAGGGCTTGTTTAGCCTCACTGCCCAGTGCGCTGTGTTGCGCGCCCCTGAACGCCAGCCCGCCTCGACGATTGTGGTTGCTCGCGATAGAGCCGCTACCAGCCGATTCCTAGTCAAAAACCGATGCCGTGCTGGTCGCACCCCCGGTGGATACTCCGTAATCAGCGCACCCCGCTCTGCAATCCGGTCGAAGAGCTCTGCATGCGCCCGCGGATAGTCAACCCCTACACCACCGGCTCCGACCACAACCGTAGTGCCGCCAGCGTCGAGCGCAGCTCGATGCGCCGCGGCATCAATACCCAACGCACCACCACTGATGACACTAACCCCCGCATTCGCGAACTGCCCCGCGAATTGGGCCGCCACCTGTGTCCCGTAGCTGCTGGCCATCCGCGTTCCGACAATCGCCACCGCTTCACTGACCACGTCCCGCAAGTCACGGCCACGCACCCACAGCGCAAGTGGTGGTGCATCGGCGCGGTCACGGACTTCGAGCGTCGTAAAGCAGGACAGCAGCTCCCCCGGCCACTCTGGGTGCCCCGGATAAATAAGACGCCACCCCATCGCTGCCGCCAGCTCCAAATCGTGGCCGCTCTGGTCAACGTCGGCCCGTGCCTGCGTCGTATTGAGCAGACTTTCCGGCAGCCCGGCGCGAGCCTTGATCCTTTCCGCTACCTCTACCGGGCCAAACTCCGTCACGAGCCGCACAATCTGCGGATGCGTCGCCTCTACCACCCGATTCAGGTAAGCCCACGCGTGAATTTCGTCCATTTCTCCCCCTTGATAATGGTTCGGTTGTATTAGCCGCCCCCGCGGTCATGCAGCTGGCAGGCACGTTGCACGTGCTCGAAGGTAAACGCGTCTACTCCCCCGAGATCTGCGAGCGTCCACGCCACTGCGATTACTTTGTCCACTCCCCGCTGGGTAATCTCTCCGTTCCTCAACTGGAAGTCCAATAACGCCATCGCTTCTTCGTCTAAGCCCGCGTGACGACGGAGAAGCGAGCGTGGCACACTCGCGTTGGTGACGGCTGCTTCGTCGGCAAGCCCCAGGGCCTGCCACCTATGGCGGGCACGGTCACGTGCGGCCTGTACCCGATCGCGAACGGCCGCGGAGGGCTCATTGTGTGCTTTGTTTTTAATTCCCAGCTTGGCCCCGGCAGGACTAAGCGTAACGTTGAGATCCATGCGATCGCGTAGCGGGCCCGATAATGCGCGACCATGCTTGGCTCGCTCGGTACTAGAACAGGTGCATTCGCTGGCATACGCCGCCCCACACCGACAGGGATTGGTCGCCATGACTAGTTGTGTTCTCGCCGGAAAGGTCACTCGATGGTGCGTACGCAGGTGGACGACCACCCCGTTTTCCATCGGCATCCGCAACGCATCCAATACCGCCGGGCGCATGAGGGTGATTTCGTCCAAGAACAGCACCCCATGGTGGGCAAGGCTAATCGCGCCGGGCTTGGGCACAGCACCGCCGCCGACTAACGCTGCCACAGTCGCGCTGTGATGTGGAGCCACAAACGGCGGATGTTGAATAAGAGTGTCCGCAGTATCGAGCGCTCCGGCCACCGAATGCAGCGCGGTGACCTCCAGCTGCTGCCACTTCTGCAATGGCGGCAGAATTGTGGGCAAGCGCTCAGCGAGCATGGACTTCCCAGTTCCCGGAGAACCCTGCATGAACAGATTGTGCCCACCTGCTGCGGCTACCTCGAGGGCGAAGCGGGCCTCAGGTTGGCCATCGACATCGGCCAGGTCTACCGAGAAGGCTTGTTCGCTGGGGTCGTCGTTAAGCGCGGTCGTCAAACCTGAGCCGGTGAGTACCCAGCCCCATAGCTGTGTGAGGTCGGCTGCGGTGCAGACTGCGATGCCGTCGACGAGCGCGGCCTCGGCGGCGTTGGCGGCGGGAACGACAACCCAACGGGCACCGGCCTCGCGGGCGGCAAGGACTTGCGGCAGCACTCCACGCACCGGGCGAATGGAACCGTCGAGCCCAAGTTCGCCAATGAGAACCGTGTGGCGGAGACGACCTCGGGCCTCCATGTCATCGCTGGTTGCGATAAGGATGGCGCAGACGATGGCGAGGTCAAAGCTAGTGCCGTGCTTGCGGATATGCGCCGGCGACAGACTCACGACGACCTTTGTCTTCGGCCAGGGCAACTGCGAGTTAGCAACCGCCGTGCGCACGCGATGTTTGGCTTCTCCGACGGCGGCATCGCCGAGCCCACCGATATACATTCCCGGCAAGCCACGCCCAACATCGGCTTCCACCTGCACAATAGTTCCTTCAATGCCGCTGAGGCTGACTGCAAGAGCTGTACCGACAGTCATCTAGCAGTCCCACATGATCGCGTCGCTGATTGCGGGAATGTACGTAACTTCAACGACTGGAGGACCGGACGAAGGGCTGGACACTGTGACTTCTGCGCAGTCGATAACTACGGACTCTAACCAGTAGGTAGAACTCTCTGGCAGCCACTGTGCCGCCGCCTTGCGCAAATGACGAAGCTTGGCTGCTGTGATGGACTCTCTGCCGTCCCCAAACTGACTACTTCGCGAGCTGCGCCGCGTTTTTACCTCCACAAAATGCAGCCTGCCGTCAACATCTTCAGCAATAAGATCGAGCTCATAGCGCCCCACCCGCTCATTCCGAGCAATAATTTCCCACCCCTGATCCTCCAACATCTCGGCGACGAAATCCTCCCCAAACGCGCCGAGCTGTCTCGTGGTTAGTTCTTCAAAGCTCTGTGTCATAGCCCCGGTCCCCCTGGTTCCCCGTTGAATTGTGCCTTGGCGGTTTACTGCCTAGACTCTTGCCGCCTTGGCGGTTCGGAAACACTCTTGCACAGCGGGCATGACAAAGACCCTCCGATAAATGCTCAGAGGGCCCTAACTGTGGATAATTTTTCGACTGTGGATAACTGTTAGCAGCTAGCCATAACATGCGATGACAGGCGACGATAACCTACGGCAGTCGCAAGTCCGGCTTATCCAGTTCCTCGATATTGACATCCTTGAAAGTGATAACGCGCACGTAGCGGACAAACCGAGCCGGGCGATGGACATCCCACACCCACGCATCCGACATCCGCAGCTCGAAATAGACCTCGTTTTCGCTGTTGTGCGGAATCAGCTCCACAGCATTAGCAAGGTAGAACCTGCGCTCCGTCTCAACAACGTACGAAAACTGACTAACGACATCGCGGAACTCCTTGTACAGGGATAGTTCAACGTCGGCCTCGTAGTTTTCTAGATCTTCTGCGCTCACGACCGCGACGGCTCCTTCGAGTGTTTACATGTTGCTCTTTTTGTACATGTTGGTCTATTCGGGGTGCTCAAGATACTCCGCGTGTGCCAAGCGCACATTGCGGTATGACCACCGATGCACCGGGGTTGCGCCATGGCGTGAAATCGCTTCCATATGCGATGACGTGCCGTAGCCCTTATGCCCCGCCAGACCATAGTCCGGATACTTCTCCGATAGGTCAACCATAATGCGGTCGCGGGTGACTTTGGCTAAGACACTCGCAGCAGCAATACATCGGCAAGCGGAATCACCACCAATCACGGGCAAATAGGGTGCCGTGAAGCCAGACACTTTGAGTGCGTCGGTAAGCACATAGCCAGGACGCTGTCCCAACCCGGCTACCGCGCGGCGCATTCCAGTGACATTCGCGTCCTGAATGCCGAATTGGTCGATGTAGGACGCGGGAATCGTCGTCACGCAAAAAGAGGTGGCGAAGCGTTGGATGAGCGGAAAGAGCCGTTCACGTGCGGCCGGCGTGAGCTTTTTAGAATCGGTGAGCTTATCCAGCTCTGCGATAGGGCGTTCTGGAAGGCAGCAGGCGGCGATAACTATCGGGCCTGCACAGGCGCCGCGACCAGCCTCGTCGACCCCGGCTACAGGTCCAAAGCCGCGCTTTGCCAGCGCGACCTCTATCGTGCGCGACTGCTTCAGCCTCCGCAGTTTCGGCGCCGGCGGCGTGAGCAGACTGTGCTGCCTAGTTGTGCTGGATGTCCGGATCATCGACGCCACCGATGCGGTTAAACGGCAGGATGATTGCCTGCACCTTGCCGACGACGTTATCCAGCGGCACAGTACCCTGCAGCTCGTCGCCCATGTGATAGCGAGAGTCCGCAGAGTTGGTGCGGTTATCACCCATGACCCACAGATTCCCCTCCGGCACTGTTACCGGCCCGAAGTACGGGCCACCACACTGCTCTGAGCCAAGATTATCCACCACCGGCTTGTCTGCCGGAGTTTTAATGAAATCCTGGTCTGTCATCTTGCCGTCAACCATGATGCCGGGATCTCCTGGGCGACACTGCACAGTCTGCCCACCCGTGGCAATCACACGCTTGACCAACGCATTCTCATCCGGGGCGACAAGGCCAATCCAGGAACCGACCGTCTGCAGCGAGTTCGCCACCGGGTTGCTTGAACGCTGTGACACGTAGTTACTGTTCCAGGACTCCGGGCCATTAAAGACGACAACATCGCCGGGCTTGGGATCTGAGAACTGGTAGGAAACCTTATCCACCCAAATGCGGTCACCGGTGCACCCGACACATCCGTTGAGCGTCGGCTGCATCGACTCGGATGGAATCACGTAGACACGGCCGATAAAGGACTGCACACCAGCACTGATGAGCAGGGCAATCACGATAATGATTGGAATCTCGATGTACCACGGAGTGTGCTTTTCAGGCTCCTCGTCGAGTTTCCGGAAGCCTTTCAAGCCTTCAGTACGGTCTTCTTTTTGGCCGTCAGTCTGTTCGCGAGAATCGTCGTCGATCATGGGAAAAGACTATACGCGATAGAAAAATCCCCACCGAGCTCAACACTCGATGGGGATTATTTTGCGCCAAAAGACTAGCGGCGCTCCTTGATGCGTGCAGCCTTACCGCGCAGGTTGCGCAGGTAGTACAGCTTCGCACGGCGAACGTCGCCCTTGAAGACAACGCGAATCTCGTCGATGTTCGGGGAGTGCACCGGGAAGGTACGCTCAACGCCGATACCGAAGGACATCTTGCGGACGGTGAAAGTCTCGCGGACGCCACCGCCCTGACGGCGGATAACGACGCCCTTGAAGACCTGAATACGCTCGGTCTTACCTTCAACGATCTTTACGTCGACCTCGACGGTGTCACCAGCGCGGAACTCCGGAATGTCGTCGCGCAGGTATGCTGCATCAACCTTGTCAAGAATGTTCATGGAAACTTATTCCTTTACTTTTTGCATAGACAGAGGACCCTGGCGGCGCTTTCCCGCAGAGGGACGCTCGGCCGGTTCATGCCCGAAACAGGTAAAGCTGCCTATAAAGACAACCTGGAAATTATTACACACCCCCTGGTCAGAAACCAAACTCTTCCATGTTCGGCGGGTCCTGGGGGTCTTGGGGAGCTTCCGAGTCTTGCGGGACTTGCGGGCTGGGAGTATCGGCGTCTTCTCCCTTGCGCGCTTCCTCGACCAGCTTCCGTGATTGCTCTATCAGCTCCTGGCGATACTCGTTATATTCTGCCAGCGCCTGCGTCATCCGCAGTCCCCGTTTGTCAAAGGTGTAGCGTCCGTGCCCGGCGAGCGGCCCATCTTCCAGGCTCACCGCCTTTTTGCCCGTGCTTGACGACGTCCACAGTTCCACCCCACCCCGATCACGTGCAACATTCCAAAGACCAGCTGTTTTCATGTTGTGGTGCCGGCGGCAGAGGCAGTGGAGGTTCGGCGTTTCCGTTGCCCCGCCCTCCTCTGGGTGCTCTTTGTCGTACGGCTCAATATGGTCAATGTCGCAGAGCTCCGCGGGTACATCACACCCCGGAAAGCGACACGTTCCGTCCCGACCTTTAACGAAGGCCCTCTGACTTTCGGTTGGGGCGTAGCCCTCCGCGGTTTCGTCGGCAAGCATACGAATATGCGTGACCTTATCAATCCACGCCTGCGTAGCTAACTGCGAGATCCAGCCAACGCCGCCAAGCCAGGCGGTGCGGGGGCGCTCCTCTGTGGCAGGACAGTATAGGTTGAGTACGATTTTTGCCTCGGCGGTGCCGCGGATGAGGTGTGTCAAAGCTTCGACTCGAGTGCAGCCAGCTGAGCTGGAGATGGACTCGAGGGTGGTTTTGAATTCGAGAGCGCGGGTCTTTTCCAGCTCCATAAAAACTTCCGCGAAGTTGTCGCTCTCTTCAAAACCGATACTCTCTCCTACTATTTCGCGTTCTCCTGCAGGAAGCAGCGGATCGACATCACCCGGAAGGTTTTTGGGGCGAAGCTGAGGTTCAATTTCTTCGATAACCCGTTGCAGGAATTTATGTAGGCTGCGAACTCCCCGGAGTGCCTCGCCATGCTTTCGGGGAATGACAAAGCGGGCAATTTCTTCTTCAACAGCTGCACGCACCTCTGGATCGTGGAGCGGCGCTGTCGCGCGAGCAATGGTGATCAAATGCGCAAAGGGCAAATGAGCTCGAGCTTTAATAAAGGCACCCAGCCGAGGCATGCGTGCTAACTGAATGCCGACCTCTACATACTCGAGCGCTTTACCGCGGGAAATACCCAACTCGGGCGCGATTTCAGCAATATATGCATCCACATCAACCTCAAGCGACTTCGGCGTGCAACCGCAAGCTATACCCAGTTCCAAGCGATTGCGTTGGATACCCGCCACCGCCAACTGGTTCGTGGATGACTCGTGGAAAAACTGCGGCGCTTCAGGCAGCAGAGCCGCTTGGTAAACATCGGACGGTTGTTTGGCCGGACTATCTTTTTCAGACATTGTTCCCCCAAAGCCCCAACCCCACTTGGTGTCGATGACCAGTGAATACCACTAGCCCAACGCCAAGAAGAGAAGCTCAAGCACTTTGTTCTTGATACCTCCATTCTAGCACGCACGTTCGATTTTACAACCCTTTTAATAAAACTTTTTCGTTTGTATTTTCGAGTTCGATGTTGAGTGTGTTATCAAATGTCACGAGGTGCATCTTCTGGCGAAACTCCGCGCACACTAAGACGGCACGCTACAACCGCTCGCTACAACGTCACGCTGATACAGCACTCCAATAACGACCGCCACCGACCGTTGCTACAAAGCCCCCCCCCAACTGCTAGATTGTCTCCATGCAGCAGATTCCACGCTTTGACCCCTGGATTGTTCGAGGAACGATCATCACCCCGTGCGTTCTGGCCATTGCACAGCTTCTGTGGGTAATTGCCATTTCCGACCGACTACCAGACCAATTAGCAACGCATTGGAGCGGTAACGGCACTCCCAACGGTTTCATGCCGCCGATTCAAAGCACATTGATTATGGCGATCATCGTCATAGCATGTGCGCAGATCGGTTGGCTCGGCGCCAAGACCAGTACGCCGCTTGTCGTGCGCAAGCCAATTGCAATAACCAACCTCGCTCTCTGCGGCTTCTTAATCGGCATTGAATTCGCAATCATCATCCCGCAAATCGGCACAACCGACCCCACCACCGCCCGAATCGGCTGGATCTATGCAATAGCCGGCGTCATCATCGGCCTAGTAGCAGCCCTGCTCGTGACGCGCCGCCTCAAGGACTACTCCTCGCTTACCGACGCCACGGTCACCGAGCCGACATCGCCACAGTTGCCCCATCGAGAAGGAGACCCGACTCCCATCGACGTCAGTGTGACCATCTCTAAGGGCGTCAAGATCGCCCTCGCAGTCTGGTGCGTGGTGTCTGTAGCGCTCGCAGTGTTCCTGCCAAGCCTCGGCATTGTTTTTCTGCTGTGCACGCCGCTATTCCTCATCGCATATGAAACCGGCATGACACTAGACACGGACCCGAAGACAGATTCCATTACCGTTTTTAACGGCTGTGGACCGCTGAAGATGAAACACCCCATTGAGCTTCGAACCATCAAATATGCGAAGCCGGCCACTTATAACTGGGCCGACGGTGGCGGTATTGGGCTTCGACTTGGCAATGATGGCCGCATCACCGTGGCGGCACGGTCAGGCGAGGCAGTCAAGATTGAGACCTCGGGGTCCGATTACACCATCGTCGTACCGGATGGAATGGCTGCGGCTGTCGCAGGTGAGATCAACAGCCGCATCGACGCTATGCGCTAATAGGCAATGCGCTAATAAATCAAGCGCTAAAAGCCTGCCCTGCGCAGCGCGTCAGCCATGGAACCGCCCTGCTTCTTGTTCTGGGAACCGCGCTTGCGCCCCTTGCCGCGACCATCACCACGACCATCACGGCGACCGCCGTCACGCTTTGGCTTGGCATCCGAGGCGTCGTCGTCAAGCCTGAGCGATAGACCGATGCGGTTGCGTTCGACGTCAACGTCGAGAACCTTCACCTTGACCACCTCGCCCGAGCGGACGACCTCGTGCGGGTCGGAGACGAAACCGCGGGCCATGTTGGAGACGTGGACGAGGCCGTCCTGGTGGACTCCGACGTCGACGAAGGCGCCGAAGGCCGCGACGTTGGTGACGGTGCCCTCGAGAATCATGCCGGGCTGAAGATCGGAGACCTTCTCCACGCCTTCCTTGAAGGTGGCGGTGACGAACTCGGGACGCGGATCGCGGCCGGGCTTGTCCAGCTCGGTCAAGATGTCCTGGACGGTGGGCAGGCCGATGCCGGCGGACTCGTCGACGAAGTCTGCAGCACGTACCTTGGACAGGACACGGGAGTTGCCGATGAGCTCCTGGACACTAACGCCGGTCGAAGCGGCGATGGCATCGACGACGCGGTAGGACTCCGGGTGCACGGCGGAGGCATCCAGCGGGTTGTTAGCACCGTGGATGCGCAGGAAGCCGGCGCACTGCTCGAAGGCCTTCGGGCCAAGACGCGGAACCTTCAGCAGCTCCTTGCGGGAGGTGAAAGCGCCGTTTTCGTCTCGGTAAGCGACGATGTTGTCCGCAACAGTCGAGGACACGCCAGCAACGCGACCGAGCAGCGGCGCGGAGGCGGTGTTGACCTCCACGCCGACAGCGTTGACGGCATCCTCGACCACGGCATCGAGAGAGTGCTCGAGCTTGGTCTGGGAAACGTCGTGCTGGTACTGGCCGACACCGATGGACTTCGGATCGATTTTGACGAGCTCAGCAAGCGGGTCCTGCAGGCGGCGGGCGATCGATACGGCACCGCGGAGAGATACATCCATGTCCGGGAACTCAGCTGCTGCCAGGGACGATGCGGAGTAGACGGAAGCACCGGCCTCAGAAACCACCACAGGGGTCGGCTTCTTGCCACCGGCCTGAGCTATCAGGTCAGCGATTTCGCGGGCCAGGGTTTCGGTCTCGCGGGAAGCGGTGCCGTTGCCGATGGCCATGAGCTCCACGCGGTGCGTGGCGCAGAGAGTGGCCAGTTGCTCCTTGGCGCCGGACCAGTCATTGCGCGGCTGGTGCGGGTAGACGATGGCAGTGTCGAGCACCTTGCCAGTGGAGTCGACAACGGCGCACTTAACACCATTGCGGTATCCCGGGTCCAGGCCGAGAGTGGCGCGCTGGCCAGCCGGTGCGGCCAGCAGCAGGTCACGCAGGTTACGGGCGAAGACATCCACGGCTTCGGCCTCGGCACGCTCCTTCAGTCGAGTGCGGGCATCGAGGGCAGCGGACACCTCCAACTTGGTGCGCCAACCGAAACGAACGGCCTGGTCAATCCACTTGGAGGCACCGCCGTCGGGAAGCTCAAAGGCCTCACGGATCATGTGTTCGTAAGTCTCATCCTCACCCGCATCGATGTTGAGCGTCAGGACGCCCTCGGCCTCACCGCGCAGCACGGCCAACACGCGGTGGCTAGGCATGGTGTCCAGAGGTTCGTTGTGCTCGAAGTAGTCACGGTACTTCGCACCCGCAGTCTCCTTGCCCTCCACCACGGCAGCGGCGGCGGAACCGGAAGACCACACCTGCTCACGGACAGAGCCAACCAAATCAGCATCGGTAGCGAAGCGATCGACCAAGATGGCACGGGCACCGGTCAGAGCGTCCTTCGCATCCTTACCAGCTGCCTCGCCGTACTTAGTGGCTAGAGTCTCGGGGTCCGCGGCGGGGTCGGCCAGTAGCTCCTCCACCAGCGGTTCGTACCCGGCCTCACGTGCAATATCGGCCTTGGTCTTGCGCTTCTTCTTGTACGGCAGGTAAAGATCCTCCAACCGCGCCTTAGTGTCGCAGGCGAGGATGGCGGCCTTGAGATCGTCGTTAAGCTTTCCCTGCTCTTCAATGGCGGCGAGAATCGTTTGCTTGCGCTCTTCTAGTTCGCGCAGGTAAACGACGCGTTCCTCGATGAAACGCAGCTGTGTGTCATCGAGCCCGCCGGTTACTTCCTTGCGATAGCGGGCGATGAAAGGCACGGTGTTGCCTTCGTCGAGAAGCTTGATAGCGGCGGCGACGGCACTTTCGGCAACGTCCGCACCAGTGGCGGCGAGTTCTCGGGCAATTACTGATGAAATCACCCGGGCAACTTTACTATCGTGGAAGTACCAATTGGCGAACGCCCCACAGAAGGCTCGCAGTAATCACCGGAAAAGGAGCCCCATGAAGCAGAAACTCTGTGCCGAATACCTGCGCATCTCCGACGAGGAGGCAGCGCGGTTAGTTGAGGTCGCAGCACCTGCGGCGACCAGCGACGGCGGCACGGCGGGGCTTGTTACCGACGGCGCGGAGAAGATTATCCTGCAGCACTTCGTCGACGTTCCGGACGAAGATGCCCTGGACATCGACACGGACTGGGAGTCCCTGCTGCGCACGTTGACCGGCAATCCCATCGACGGCCAGGCACTCGGCGACCCGCTGGCGGAGGCCATCCTCGGTGCCGACCGCGTCTGCCGCAAGCCGCTGTCCGCAGTCATCCGCGCCGATCGCGTCGGCGACGTGCACCAGACGCTGGCAAGCATCGATCTTGCCGCCCGCATCACGGACAATGGTTCGCTTATCGACGAAGCCACTGCGACACAGCGGTACCGCGAACTCGTGGCCTTCTACGAGGAGACTAAGGCAGCGCGTAGCGCCGTGCTCGTGGCCATCTCCTAAGAACTAGCAGCGCAACTGCTAAGCCGATAACTCCGGCGATGAGGCCGCCGATAACATCGGTGAGCCAGTGCGCCCCGACCCACACGCGCGACAGTGCCACAGCGCCGATAAGCGCGATGATGGCCAGGTCGAGCAGCTTGCGGGCTGTGCGGCGCAATACGGGGATGGCAAGCTGCATCGCGGCCATGCCACTGGAGGTAACCGCTGCCACATGTGCAGAAGGAAACGCCGCATCGTGCAGGTTGACCAGTGAGAACTCCTCTCCCGGTCGGTCGCGGTCCAAAAACCACTTCATGGCATAAGTCACCGCAATTGACGAACCGAATGACGCCGGCAATAGCAACGCCCACGCACGGAAGCGGAACCACAGGAGTGCCGCAGCAACAAGCGTGACCGGCGCGACGTAAATCGGCCGGATAATCTCGCTCAAAGCCAGCATCACACTATCGACGCGGCCATCCCGCGCCCCATGCAGGTCACTGACCCAACCCGCAAACGACTGATCCATACTCCCCGCCAGCTGCGTCTGAGTGAACCACGCCAGCGCCCCAAGGACAGCTAGCCAACCAATGACGTGCCGAGGTCGCGCAATTCGAACACGTGCCACTAGCAGTTCTCCTCGGTTACTTCCCCAATGACTCCCTGGATTATTTCCCGGTCACGGGCGCTGAGGTCGACGTCGGCAAGCAAATCGGGACGACGTTCGGCCGTGCGGATGAGCGATTGGTCGCGCCGCCAACGGTCCACCAGCGCGTGATTGCCGCTAAGGAGAACGTCCGGCACTGTCAGTCCACGCCACTCGCGCGGCTTGGTGTAGGACGGCCCTTCGAGCAGACCGTCAGAGAAAGAGTCCTCCTCGTGGCTTTTGCGATTGCCCAACACACCCGGGATCAACCGCACGACGGACTCCGCAATCACCAGCACCGCCACTTCCCCGCCGATCAGCACATAGTCCCCAATAGAGACCTCACGCACGCGGTAACGATTAGCGGCATCATCAATAACTCGCTGGTCAATGCCCTCGTAGCGCCCGCACGCGAACACAATGTGCTCCTCGTGTGAGAACTCCTGCGCCATCTGCTGCGTAAACGGCTCGCCCGCCGGGGTCGGGACGATCAGCAGGGGCTTCGCTGAATCTTCTTCGCTTAACGACGGCACTTCCGCTGCAGCATAGGAAGATTCCTCGGCCAAACCCAATTTCTGATCATGGCGGACATTGTCCAAATGTGGCACCGCGGACGTGAGCGACTGCTCCGCTTTCAGCGCCGCTACCTCGTCGAGGGCGGGACCCCAGACATCCGGCTTCATAACCATGCCGGGGCCACCGCCGTAGGGCGAGTCATCCACGGCCTGGTGTACACCTGGCGCCCAGTCGCGCAGGTTGTGTACGCCGACACTCAAAATGCCCTGCTCAATTGCCTTGCCCAGCAACGCATGACGCAGTGGCTCGAGGTACTCCGGGAAGATTGTGACTACATCGAGACGTAAGCTCACAGCTCCAACAGTCCTTCCGGCGGGGTGATGGTGACAGTAGAATTCTTAAGGTCAACTTCCGGAACGATTTCCTCTACCAGAGGGATGAGTACCTCCCGGGCCCCGTCGTCAAGCGTGACTTCAAGGAGACGATGAGCGGGCGCGCGGACGATAGAAGTGACCTCGCCTATATCGGTGCCGTTATGGACTACGCGCAGGCCTTCAAGTTCAAAGTCATAAAAGTCCTCGTCTTCGAAGACGGGCTCGGCATAAAACTTCATACCCCGATGACGCTCGGCCTCATTGCGGCCCGGAATCTCCTCGAAGCGAATCAGCAAACGCCCCTGGTGCGGGCGTGCCGTTTTCACAGTCAGCTGTTCCTCACGGCCGGCCTGTACACCCAACAGCGTGGCCCCGACTGCGAAACGCCCTTCCGGGTCATCCGTTGTCGCATCGACGACGACTTCCCCGCGCACACCGTGGGGCTTGATCACTCGGCCAATAAGCACCATGTCAGCTACCGACACGCGCACACTCCCTCTCTTATAAAGGCTCTGTAAAACACCCCGCGTAAAGCAAAAAGGCGCCACCCAACACTTCGTCTTGAAGTATAAGGTAGCGCCCGGATTAGCTAAGCGGCGTACTCAGCGTCCTTATTACTCGGCGTCCTCGGAAGCCTCGGACTCAGCAGCCTCAGCCTCGGCAGCCTTTGCGGCCTCCTCAGCTTCCTTAGCAGCCTTAGCTGCTTCCTTGGCCTCGCGGCGCTTAGCGGTGATGGCCTCAGCGGACGGGCCATTGTTGGCCTCTTCCAGAGCCTTGTTGAACAGCTCGAGCTTGGTCGGCTTCGGCTCAGCAACCTTCAGAGTGCCCTCTGCACCCTCGAGGCCCTTGAACTTCTGCCAGTCGCCGGTGACCTTCAGCAGAGCCAGAACCGGCTCGGTCGGCTGTGCACCGACACCCAGCCAGTACTGAACGCGCTCGGAGTCAATCTTGATGATCGACGGCTCTTCCTTCGGCTGGTAGATGCCCAGGTTCTCAATGACCGCACCGTTGCGACGGGTACGAGCATCAGCAACGACAACGCGGTACTGAGCGGTACGAATCTTACCCAGGCGCTGCAGCTTAATCTTGACTGCCATGAGGAGTTCCTCTTTCTTCTATGTCACTGGACAATACTTATGCATCCGAGCTCACGAGTAATTACTAACGAAGTGCTTCGGACCGGTTTTGCCCTTGGGATATTTACACTGCGCGTGACCACCGGGCGGCCGTGGCCGGATCCGATGAATTCGCAGTCGTGCCTCAGCTGAGGATTCTCATTGAGACAACTCGAGGTATGTTACCAGCAGTTTTTGGAAATTAACAAAACTGCGCACTCGAAACGCTGCATACCCACTAAGGCTGAACGTCGTTGACAGTGCGGTAACGTAACATTCTATGCAAACCACCGGCACCCAATATAGGTATGACTTGGACGGACTACGGGGCATTTCGATTGCCCTCGTAGTCCTTTTCCACGTTTACGTCGGCCGCGTTTCCGGTGGTGTGGACGTATTCCTCTTGCTCTCCGGGTTTTTCTTCTTCGGCGCGCAGTACCGCAATGCCATCAACCCCAGGCAGTCAATCAATCCATGGTGGAGTATCTGGCGCACGCTGCGTCGCCTAATCCCGACACTGGTGCTGGTCCTCTTCGCGACAACCCTGTTTGTCATTTACTTCATTCCATCGCTTCGCACCATCGACATTGCCCAGCAACTCCGCGCCAGCCTGCTCTACTACCAAAATTATGAACTGGCACTCCAGGGCTCGGACTACGCTGCCGCAGAGAGCGAAACTTCCCCACTGCAGCACCTGTGGTCAATGTCGGTGCAGGGCCAGTTTTATCTCGGCTCCATTTTGCTCATCTCCCTACTCGCCTGGATGACGCGCTCACCCCAGATTGTCGGCGCGGTCACCTCACCGGTGGAGGCGAAGCGCACCGACGCTACTGGCGGTAAGCTCCGCCGAATCCTCACCCCTTTGCTGGCAGTTATCACTCTCGGCTCGCTTGTCTATGCCTTCTATATGCACTCCGAAAACCAGGGGTGGAACTACTACTCCACTGTCGGCCGCCTCTGGGAGCTCTGCCTCGGCGCACTACTCGGACTGATTCTTGGCCGGGGCTCCGTCCCCATGCCCAAGCCTCTTCGAGTGCTGTTAGCCAGCATCGGCCTCGCACTGGTAGTCTCCACCGGTTTCATCTTCGATGGCGCCGCGCAGTTCCCAGGCCCTTGGACCCTATGGCCCCTCGGTGGTGCTGCGCTGATTATTATCGCCGGCCCTGAGGCGGGCTGGATCTCCAAGTTCCTGGCCAGCCGCCCAATGCGCGAAGTAGGCCAGAGCGCCTACGCGCTCTACCTGTGGCACTGGCCTCTTCTCATCCTGGCCATAAACTACCTCAACCGCGATACTCCGGGGCTGAAGCTTGGCACCGCAGTGATCGTCGTTTCCTTTATTTTGGCCAAAGTCACCAACAAGTATGTCGAGCTGCCGCTGGCTCAATCGACTCGCCGACCGACCCGGACTCAGCCCGTCGTCGGCGATGCAATCCACGCAATGAAGCATCGTCGCCCGGCTCGTCGTCTAGCGGTAGTCGGCACTATTGTCGTCATTGCGTTGGTCGGCATGTCCAGCCTTGTCAACGTGCAACAGGTGCGCGTCAATCGCGCCTCCGCCACCAGCCTAGATCCAGAGGTCTATCCAGGTGCACTCGCGCTTACCGACGGGTACGAGGTCCCCAAGGCAGCCACAAAGCCGAATACCGATTTCATCACGGACCTTTGGCCGGAACCTGCCCTCGATGGCTGCCTTGCGACAGGCGGTGAGGACGTCGGATACTTCCCGCCGAATCGCCGTTGGCGCGATGAGACCCAGCCGTGTGTCTACGGTGATCCAGATGCTAGTGAATCGATTGTCATCGTCGGCGGCTCGCACATGGAACATTGGTTTGCCCCGATTGATGCCTACGGCAAAAACAACGGGTACCGAGTGGTGGTTCTTCTCCGACAAGGCTGTCCAGCGACCTTAGAACCGATCCACGGAGTCGGCGATATCTGCGTGGCCTGGACTTTCGAGGCTCTGCACAAAATTGACGAGATTCAGCCAGAGATGGTTTTCACCACTTCGACCAGACCCTTGTTCCAGGCGGACCCACCGCAGCCGGGCGACTACACACCGGATGGCTATGTCTCGTTTTTCGCTGCTCTACAAGAACGCGGAATTGATTTCTTCGCTATCCGCGATAACCCATGGGCGCTACGGGAGGACTTGGACCAATTCTCCCCCAGCGTATGCGAAGAAGCGGAAGAAGACTGCGCTATCCACCGCAAAACTGCCCTAAATGCAGAAAATCCCGCTGAGGAGATTCTTGCGAACTTCCCCAACGGGCACAGTCTAGATTTCTCCGACATCTTCTGCGGTCCGACCACCTGCCGTAAAGTTATTGGCAATATCTACGTCTACCGCGACAGCAATCACATCACCGATGAACTAGCGGCCACTTTCAGTCCTGAAATGGACCGCCAGATTCAGAAGGCTCTGCGGGACTAGCTACTTCTAGTCCCCGCTACTTCTTGCCCTGTCCGAAGTCGAGATTGTTGAGGTCAAAGTCCTCCATACCTTCTGGCAGCTGATTACCCATCTGCTTCTGCAGCTTCTGCAGTTCAGCCATGCTAGGCATACCCGGCATGCCCTGCATACCTGGCATTCCAGGCATACCGGGCATTCCACCACCGCGCATTGCCTTCGGTGGCGTTGGACCACGGTTAGCGCCCTTGCGCTTATTCTTGCCCTTGCCCTTTCGACCACGCTTCGCCTTGCGGTTCGATGGGCGACCACCGCCCATACCAAATCGGCCGGCCATCTGCGCCATCATCTTCCGCGCCTCATTGAAACGCTCGATGAGCTGGTTAACCTCTGAAACGGACACACCGGAACCGTTGGCGATACGACGACGTCGTGAAGCATTCAGAATCTTCGGATTCTCGCGCTCTTCCGGAGTCATACCGCGGATAATCGCCTCGATGCGGTCAAGCTGCTTTTCGTCGACCATTTCCGCGGCCTTGGACATTTCCGCGCCGCCGGGGAGCATCTTGAGGATGTTGCCGATTGGGCCCATCTTGCGGACCATCATCATCTGCTCGAGGAAGTCCTCGAGAGTCAGCTCGCCGGAACCAATCTTCTGGGCGGACTTGGCAGCCTGCTCATGATCGATTTCCTTGGAAGCGACCTCAACCAACGTCTTCAGGTCACCCATGCCCAGGATGCGGCTGGCCATACGGTCTGGGTGGAAGACGTCAAAGTCCTCCAACTTCTCGCCCGTGGAGGCGAACAGAATCGGCTTACCGGTGACCTCACGGATAGACAGTGCAGCGCCACCGCGCGCGTCGCCATCGAGCTTGGTCAGTACAACGCCGGTGAAGTCAACGCCGTCTCGGAAGGCCTTGGCGGTCTCTACCGCATCCTGACCAATCATGGAGTCGATGACAAACAGAACTTCATGCGGGTTGATGGCATCGCGAATGTCGCGAGCCTGCTTCATCAGAACCTCATCGATACCCAGGCGACCTGCGGTATCGATAATCACCACATCGTGGCGATGCTGGCGAGCATAAGCGAGGCCACGGAACGCGGCGTCAACTGGGTTGTCCTCGCTGGTGCCCATTTCATGGGTGGAATCGAGGCTGGTGCCCGGGAACGGTGCGAAGCACGGCACGCCTGCACGCTCAGCGACAATTTCCAGCTGCTGCACCGCACCTGGACGCTGCAGGTCACAGGCGACGAGGACCGGGGTGTGCCCCTGATCCGTGAGGTACCTGGCCAATTTACCGGCCAAGGTGGTCTTACCAGCGCCCTGCAGACCGGCCAGCATGATAACTGTTGGTGGCTGCTTCGACATATTCAGCCGTCGAGTCTCGCCACCGAGGATGTTAATCAGTTCCTCATTGACGACCTCAATAATCTGGTTTGCCGGGTTGACAGTCTGGCTGCCAATAATTTCGTTAGCGCGTTCCTTGATGCGCTTGATGAAGGTACGGACAACCTCGAGGGAGACATCGGCTTCCAGAAGAGCCAGCCGAATCTCGCGGGCGGTGGCGTTAATATCCGCCTCAGTCAGGCGGCCCTTCCCGCCCAGCCCCCGCAGGGCACCCGTCAAACGATCGGAAAGAGACTCAAACAAGTTTCCAGCTCCCCTTTTGCCTTGTTTTTTCTTAACTGTTCTACCGTACCCGCTGGATACTCCATTTGGCACATATCTACAGCTTCGCCTATCGACAACGATTGCAGCCCACCCACCCTAAATGCCCCGATTCGGGTGTAACCAATAGGAAGTAAAAAATAGCAATAGGACGAAGCTCTTTTATTCTCAAGGACGTTAGATTACTGTTCGTTATTTTAACGTGACAATTAAACGAGCCTCCAGATATGAATGCCCTACTGCATAAAGAACGTTTATCCAACCCAGTTACCACCAGCTAGGTAACAGAAAGATAACGCCAGTGGCTAGCTTTTGCTAAGGCCACCCTTAGTAAGAACCTCCCCCGGAATGGTGTAAGCCAAATAGCAAACCGGCGGCATTGCAGCAGGTCAAAGCACGCCACTGCGCACCTGATGTTATTCCTATAACTACCTCCAATACCATTCATATATCAACCAGTTTATGGTTAATCATGAACCTAGTTAACCGCAGTTGGCCTGGTTTTATTTTCCGCCGTGCACGATGAGGGATGAACGGCGAAATCATATTCATTGGTCTCTGACCGTTTGACTCCTTGAGAGGTTTTCATGAAGAAGTTCACCACGGCTATCGCCGCCGCTGCCTTCTCCGCCAGCATGATTGCAAGCGCAGGCACCGCTACTGCACAGATTCCGGACTCAATGCCGACCGAGTGCCCCGCCGGCCAGCACTTTGAGAACGTCGGAGGCACCTTCCAGTGCGTCGCAGACCAGCCTGAGCAGGATTCCACTGACGGAATTCCGGCCCCAATGCCGGACAAGTGCCCAGACGGCCAGCACTTTGAGAACGTCGGCGGAACCTTCCAGTGCGTCGCGGACCAGGAAGCTCCTAAGCCCGAAACACCGGGCGACAATGAGTCCCAGCCGGGCGACCTGGGAAACCCAGGCATTTCTGATAAGCAGTGCCCGGAGGGCGAGCACTTCGACATGAGCAAGCCAGTCCCAGGCAACCCGAACGTCTTCGGTGTCTGCGTCAAGGACGAGGCGAAGCCGGACACTGACAAACCAGGCACGGACAAGCCGGACGCTGACAAGCCAGGCAAGGACGACGAGAAGCCGGGTAAGCCGGGTAAGGACGGCAAGGACGGTAAGCCAGGTAAGGACGGCAAGGACGGTAAGCCAGGCAAGGACGGCAAGGATGTCAAGGTAAACGTTGGCATCAAGATCTCTGCTGAGTGCAAGAACGAAAACAAGTGCACGAAGGAAGAGAAGAAGGCCAAGGAAAAGGCTGAGAAGAAGGCTTCCGAGTCCAAGAAGACGACCTCTTCCGAGAATGTAAAGAAGGTTTCGGACTCCAAGAAGTCTGAACACAATACCTCGGAGTCCAAGAAGGCTTCTTCGACTCAGAGCACTGGCCTGGCAGCCACTGGCGTTGACGCCACCACCCTGGGTGGAGCCGCTCTGGTTCTCCTGGTCGGCGGTGTCGCCGCTACCCGCATCGCCCGCAAGAACCGCTAAGAAGCTTAGGGTTCTACCCCGCTAACGAAACATAAAATGCTCCTGATGCCAATTCAGCATCGGGAGCATTTTTGTGCGTCACACCTCCGAAAAGTCATAACGTCTAGAGCTCGAAGCATAAAACCCACAGGTACCGATTTTTTACCAAACCTCTACGCTCCCACCCGCCTCTCGCCACCCCGACACGATCAGATGCCAAGCTTCGCTAGCGAAGACAGAAAAGCCTCCCCGCCGAGTGAACAGTGACGAGTTCTAAAGATGCTCCAACCACAACGGGTGTACACACTCAGCGTTGTAAATATAAGTTCCCGCTTTCCCTTACTGGGACTTGGACGAGTCAACAATTTCGATTTACCCCCTCCCCAAGCTCACGTCACCAAAGACTGTAATTAGTTATTAGCATCAAAAGCGTGAACAGTGTTCCCCCACTTAAGCCCGTTGATTACAGGGCTTTCCTATAGACATTGTGAGGTTTCCAAATGAAGAAGCTCTCTTCGACCATGGTGGCCGCTGCCGCTTCAGCCGGCATGCTCATCGGCGTTGGCGCTGCCACCGCACAGATTCCTGACCCCGCCCCGTCGGAATGCCCCGCCGGTCAACATTTTGAAAATGTTGGCGGTACTTTCCAGTGTGTAGATGACGCTGCAAACCCGGATCCAGGAGGTTCATCTAACGATGGCATCCCACCGGGCGTTGAGGACACCCAGACCTGTCCCGACGGTTCCCCGCGTGACATGAGCAAGATTGACCCGGCAACCGGGGCTTACGGTGCTTGTGGCACTTCAGATGATTCCGGCCCAACTCCGGAGCCTGATGAAGATGCCCCAGAAAATGACGGAATTCCGCCGGGAGTCGATGACACCGCAACGTGCCCCGACGGTTCCCCGCGTGATATGAGCAAGATCGACCCGGCAACCGGAGTCTACGGCTACTGTCCGACCTCCGATGACGAAACTCCGGGCGACGATGAGAACCCAGGCGATGACGCTCCGGGCGACGATGAAAACCCAGGTGACGAACAGCCCGGGGAGGACGAGAATCCTGGGGAGGAAAATCCAGGCGACAAGCCCGACACCCCTAAGAATGACGGTAAGCAAACCGGGACCAAGAACACTGGGCTAGCAGTCACTGGTGTTCAGGCGACTGCCCTCGGCGGTGCCGCTCTTGCACTCTTGGTCGGTGGCGTGGCAGCTACCCGCCTCGCACGCAAGAATTCTAAGGATTCCTAGCACAACTCTCCGCTAGATTCCTAGCACCTCAACATTAAAGGCCCCGGAGCCCCGCGTATCCTCTACAGAAATCTACGCGGTGGCTCCGAGGCCTTTATTTTTGCCGGGGGCAACGGGCGACGCTGTACTCACCAATCGATGGAAAATTCACTCATCGATGTTAGTTACTATTTGCGGCCGCCGAGCAGTGCGTCTACGAAGCTCTCCGGCTCAAACGGCGCCAGGTGGTCAGCACCTTCACCAAGGCCAACCAACTTCACCGGCACACCGAGCTCGTTTTGCACCTGGAATACAATGCCGCCCTTCGCGGTACCGTCCAGCTTGGTCAGGGCAACGCCGGTGATGTCTACTACATCCCGGAACGTACGAGCTTGCAGTAGACCATTTTGGCCAACCGTCGCGTCCAAAACCAGGATGACTTCGTCAACCTGAGCCTTCTTCTCCACCACGCGCTTAATCTTGTCCAGTTGGTCCATCAGACCGACCTTGGTGTGCAGGCGGCCGGCGGTGTCGATGAGCACCACATCAGCGCCGGACTCGATACCGTGAGCAACTGCCTCAAATGCAATAGAAGCAGGATCGGCGCCTTCAGCGCCGCGAACGGTCTCCGCGCCAACGCGTCGCCCCCAGGTCTCCAGCTGGTCGGCTGCAGCAGCACGGAAGGTATCCGCTGCGCCGAGAACAACACGGTGGCCACCGGCGACCAGTACACGAGCCAGCTTGCCCGTCGTCGTGGTCTTACCTGTGCCGTTGACACCGACTACCAGAATCACTGCGGGCTTGCCCTCGTGCGGAAGTGCGCGGATGGAGCGGTCCATCTCAGGCTTGCACTCCTCAATCAACACCTCACGCAGCAGGGCGCGCACTTGCTCTTCCGTGCTCACCTTCTGGCTGGCAATACGCTCGCGCAGCTTATCGACGACACGCTGCGTCGCAGCCGCACCGAGGTCAGCCATAACCAGGATGTCTTCAACCTCTTCCCACGCGTCCTCATCAAGGTCACCCGCGCCCAAGATGCCGAGCACAGACTGGCCAATTGCATTCTGCGACCGTGACAGACGACCGCGCAGGCGGCCCAGACGTCCCTCAGCCGGGTCGATGGAGTCAATCTGCTGTTCTGCTTCTGGCTCTGGCGTCGGCTCCGGCGCAGCTTCCGGCTCCGGTTCGGGAGTCGGCTCCGGCTCCAGCTCCGGTTCAGGAGCAGGAACTACCTCTACCTCAGGCTCTGCTTCGGGCTCTGGTTGTGGTTCCGGCTCGAGCTCTGATTCCTCTTCCCCGGCCGTTGGCAAATCGATTGGGATTTCCCGCATTACGCGGTCATAATCCCCCTCCATTTCGGTGGGGTTATCCGGAATAACCAGTCGACCTTCTGGTTTCAGCAGTGAACCGTCCGGCTGATCGGCAGGTATATCAGCCTGCTTTTCCTCTGGCTCCGGGGCCTGCTTTTCAATCGGCTTTTCCGCCGGTTTCGGCATCGGTTTTTCAACCGGCTGCTTCTCGCGGGTATCAGTCCCACCACCGGCCGGAGCGAAGTTAAAACCACTAGTGGCCTGGTAATTTCCAGACTTCTCCTGCTGGGTGAGTTCCTTAGTATCTTCCTTCGCAAAGGAAATGCGCTGGTTCTTCCTGCGGACATAGCCCACAACAAAGAGCAGCGCGATAATAACGACAATCGCGACGACAAGGAGTATCCACTGAGTTGGAGTCATAACTCTCATTATGCAGTATCAACGACTCTTCCTCACTTACTCCGCGCTTACTCCGCTCCTGTCGACGGAGTTGCGGATGCCGGTGACATTCGCTGCGAGATTACTCGAGTCACACCATCGCCCCGCATGGTCACGCCGTAGAGCACATTCGCAACGTCCATTGTTGGCTTCTGGTGCGTAATGACAATCAGCTGACTGGTCGCGCGGAGTTCCTCGAGCAGCGCAATAAGGCGACGCAGGTTAACGTCGTCAAGCGCGGCTTCCACCTCGTCGAGTACGTAAAAGGGACTCGGGCGCGCACGGAAAATAGCGACGAGCATTGCCAGCGCCGTCAGCGACTTCTCGCCGCCGGAGAGCAACGACAGCCGCTTAACCTTTTTGCCCGGCGGGCGGGCTTCAACCTCGATACCTGTCGTGAGCAGGTTGTCCGGCTCGGTGAGAACCAGTCGTCCGTCGCCGCCCGGGAAAAGCGTTTGAAAGACCGCGGGGAATTCTGCCTCGACATCGTTCCACGCGTCTGTGAAGAGCTGCAGGATCGTGGCATCGACTTCCTCGACAACATCGGTGAGGTCCTGGCGGGCCTTGAGGACATCATCGAGCTGCGTGGATAGGAAAGAGTAGCGCTCCTCCATCGCCTTATACTCCTCCAGCGCCAACGGGTTGACGCGGCCGAGCACACGCAGATCCTTCTCCGCCTGTTTGAGCTGCTTCGTCACGGCTGCGCGGTCGAAGTTCTCATCAGGAGCAAAGTCCGCGAGCAGGTCATCGACAGACAGCCCCAACTGGTCGACGATGCGCTCTGCAGCCTCGGTCACGCGGACCTGCGCCTGCGCACGGGCGATGTCGCCCTGGTGCGCGGAATCCGTTAGCTGTGCCAGCTCACGTTGCGCCGTATTCGCCTCCGTCCGGGCCGCTGATAGTGCCTGCGACACCGTCTTCTTCTGCGCCTCGGCATCGTCGCGATCGGCCTCTGCCCTCGCCAACGACACGTTGACCTTCGCGTGCAAGTCCTCAGCCAGCTCCGCGACAACTTCTGCCAATTCGCGCTGGGCAACTTTCGCCATCTGCGCCTGCTCATGGCGAGCCTTCGCTACGCGCTCCGATGCAGCCTGGCGACGGAGCCGCTCGGCCTTGCCTCGTACACTCGACAGTCGCTCCTCTGCCGTACGCAGCGACAGACGCGCCTCTGTTTCCATGGCGCGCACAGCCGTCAGCGCCTCCGAGGCACGGTCACGTTCGCTTGTCGACGGTTCCCCCTCCTCGGGGTCACGGTCAACGCGAGCTAAGCGGTCTGCGACCTCCGCCAACTCCTTCTGGAGCTTAGTTACTCGGTCCGCGGCTTCGGCTCCGCGCTGCTCAGCGCGTTCGGCATCATGCACCACGCCGGACAGCTGCGCTGTGGCCCGAGTTCGGGCATCCGTGAGGACCTTCATACGACTCTGATGCTCACGCAACGCAGCACGGGCGGCCGCCGCGTCCGTGCGGCGGTCCTCTTCTTCGGCCTGTGCACCGGAGAGCACACCACCGAGGTCACTCAACCGCGCCTGTGCTTCCGCCAGTTCCTCGCGAGCCTTGGCAATATCCGCAGCGATTTCCACACCTGAGGCAGTGCCGCCAGCACCGCCAGCTACCCAACCCGAACCACGCAACACACCATCGCGGTCAACAACGCGCAGTCGAGTATCCTGGGTCACCAGCTCACGGGCGACGTGTTCGTCCTCGCAGGCCACGACGTCAACGAGCAGAGAGGTCAACGAACCTGAAAGCTCCGCGGGCACTGTCACATGATCGAGCAGCCAGGATGCCTGTGCGGGCAGAGTGATGTCCAAGCGCCAAGAGTCGGATGCATCCGCAGAATTGATAACAACGGCACTGCCCTTGCCCGTGGCCACCAGCTCGTCGATAAGCGAATCTCCACTGCCCTCGCTGACCAGTGCTTCGGCGGCCGCGCCGAGGGCGGCAGTGAGCGCTTTTTCCCAGCCAGCGTCGACATCGATGACTTCAGAGAGAACGCCGAGCTCGTGCTTTTCACGTAGCCACGCGGTGCCGTCGTTGGCAGCGGCGGTGCGGGCGGTCTCCAGAGCTTCGATGCGGGCGGAAAGACCTGAGACGCTGCGCTCGAGGTCGCGCTCGTCAGCGCGGAGTTCTTTCAACCGTGTAGAGGCCAGCTCTGCTTCCCGGTTGGCCTGTTCATAAGCACTCTGCAGCTCGGGACCTTCGAATTCTGCCTCGGCTAGCTCCTGCGCGGCGTTTTCCACAGCTTCGGTGGCATCGGCACGGCGTTCGTCGGCCTCATTGGTTTGCTCGGCAAGGCGTGCAGCTTCGGCCTCGGCGGCTTCCAAGCGGGTGCGCAGAGATTCTTCTGCGGAAATGAGACGAACCACGCCTTCGCGACGGTCGGCGATTGCGCGAACGGCCGCGAGGTGCTCCGCTTCGGCTTCGCGGAAAGTCTCCTCGGCATCGAAGAGCGTTTCGCGGATTTCCTCCAGTTTTTCGCGGGCCTCTGCCTCAGCCTCAGCGAGCGTGGCTTCTTCGGTGGCGGCGTCGTCGGCACGCTGCTCCAGGAAGTCCGGGTCTGGGCCTACCCACGGAGCGACGGAGTGGTCGGCCGCGCGATCGGCGGCGATGCGGGCCGTCGCTTGAATACGCTCACCGAGTGCGGAGAGACGGAACCAAAGGTCACGGGCAGCATCGGCAGCTGGAGTGATGTCCTCCAGTTCGGCTTCGAGTTCTGCAGTGCGCTCAGCGGCAATCTCGGCTCGCTCCGTGGCGGCCTCCACCTTTTCCTCAATGAGCTTGGCTTGACCAGCAATGTCATTGAGGCTGTCCTGCAAATCCACGAAGTCCGCGGCAGCCAAACGCAACTTGGCGTCGCGCAGGTCTGCCTGCACAGTCTGGGCGCGAGAGGCGGCCTCAGCCTGACGCTTCAGCGGTTTGAGCTGACGGGAAAGCTCACCTGTCAGATCCTGCAGACGGTCGAGGTTAGCCTGCATCGACTGGAGTTTGCGCTGCGCTTTCTCCTTGCGGCGGCGGTGTTTGAGCACGCCTGCAGCTTCTTCGATAAACGCACGACGCTCCTCTGGCCGTGACTCCAGAATCTGCGAAAGCCGGCCCTGGCCTACGATGATGTGCATCTCGCGGCCAATGCCGGTGTCGCTGAGGAGTTCTTGCACGTCCATTAGACGGACGCGAGAACCGTTGATTTCGTACTCACTTGCGCCGTCGCGGTACATGCGACGCGTGACAGAGACTTCCTTATATTGAATGGGAAGTGCCCCATCGGAATTGTCGATGGTAAGAGTTACCTCTGCGCGCCCCAAGGGCTTTCGCCCGGAAGTTCCCGCGAAGATGACATCTTCCATTTTGCCGCCACGGAGGGTCTTGGCGGAGTGCTCGCCCATAACCCACGCGAGGGCATCGACGACATTCGACTTACCAGATCCATTCGGGCCGACAACTGCGCAGATGCCGGGCTCGAATTTCATCGTCGTCGCCGAAGCGAAGGATTTAAAGCCCTTCAGAGTCAGCGATTTCAAATACATGGGGCAATATCTTACCCGTAGTTACGGTTTGGAGCTGAATTACCCCAAGCACGCCCCCTGTTACACAAGATCGTTTACACAGCCTTGTTTACACAGCCGCCTGCTTGGCTGACGTGTAGGCCGACTCACCATGCTGAGCGACGTCGATACCAGAATGTTCCTGCTCGCCGTGGATACGCCAACCGACGGTTGCCTTCAGGACTCGGGCAATGATGTACGTCAGCACGCCCGAGAACACAGCTGCGACGACAGCAATAATGACCTGGATGGCAAACAACTTCAGGCCGTCGATGCCACCGCCGGTAAGCAGTCCTCGGTCGTTGGCCAGCAGACCGACACCAATCGTTCCCCACATAGCTGCAACCAGGTGCAGACCAACCACATCCAGGGTGTCATCGAAGTTGAACCTGTACTTTAAGCCAATGCCCCAGCAAGCCAGCGCACCGCCGATATAGCCCAGAATGATTGACGTCACTGGGTTCATATCTCCTGCGGCCGGAGTAATAGTCACAAGCCCTGCGATGACACCCGAAGCGGCGCCCAGCGAGGTGGGATGTCCATCACGAATACGCTCGAGTGAAATCCAGCCGAGCATCCCCACGCACGCTGCCACCGTCGTATTCAGCCATGCCAGACCAGCGACACCGTCGGCAGCAAATGCCGAACCGCCGTTGAAGCCAAACCAGCCGAACCACAGCAGTGCAGCACCCAGCATGACGAGTGGCAGGTTGTGCGGGCGATGCTGGCTGCCATCGATAGACTTGCGCTTGCCGACGATAATCGCCAGCACCAAAGCGGCAGTACCAGCAGCAATGTGCACAACCGTACCGCCAGCAAAGTCAATCGGAGCGATCAATGCTTCACCGTCAGCGGTACCGAACAGCTTCGCCGACAGCCCCTCTGCCGAGTGGCTCAGCAGGCCGCCGCCCCAAACCATGAAGGCCATTGGGAAGTACACCAACGTCGTCCAGAAACCGACGAAGATTAACCAGGTGGAGAACTTCACGCGTTCGGCCAGCGCTCCAGAGATCAGTGCCACGGAGATAGAGCAGAACGTGAGCTGGAATCCAATATCAATGATGTTCGGGTAACCATTTGCACCCGCGATGTAGTTGCCGTCGCCATCCGTAATCGAGTTGCGCAGACCGAAGAACTCGAACGGGTTGGCAAACACACCGCCAATCGACTGCGATCCGTAGGACATCGACCAGCCCCACAACACGTAAATGGCACCGACAACGCCGACCGCACCAAAGCTCATCATCATCATGTTGAGCACCGACTTTTGTCGCGACATGCCGCCGTAGAACAGCGCGAGCGCCGGTGTCATGAGCAAGACCAACGAAGCCGAGATTAGCATCCACGCTGAGTTTCCCGACTGTGCAATTACTTCTTCAGGCGCCATTTGTGCCTCCCCTGTCTGTCAGTAGGTAGTTATTAACTTAAATCACTTTTCCTCCGTATTTGCGTATTCTTTTTCTCACTTGCGTAGTTGTTCAGCGCTCTAAGACCTCTTCAGCGTCCCAATCGACTACCTCAAGACACGAAAAAATCCCCCGCTAACTGCGTAAAAACAATGACGCAGAGCGAGGGATAGAATGTTTTCGAATTTTTCGGTTTCCTACACCGACATGGGGGGGGAGGAAGGCAGTTGGCACACGCTTAACGACGGTCAAACGTGCTCAATGCACCCTTCGGTTCCTGCCATAACGGCACCACTGCCGTCACATCGCCCGGAGTATTCGGCCCCTCAAGCCAAGCGAGCAAACTCTCACAGTCTGCCCGTGGCCCTTCAGCAACAACTAACACCCGACCATCCGGATAGTTCTGGGCATAACCAACCAACCCCAACTCCAGAGCCGTCGCGCGGGTGTACCAGCGAAAACCGACACCTTGAACACGACCGTGTACCCACGCGGTGAGGCGGACGTCGTTAAGCGACATCGGACTCACGCACTGTCATCGGGTCGGAACCGTCCCAGCACTCGATCTTGTCGTGGCCGCGGAGGTTTGGCAGATCATCGCGGTGGAATACCGGATTGAGCCCCTTGGACTTCTGCTCGGAGTAGTTCTTCAGCAGGGCGACAGCGACGCCACCCAGCGGGAGAATGGCAATGATGTTAATGGTGGCCATGAGGGCGGAGAAAGTATCTGCAAGCGACCAGACGAGCGGCACGGAACCGACAGCTCCGCCAATAACGCACAGGATGACCAGGACGCGCACGGTATTCAGGACAGCCTTGCTCTTAGACAGGAACGGGATATTTGCTTCGGCGTAGTAGTAGTTGCCCACCAGCGAGGAGAACGCAAGGAAGAAAATGATAACCGTAACCGCGTGGATAGCCCACGTACCCACCTGCGCTGACAGCGCGGTCTGAGTCAGCGCGGTGCCCTCTACATCGCCGCCGAAAGTCGGGTCGGACAGCAGGATGATAACCGCGGTGATGGTACAGACGACCCAGGTATCGAAGTAGACGCCCATGGTCTGAATGAGGCCCTGCTTGACCGGGTGCGACACCGATGCCGTCGCCGCCGCATTCGGAGTGGAACCCATACCGGCTTCATTGGAGAACAGACCGCGGCGAATACCCTGCATCATGGCAGTACCGACGGCAGCACCAGCAATCTCACGGATACCGAAGGCGTGCTCAAAAATCAGCTTGATCATGCCCGGCACCTCGGTGATGTTGAGAGCCAAGACAATCAGGCCGAGGATAATGTAGGCCACGGCCATAATCGGCACGACAATCTGCGTCACCGCCGAAATACGCTGCACACCACCGAAGATGATGACACCAGCCAAGATTGCCAGCACGATACCGACACAGAACTTAAAGATCGGTGTCTCCTGCCCGGTCGACTGAGCCACAGCCGCCGTAATCGAGTTGGACTGCACCGCGTTGAACACGAAACCGTAGGTCACCGTGATAGCGATGACGAACAGCGAGGCCATCCAGCGCCAGTTCTCCCCTAGCCCCTTGGTGATGTAGTAGGCCGGGCCGCCTCGGTAAGAGTCCTTATCCCGCACCTTGTACAGCTGTGCCAGCGTAGACTCCACGAAGCTGGTTGCGCCACCAATCGCGGCGAGCAGCCACATCCAAAACACCGCGCCAGGGCCACCGGTGGTGATCGCCACCGCCACACCTGCGACGTTTCCGGTACCCACGCGTGAGGCTGCCGAAATTGTAAAGGCCTTAAAGGCCGAGATGCCCTTGACGCCCTCAGAAATATCAGAGGGCTTTTCAGTGATGGCCCTGAACATCTCCGGGATGTACCGAATCTGCACCATGATGGTCCGCCAACAGAAGTACAAACCTGTACCAATCAGCAGAACAATCATGAGCAGCCAGTACTTGTCATTCCAAGCATTTACCCAGTCGGTTGCTTGCTCCATGAAACTCATAAGGAAATTCTAGCGCTGACAGGTGGGACACAGATAACTCGATCTATTCCCAAATGGCAGACGGACAATTGCGCGCCCACACCTCGGGCACGGCTCCCCCGCTTGTCCATAGGCGTTCAAGCTCCGCTCAAAATAGCCGCTTTCGCCGTTGACATGCACATATAACGCATCGAAGCTGGTGCCGCCGGCCGCTAGCGCCCGCTCGAGTACCGATTGCCCCTCGCGCAAAAGTTTCGCTAAACGACGGACCGAAAGGTCACACGCCGGCACGCGACCATCGACCTTCGCCGCCCACAGCATTTCGTCGGCATAGATGTTGCCGATACCCGACACAATGTTCTGGTTGAGCAATACGGCCTTGATCGGTGAACGCGACTTCATCATGCGGCGTGCAAGGGCAACCACATCGACGGTGGGCTCCAATAGATCGGGCGCGATCTTGGCTGCGGGTTCCGGAACTAAGCATCCATGGGATTCGACCAGTTCACAGGCCCAGACCCAACCAAAGGTGCGCTGATCGTTGAAGTTGATTAGGTGCCGAGCGCCGTCCGGAAGGGCGATGTCGAAAGCGGCTCGGGTGTGACGGCCAAGCAGCGTATCGGGAGTGTACGGAGCTTCCACGCGCAATTGGCCGCTCATGCCCAGGTGGATGGCAACCGCGGAGTCGTCGTCAAGCGTGAGCCACATGAACTTACCGCGGCGATCCGTAGCGACAACCGTGCGCCCGCGCGTACGACCGATAAACTCCGCGGCGCCACCGGGTTGGCGCCGCACGGCACGAGCGTTGTAGACGAAGGAATCGTCGATGCGGCCACCGACGACGTAAGTGTCGAGACCGCGGCGTACGGACTCGACTTCAGGAAGCTCGGGCATTAGGCCAGTGCGGTATGCGCCTGATGCGCGGCGTGCATTTCGGCTTCCTTCTTCGTGGCGCCGGTACCGCTGCCCTTAACCACGCCGTCAACCAGCACGTCGACGTAGAAAGTTAGGTCATGGTCGGGGCCGGTGGTGCGCACGGTGTACTCAGCAGCCGGTAGTTGCTTGGCCGCCAGGCGTTCCTGCAGCAGCGTCTTCCAGTCTCGGCCGCGGGACTCAGTCGGGGCATCGTCAATCATCTGGTTGAACAGGCGAAGCACGGTCTCGCGGGCAACCTCGAAGCCATGCTGCAGGTAAATAGCACCCAGCAGCGCCTCGGTGGTGTCAGCGAGAATCGAGTGCTTATCCGCGCCACCGGTGGCCTTCTCACCGCGGCCGAGGAGAATGTGCTCTCCCAACCCGATACTGCGGGCCAGGTCAGCCAGCGCGTACATGTTCACGACACCTGCGCGCATCTTGGAAATATCCTGCTCAGCGCGGTCCGGGAAGCGACGGTAGAGTTCTTCAGCAACGCACATGCCCAGCACGGCGTCGCCCAGGAACTCTAGACGCTCGTTATTGGTCAGCATGCCATTTTCATTCGCGAAACTGCGGTGGGTCAAAGCGAGCTTCAGGGACTCCTCTGGTAGCTCAACACCGAGTTTTTCCAGCAGCGGGGCGTGATCGACGGCCTCGAAGGCCGCCTTCCTAGCCGCCTCACCGGTTAGCCGACGCTTGCGGCTCATCCGTTATATCTCCTTTAAATTCTTCGTCTAAGTCGTCGTCGATTACTTATCGTCGCCGAGCGAGCCAAACTTTTCCGCCAGGCCAGCCCAACGCGGATCAATACGCTCCTCTTCACCCGAGATGCCGTCTGGTTCGGGCACTTCCGAGTCCGACTCAGCACAGCTGGAATCGAAATCCAGACAGGTCGGATTGAAGGGCAGGTTCAAGCCCGCCTCATCGATGACGGCTTGAGTGATATCCACCGTATTGTCGACGATCTGGCCAACTTCGTCTTCGAGGTCTTCTTCCTCGGCATCGTCGCCTGTGATGAAGTCCTCGTTGTTGGAAAACACAGCCGAAATGTGGAAGCTGAGCTCCGGATTCAGCGGGGCTAGGCAGCGCACGCACTCGCCGGTGGCCTTGGCAGTCACAGTCGCGTCAACCATGACACCGCTGCCGAGGTTCGTGACAATGCCGTCAACGACAACCTCCTCGCCAGCGGCGATGCCAATCATCTCGACACCAACGCGGACAGGGCTATCGCCTACCTTGCGGAACTGCTCGGGCATGCCGCCCTGCAGACATGTCGAAACGTCCAGAACAAATGGGGATGAGTCAGTCATGATAGACCTCAGTCTACCCCGAAGATGCGCTAACGCTCGTACCGGCGGCGTTCCTGCCCCTCGGAGAAGGAAGACGGCGCGCTCTGTGCCCCTGCACCACCGCCGACGGCACCGGCCCCCGAACGCAGTACCGAGCGATTGCGACCGACATTACGCAGGGTCTCCTGGAGAGTCTGTTCAAACTCGGCGAGCTTGGAATCGACGTAGCGGTCACACTCTTCACGGAGGCGAGAGGAATCCGCGTGTGCGTCGGAAAGCAGACGATTCGCCTCGTCATTGGCTTCGCGGACGACCGTCGACTCAGCGACCAGGCGAGCCTGCTCCTCGCGGCCTTCCGCAACGGAACGCTCGTAGGATTCGTTACCAGCGTGAATCAGGCGATCGGACTCGGCAGACGCACGATCCACAATGCTGTCGTACTCGTGCTGAGCATCCTCGCGGAGACGACGGGCGTCGTCCTCAGCGGCCGCGACGGTGCCAGCTGCGTGGGCATTGGCATCCTCGACGGTGTGGTTAGCGCGGGCCTCGGCCTCGTCGACAATGCGATGGGCTTCTTCATCCGCAGTCGAAATGGTGTTGTTCGCCCGGGCTTCAGCATCGTTGATAATCTCATCCCGCTGGTCCAAGACGTCCTGCGCGTCATCGAGCTCAGCCGGGAAAGCATCCCTTAGCTCATCGAGCAACTCGAGAACACGCTGACGTGGAACCATACAATTGGCCGACAGTGGCACGCCGTGTGCCTCTTCTAGGATCTGGACCAGTTCATCAAGAGATTCGAAGACACGAAACATGACTTACATGCTACTTCAGTCGGCGCTGCAGGGCGTGCAAGACAGGCTCAGGAACTAGCCCTTCCACCGAACCGCCGTAGCGAACAACTTCCTTCATCAGTGTCGACGACACATGACCGTACTTCGGATCAGCTTCCACAAAGAGAGTCTCAATGCCCGTCATGCGCCGATTCATCTGCGCCATGGGAGCCTCGTACTCGTAGTCTGCTGCCGAGCGCAGCCCCTTGACCAGGCAGGTGATGCCCTGCGCGGAGGTGTAGTCAACCAACAGCTTCGACCAGGAGTCCACCTGCACATTGTCCAAGTGCTGCGTGCACTGCCGAATGAGGTCCATGCGCTCTTCGACATTGAACATGCCCTGCTTATTCGGGTTGTGGGTAACCAGCACGGTCACCTGATCGAATTGGCGCGCGGCACGCTCAATCACATCGAGGTGACCAGAGGTCATGGGGTCGTAGGAACCGGGGCAGCATGCGTGAGTCATAGAGGTCAAACCACCTTTGGCCGTCGTAAAGCGTAAAGAAGAACGTTAAGCGTTGTAGATAGCGGTGTCGAAGCGCGCCAAACCGTGAATGCGACGCTTCAGCTTCTGCTGGAGCTGCTCGTAGCCCTCGGGCCACTGCGTCTCCTCGTCATCGCGGTGACGCTCCACAGTCACGACCGCGCCCGGCGCGAGGAAGCTGCGCAGCGCCTCGAGCATCTCTGTAACGGCCTCCCCCGCCAGCTCATAGGGAGGATCCGCAATGACGCGGTCAAAAGGCTCGCCCGGCGCGCCCGCAAGGTACGACGACACTTTCATCGGAGACACGGCCACATCGGGATGCCCCACGGTGCGAATGTTCTTTTCAATAGCGGCAATGGCGTTCGGATCGTTTTCCACCAACACGACGGAACGCGCGCCGCGCGAAGCCGCTTCCAAACCGAGCGCACCCGAGCCAGCGAACAGGTCGAGAACGCGAGTTCCCTCTAGCCCAAAGCGTGTGGACCAGGAAGAAAAGATGGCTTCCTTCGCGCGGTCGCTAGTTGGCCGCGTGGTCTCTCCCTTGGGCGCGACTAGCCTACGGCCGCGTGCCTCACCTGCAATAATGCGGGTCATCTACTTCCCTTCGTGCGATGTGTTCTCGTTGCCGTTGTGCTGTGCCGTGGTGCTGTGAGTTGCTGGCGTGATTCGTGCCAGCAGCTGACCACCTTCGACATCCACAAATTGATCTGCCGCCACCTCCGCGACCGTGCCCGGGCAGGGCGCTAAAACCGGCGCTTCTAGCTTGACGGCCTCCACGACCGCAATGACCTGACCGGTCGTCACCGAGTCTTTCTCGGCGACCTCCCAGCGGACTACTCCTGCAAAAGGTGCACAGACATCTACCATGCCCAACAGTCTACTTTGGTCTTACTAGGAGCGGTCCAAGTAGTTCGACTGCTCTTCATCGATATCGGAGATGAGCTCTCCCACAAGCCTCTCATCAACATCGAGGAGAACCATGGCATCGTGTCGGGTGCGCTCGATGATCTCGCCGTCGGTGGTGAGGTCCACCAGGCCGAGGCCAGTCGCCAGCCCCGATTGGTCATCGCCGAGCAGATCGCCGAAACTACGCGTGGCCAGATCCAACTCCGCCAGTTGAATGCCGTCGGTGGTGGCGGCAATGCGTTCCAGCCGGGTGCGCTCGGGTGTCTGCGAATGCGTGTGTGTACACAGGAAGCACAGGCCACCACGGTCACCACGGCCGACACGACCGCGCAGCTGGTGAATCTGCGAGATGCCGTAGCTCTCGGCGCGGCGAATCATCATAATCGTGGCCTCTGGTACATCCACGCCGACTTCGATAACTGTGGTGGACACCAGCACATCCAGCTGTCCTGTGGCAAAGGCCTGCATCACGCGGTCTTTGTCCTCCGGTGTCATGTTGCCGTGCAACTGACTGATACGTACACCGGGAAGTTTCTTCCTCGCTCGGTCGAACACCGCCTCCACGGACTCGTCGAGGAACTGTTCCTCGTCGCGGGTAATGCGGGGACAGACAATGAAGGCGCGGTTGCCCTTGGCCACTTCTTCCCCAATCCGCTCCCAGGTTCGTGCCTCCCAGCGCGGCTTTTCCAGCGTCGGTACGACAAAAGATTGGATCTCCTGACGTCCCCGTGGCAATTCCGTCAACTGCGAAACTGCGAGGTCGCCAAAAATGGTCATCGCTACCGTGCGCGGAATGGGGGTTGCCGACATCACCAACAGATGCGGTGTCATTCCACCCCGTCCCCTGCTGCGCAGCTGATCGCGCTGGCGCACACCAAAGCGGTGCTGCTCATCGACGACCACCAGCCCGAGATCGAAGAACTCCACGCCCTCACTGAGCAGGGCATGCGTGCCGACGACAATGTCAGCCTCCCCGTTGACTGCCTCCAACAGGGTTGCCCGGCGCTCCTTCGTCGACATCGATCCCGTCAACAGTCGTACAGTCACTGCTACTCCGGCTTGCTCCAGCATCGCTGTCAGCGATCGGTAGTGCTGTTGGGCCAGGACTTCCGTCGGCGCCAGCATCGCGCACTGCCTGCTGGAATCGACTGCTTGCAGCATTCCCAGTAGGGCCACCACGGTCTTACCCGAGCCGACTTCACCTGCTAGCAGGCGGTTCATTGGGCTGGGCTGCGACATATCGTCCGCAATATCGGCTGCGACCGCGACCTGACCGTCGGTAAGCGAAAACGGCAACCCTCGGCGTAGCTCGTCGCGAAGTCCCCCGGCGACTTCCGTGCAGGCCGGAGCGGTGAGACTCGCTTGAGTACGCTTGCGTGCACCAACGGCGAGCTGGAGCTCAAGCGCTTCGTCGTACTTCAGTCGGGCAAGCGCGATGTCGGGGCCCGCGATGGAGGGAAAGTGTGCGCCACGCAGTGCGGAGTCGAAATCGGTAAGTCCCTCCGGCGTGGCGGGCAATGGGTCTGGCTGCAGCGGTAACCATTCGAGGATGCGCTGCATGTACAGAGCCAGGTGAATACCCGCTACTCCTTTGCGGCCACGGTAAATGGGCAGATAGGGGCGCGTGAGCAGCCGCTGCATCTCCGCAATCCCCTTGGCTGTCTTCGTCAGTGTGGCCAGCTTGCCAGTGGCTGCGCCTACCGAACCATCGGCTTTAAGCACCATGCAATCAACATTTTTCAGCTGTAGCTCATTGCGGAACTCGCTGAGCGTGCCAACAATGAGCAGACGCACACCGGGGTGCAGCATATTGCGCAGCCATTCGGCACCGAAAATCGCGGCCGGAAGAATGCGCACTCCGTCGCTGACATAGATTTTCAGTGGCTTGCGTCGGTCGGCGAAGGCGGGCGCTGGCGAAATGCTGTGCACCTCCACGACTGTGGTGATGGTGTCGCCAATGTCGGAAAATGACACATCTAAGCTCTTACCCTGCGCCACGTAGCGCTTCGGGAAATTCGTCAGCGCATCCGAGACGGTCTCCATACCAAAAGCCGTATGCAGCTTCTTTGCAATCTTTGGCCCCACCACGATATTCAGGGGCGTGCGCGCATAATCCGAGCCGAGCCATCCGAGCATCGCGCTACTCGATTCCTACCTGCACCAGCTCATCGATGCCGGTCGCATCATAGGCTACGACCTCCACAGGCTTGTCCAGCCGCGCCCGCACTTGCGCTATGTCCACGCCCTCAGCCCCGTGCCCGAGTAGCAGAGTCACTAGTTCCCCGCCGCCAGCCAACAGGTCTGAGATGGTCTCTGTGAGCGCGTCAGCCAGGGGCTTATCGACGTCCGCAGCGACTACAGCCGTTCGCGTGCCATTGGCAGCCTCTCCCATCGCATACGCAGCAACCGCCAGTGGCAGCTCAGCCGAATGCACGGCCAAGGCAGCAAGGCCAGCCGGAATGGAGTCTGTGGACACTACCGCGAGCGTCGGATTAGCCGCGGCAGCAGCGAATTCGATATCCGCCAATTCCTGGTCGCTAACCAGCCCATTTGGCAGCAGGATTACCTCATCCGCACCCCGCATGGCAGTCAGCGCCTTGGTGACCACATTGTCAGCGAACTCCTGGTCGGCGATGGCTGCGCGATCTGTGGGAGTGGATGTGGGAGTCGGAGCGGGGGTCGGGCTGATAGCAATCGCCCCAGAGGAGGTGATGAGATCATTCAGCGGACCGTCCGGCACTACCGCAATGAGGATGCGAGTGGACTCAGGTGTTGTCTCCGGCTCATCGAGCACCTCGATACGGATGCGTTCCGGACGACCGAAGTCGAGTGCCGCCTCAATAACTGCGCCCGGCTCCACTGTGTGGATATGCACCATGTACTGCGCGGTCTCCGCATTACCAGCATCACCTGCGATGATGAGCGAATTGCCCAGCGGGTTCAACCGCTCTCGCAGCGCTTCCACCGCCTGGGTATCCGCCAAGGAAATCAGGTACATGACCTCCATCTCAACGGTGGCTACGTGTGGCGCGTCGACATGCAAATCGACCGGTGCGGCTGCGCGGCCGCTGACTTCGTCGGCAAGCGCGTCGAGCAGAATGACCAACCCCGCGCCGCCGGCGTCGACCACGCCCGCCTGCTGCAGTGCCGGGAGCTGGCTGGGGGTTTTCGCCAGCGCATCGCGAGCGGCATCCGCGATCGTGTCGGCGAGCTCCTCAATCGAGTCGCCCTCAAATTCCTCCGCGGCAATCGCGGCGTGCCGCAGGACTGTCAGAATCGTGCCCTCCACCGGATTGGCAATCGCTTGGGAAACATGTTGCACAGCTAGCTTTAGCGAGTGTTGTACCGACTCAACGCCAATGCCACTACCGGAGGCAGCCTCAGCCACCGCGCGAAAAACCTGCGAGAGCACAGTGCCCGAATTACCGCGGGCACCGCGCACTGCACCGGCAGCTAGGGCCGCGGTGACTGCGCGAACATCGGAAGCGTCAGCCTTTTGCGCTTCCTCATAGGCCGAACTCAACGTCGCGAGCATATTCGACCCGGTATCGGAATCCGGTACTGGGAAGACATTGAGACTGTTGATCTCATCGCGGCGGGATTGAAGCGCGTCAATCCCCCGGGCAACCCAGCCGACGATGGCGGCAGAACCAATCTGCAAAGACATGAATTCCTATTCTAGCGTCCAGTCGATAGGGGTAGCTCCCTGACGAATCAGCGACTCATTGGCCCGGCTGAACGGACGCGACCCGAAGAACCCACGGGATGCCGACAGCGGTGACGGGTGCGGCGAACAGATACAGTCCACGCCCGGGAGCCAACGCTGCAAACTCTGCGCGTCGCGTCCCCACAGAATGGCCACGAGAGGCTGATCACGGGCGACCAATGCTTTGATGGCATGCTCCGTGATTGCCTCCCAGCCCTTACCGCGGTGCGAGGCAGTAGCACCCGGACGTACGGTCAACACACGGTTGAACAGAGCTACGCCCTGCCTACTCCACGGAGTGAGGTCACCGTTGGAGGGAGTCGGGAGCCCCAGGTCGGAGGAATACTCCTTAAAAATATTCGCCAACGACCGCGGTACCGGCTTCACATCCGGCTGGACCGAGAAGCTAAGCCCCATCGCATGCCCCGGGGTCGGGTACGGGTCCTGACCGATAATAAGCACCTTGACCTCATCGAATGGATAAGTAAAGGCGCGCAGCACATCGGTGCCCGCGGGCAGGTAACCGTAGCCGGCCGCGTTCTCCTCGCGCAGGAACTGCCCCATCCGGTGGATGTCATCGGCCACTGGCTCCAGCGCCTTCTGCCACCCTTCTTCGACCGGCAACGGATCCATGTCATGCAGCCTTTCTTCTCAAAACCTCTTCGAACTCTTAAAAGGAAACCCAACCGGCATCGCGGGCAGGAGGTTTGCCGTCGATAAGCACCGAATCGAACTTTTCCTTCGACACCGTGCCGATAGCGCGGAACCCCGTCGGAGGCTCCCCCGGCGTCGAACCGATCAGTGTGTGGTCCTCCCCGCCGGTGAGCACCCACTCCCACGGGTCGATGCCCAGGTATTCACCAGCGGCAATCTGCAACTCATCGGGCGCAATGGCACTGCTGTCAACTTCCAAAGTAACCCTGGAGGCCTGCGCAATAGCGCGGAGATCCACGACCAGTCCATCGGAATTGTCCGTCAGTGAACGCACACCTGTGGCTCGCGCCGTAGCACCCCTGCGATATTCAAATTCGGGCGTACAGTGTGCGGCCACCAGCTGCGCAAACTCGCTTGGAACCTTTGCCGGGCTTCCGCAGTGCTGAAGCAGCGCAAGGCCCGCAGCAGAGTAGCCGATGCGTCCCGACGCAATCACCGTATCCCCCGCGCGTGCCGCTGAGCGCAGCAGCGGCCGCCCAAGCCCACCAAGTTCGCCCATCGCACTGATGGAAATCACCAGAGAATCTCCGCTGACCATGTCACCACCGACGAGCTCCGCCGGACATTGCTTGCCTTCCTGCCACAACCCCTCGGCGATACCGGTGACCACACTCACCGGAGTATGCAACGGTGCTGAGATGGCGAAAAGCATGGCCGTTGGACGCGCACCCATCGATTCGATATCGGCGAAATTCTGTACTGCGGCCTTAGCTCCAACTTGCTGAGGTGTCGACCAGTCCAGGCGGAAATGGCGCCCTTCCACCAACATGTCGGTGGAAGTGACAAAACGGGCGTTGGGGGTTGTCTGCGTCAAGACGGCGGCATCGTCGCCATTGCGTGCCGACGGGGCGATAGCCCGGATGGCCTCAATGACCCCAAACTCGCCAATATCGCCAATGGTCAATTCAGTCACAGTGTCGAGTCACATTCCTAATAGTCGATGGTTAACCGTTAATAGCGGAACCCGTCTCGGTATTGCCCCCAACCAATTGGAGTTGGTACCGGACAACGTAGAATCAGGCCCATGGTAGACGCACCCCCATCGGGAGAAACAGTTCAGTCCAAGGGTAGCCGGACACGCGCGGGCATCGCACTCGCTATCGCCATTATCTCTATCCTCGGCATTATTTTTGCCGCAAAGATTTACCAGGATAATCAGGCGACAAAGCCAGTCGCGATTTCCAACCCGGAGCTCCCCGCTAATGACTCGCCCGAGTGTGCGGAACTGCTCGACCGACTGCCAGATCGCGCCGCAGGTCTGGTTCGCGCCGACATTGCAGAGCCAGCTCCAGAAGGTGCCGCTGTGTACCGAAACTTGGAACAAGACCGCATCACGCTGCGCTGTGGCGCGAACGTACCTAGCCAGTACAACGAGCTGGCTAAGACCGAAGAGGTCAAGGGCATTTCGTGGCTGCGTGTTGTCGACAGTACCGACGAGTCTTTGGCGACTTGGTTCACCGTCGGGCGCGAACCGGTTGTTGCGATTACCGCCGAAGGAAATGCAGAGGCGGAGGATGCCCTGAGTGACCTCGCCGAGGCGCTGCGCCCGGACTCCGAGTACAAGAACAAGCCGGAGCGCGGCGGCGTCCCACTGGTAGAACTGGCAGCTCCGGAAGCTGATAAGCGCTGCAGCGGCTTGGAGGCTGCCCTCCCCCGCGAGCTTGGCAACCGTCACCGTCTGAGCGCAGAGGAAATGCCGGCTGACATGCCGAAGGACATGGTCATTTGGGGCGGCACCCCAGCCGATCCGGTGGTGCTGCGCTGTGGTGTCGACGAGCCGGCTGGCTATAGCACCACCACGCAGCAGCTGACGCAGGTTGGCGACATTGTCTGGTTCAACGAACCAACGCTTTCCTCTGGTACCTCCGCCACCTGGTACGCCATGGGCCGGGAGCGCTTCGTCGCCGTTGAAATGCCGATGTCGGAGGCCAGCTCACTGATGCCGGTGCTCTCCTCGGTCATCGCGGACAACCTGGAGAACATCTCGCCGAGCGAAGAAAAGTAAGAACCAACTTCTATCGACGAGCTACCAGCGCCCGCTCAATCAGGGCGCTGAGCAGCTCCTCGTAGGCAACACCGGAAGCCGCAAACATCTGCGGGTACATCGAAATCGGGGTAAAGCCCGGCATGGTGTTGACCTCATTGATAATCGGGCCATTATCCGTGACAAAGAAGTCCACGCGAGTCAGCCCATCAGAGCCCAGTGCCCTGAACGCCCGACGAGCATCCTTGTCCAGTGCCTTCAAAACATCCTCCGGCAGCTCAGCCGGGATCTGCGCCGAGACGACATCATCCAAGTACTTGGTCTCAAAACCGTAGAAGCCCTCGTCAGAGTCCTCCGTGCCACGCAGCAACGACGGAACTGATACCTGCAGGCTGCCGTCAGCGCGCTGCAGCACACCAATCTCCACTTCGGCGCCGTCTACACCGGCCTCTACAATGACCTTCCAGTCGTGCTCTCGGGCCAGCTCTACCGCCGCATCCAGATTCGCCCAATCATCGACGCGGGAGATACCAATCGACGATCCACCACGGGCAGGTTTAACGAACACCGGCAGGCCAAGGGTCTCCTTGTCCTCGTCGGAAAGCGACTCGCCGACGTGCAAAACAACCTGCTTGCCAATAGGAAGCCCCGCTGCCTGCAAGAGATTCTTCGTGCGTTCCTTATCCATTCCCGCAGCGGAAGCGAGCACGCCCGGGCCGACATAAGCAATGCCGGAAAGCTCAAAGAGCCCCTGAATCGTGCCGTCCTCGCCGTGCGGACCGTGGAGGACCGGGAAGATAACGTCGACGGTGTCGAAAACCTCGCCGGCGCGATCACCGGTGACGAAGCGGAATTCACCGCGGCGTGACGGCGAGGTGCTCAGCGCAACTTCCTCGCCCGGGATGACCTCCGGCATCGTACGCCCCTGCGTGCGCAGCGTATCCGTCTCACGCGTACCGACGGTCCAGACACCATCCTTGGTAATACCAATGGGAACCACTCGGAAGCGGTCCTCATCCAGGTGATCCATAATTGCGCCGGCCGAGACACAGGAGACGCTGTGCTCAGGGCTTGCACCACCGTAGATGACGGCGACGGAAATGCGATCTGCAGACGAGCTATTCGACGAAGTCATGGTGACTTAGTTTAGCCCCGACCTCGTTGAAGTGGTTACTCCGACTTGCGGCTTCGCCCCATCAGCTTGCGAATTGTCTCATCGACCTTCGCGCCTTCGTGGCAGACGGCGTAAACGGCCTCAGTAATTGGCATTTCCACGCCATTGCGACGAGCGAGGTCACGGACCGAGATTGAAGAAATCACACCCTCAGCCACCTGACCGCGCGTGGCGTGCTGCGCCTGCTCCATCGTGTCACCGCGACCGAGACGGTCACCGAAGGTGCGGTTACGCGACAGCGGCGAGGAACAAGTGGCCACCAAGTCACCGAGGCCCGCCAATCCCGCGAAAGTCTTATCTTCTGCACCAACCGCGTCGCCCAGACGCGTGATTTCCGCCAGGCCACGGGTGATGATGGTTGCCAGCGTGTTCTCACCCAATCCTTGACCAGCGGCCATACCGCAGGCCAACGCAATGACGTTCTTGCAGGCACCGCCGATTTCGCAGCCGATCACATCGGTGTTGGTGTACGGGCGGAAGTAATTAGTGGCAACTGCCGCCTGAATCATCTTGGCATTGTTCTCATCAGCGCAAGCAATGACCGTTGCCGCTGGCTGCTCCATCGCAACCTCGCGGGCGAGGTTCGGGCCGGACAGCACCGCAATACGCTCTGCTGGCAGGTCTGTGACCTCCGCAATGACCTCACTCATGCGCAGATGTGTCTCGCGCTCCACACCCTTGGCCAGGCTGAGCAGAATCGTCTCCGTCCCGATGAAGTCCTTCCAGACCTTGAGGTTGTCACGCAGAGTCTGCGAGGGCACACCCAGCACCACCACATCCGCGCCCTTCAGCGCGGCCTCTGCATCCGAGGTGGCTTCGATGTTGCGCGGCAGCCCCAGGCCAGGCAGGTAGTCGTGGTTTTCGCGGCTGATCTGAATACGCTGTGCCTGCTCCGCACGTCGCGACCAGAGCCGTACAGGATTGCCCGCATCAGCAAAAACCTTGGCGAGCGTCGTGCCCCACGAGCCCGCACCCATCACTGAAACCTGCACCATCGCCGCGACCTTCCTCCGTTAGTCTCTAATCTCCAACAAGTCTAGCGAGACGTTCTCACACTGCGATACTAAACTAGGTCGGCGACAAAGGATTGAAAGGGAATTCACGATGATGCACGAAGAGGACAAGGACCTCAAGGGCGATACCTCCGTGACCGGTCGCCTGCGCCAGATTCCAACGAAGCCAGGTCAGGATGTCACCAAGCCGACCTTCGCGGCCGGCGCGGTTCTATGGCGCGGCGATGTCCACAACCCTGAAATCTGCGTGATTCACCGTCCCTCCTACGACGACTGGTCGCTGCCGAAAGGCAAGCTCGACGCCGGCGAGAACCTCATTGCCACCGCCGTCCGCGAAATCTGGGAAGAGACCGGCTACCGCGTCCGTCTGGGCAAGCTCGTCGGCAACGTCTCTTACCCTGTCGCCGGACGCACGAAGCTGGTCTGGTACTGGACCGCTGAGGTTCTAGACGGCGAATTCGAACAGAACTCCGAGGTCAACGAGCTTCGTTGGGTCGCCTGGGACGAAGCCGAGGAGCTGCTGTCCTACGACCTCGACCGCGACGTGCTGGTCAAGGCCCGCAAGCGCATGAACAAGGAACCGGACACCCGTCTCATTCTGGTTCGCCATGGGCGTGCGCACCGTCGCACCAACTGGAACGGCAATGATGCACTGCGGCCACTGGATAAGAAGGGACGTCGTCAAGCGGAACTGCTCGTCTCTGCCCTGGAAGGCTTCCGCCCCGAGCGGATCTACTCCGCCGAGCCCGTGCGTTGCCAGGACACCGTCGCGCCACTCGCCGCAGAGCTGGGCATGCAGGTCACAGTCGACGAACGGCTTGGCGACGAGCACTGGATTGCCAACCAGGTTGAGTCCAAGAAGGCATTCGAAGACATTGTCGCGCTAGGCGGAGTCAGCGTCATCTGCTCTCAGGGCATCACCATCCCAGACCTGCTTGCCGCCTGGTCCGCTGAGGGCACCCTGCCCTTCGACGAGGAAATCCTGTGCAAGAAGGGCTCTGCCTGGGTGCTGGGATTCAACGACGGTGTAATGACCACGGCTGATTACTACGCCTCGGCGCTGCCGGTGAAGTAGGTCCTACAACCTCGGATCCATCGGCTCTGACTCCAGCGCCAACACGCCGAAGACAGGGACGTGGATTCGATGCAGAGGCTCGCCCGCCGCTAGACGCTCCAGCGACTCAATGCCGAGGGCATACTCGCGCAGCGCTGAGGACTGCTTGTGCTGCAGATTTCGCCGCTTCAACTGCTCTTGACGCTGCGGGTGCAGGTAGTCACGCCCATAAATCATGCGCAGATACTCCCGCCCCCGCACCTTCATACCGGGCTGCACCTGGCGGTCCACTGCCGCGTTTTCCATTGGCTTGACGACGGCCCCCTCCCCGCCCGACTCTGTCAGTTGCAACCACCACTGCGATGCGGCCTTCACCTGTTCCGGGTCACTGGGGTCGAGGACGAAGCAGCGCGTCTGCCGGTAGATCTCACTGTCAGCTGCTACCAGCTGGTTCGCGATATCCAAGTGCCATGAGTGCGGCTTGTAGTGCCAGGTGGCATCCTCACTTGCCAGCACTTGGAAGGGTGCGAACTGAATCTTGTTGTCGCTGTCGACATAGCGGTTGTAAGCAGCGCGGAACTTCTCGAGCTCGTCCAGAGTCTGTTCTGGAGCGGGACCGCCGACCTCTATTCTCCTGCCGGTAGCTGCCTGCAGAGCGGCCGCGAGCTGTCTGGCAGCACCAATACCGGCGGCAGCAGTGGGTGCATAGATGTCGTCGATAAGCCCTTGCGCCTTGAGATTCCAAGGCAATACTTCGCCGTCGAGCAGGACCCAGTCGCCGAATTGGTCGAAAAGCCCGGCGCGCTCTGCGGCCTTGGTCATTTCGTCGAGTGCTGGATTCTTACCGTCGAAGAAGGCACGCCCCGTCCGGGTATATGCGTAGGTGCTAGCACCGAAACGGGTCTTTGCTCCTGGCCGAATCAGGCAGAGCACAGCTCGGGAACCCATGTGCTTTTCCTGACAAATGACCTGGTCAGTGTGTTCAGCGTAGTAGCGGAATGCCTCCTCCGGGTGTTCCAGGAAGCCTTCCCGCTGTGAGGTCGGCGCCGGTGACATGGTCGGTGGCAGGTAAGGAATTCTCTCCGGCGCGAGCGTGAAACGGCTGATGGTTTCCAGCGCTGCAGCCGCGCGGTCACTATCAATGCGGATGCGTCCATGGCGCCCAGTCTGGATACCATCGACGTCTAACACGTCAGTGATACGCAGCTCGGACTCCGGTCGGTTGGTGGTCTTGCGGGATGGGGCCTCCCACCACGTCTGCTTTGCATCGACCTGCACGTTTTCTAGTTCGGGATAGCGCAGTGCAGAGAGCTTACCGCCGAATACGCAACCGGTGTCGATGCACATGGTGTTATTGACCCAGCGCAAACGGTCCGCTTCCATGTGGCCATAGACAACACGGGCGGCACCGCGGTAGTCCGCCGCCCAATCCAGACGTTCTGGCAGGCCATTTTCATCGAGCTTGCCAGTAGTCGCACCGTAGAGCGCGAACTCGCGGACTTTTCCAGAGGCCCTGCCATGGAGGTGCTCAGGCAGTCCCGCGTGGGCTACGACCAGGGCTCCGTCATCAAGCACGTAGTGCACAGGCAGGTGGTCGATGAAGTCGCGGACGTCTTTCCGGAACTCCTCACTTTCGCCTGCGAGCTGAGTGAGCGTTTCGGCCAGCCCGTGGCCCGTGGTGACGTTGTGGCCGTCGAGGGCGCGCACCAACTTAGAGTCGTGGTTTCCGGGCACGCAGAGAGCATTGCCGTCCGAGACCATCCCCATGACCAGCTTCAAGACGGCTGGGCTATTGGGGCCGCGGTCAACGAGGTCACCAACGAAAATGGTCTTGCGGCCATCTGGGTGATGAGCATTGCTGCCATCCGCCGAGAGCTCGTAGCCGAGCTTCTCCAGCAGTGCGGTCAGCTCGTCGAAGCAACCGTGGACATCGCCGATGATGTCGAAAGGGCCGTGGAGATCGCTGCGATCGACCTTCAGCGGCACACGTTCAATGGTGACGTTGTCGATTTCCTCCGCGGAATTCAAGATGAAAACGTTGTGAATCTTCTCGCGCTTCAGGTGCTTGAGCCCTCGGCGCAGGTCACGGTGCTGGCGCTCCAACACCTCTACTCTGAAGTTGCGGTCAGTGCGCTGCCTGTGCCGCTCCTTCACCTCCGCCAACGGAAGATTCAAAACGATAGCAGCACTGAGCGCATGGTGTCTGCGCGCCAGCTTCACGAGCCGGGCGCGGTCCTGCGGTTTCACATTCGTCGCATCGACCACGGTGAGTAAGCCTGCTTCCAGCCGCTTGCCGACGATCGTCTCCAGCAGCTCAAAAGCAGGCGCCGTCGCCGCCTGGTTATTCGGATCGTTGGAAACAATGCCGCGACAAGTATCCGAGGATACGACTTCAAACGGGCCGAAGTGTCGTGCCGCAAAGGTCGACTTTCCAGCACCGGAGACACCGACCAGCATGACCAAGCTGAGGTTAGGAAGTGAGATGGTACTCATAGTTAGCTCTCCTCTGCTGCGGTGAAGTCGTAGGAAAAGACCGCCATTTGTGTTGGTTGGCCGTAATTTTCGTGCACGTCCCCAATACCGTCGAAGTCCACCAGATAACCGAACTTCTCGGCCACGCCCCTGGCCCACTGACGAAATTCCGCGCGGCTGAACTCGAAACGGTGATCGAGGTGCCGGAACTGTCCAGGCTCTAGGTTTGGGTAGCAAGCGTTGTAGTCACTATTTGGGGTGGTGACGATGACATACTGCGGGCGTGCGAGCCCAAAGACGTTGTTCTCCAACGCGGGCAGCCGGTCGGCATCAATGTGCTCGATGACCTCCATCAGGATTGCCACGTCCATGTTCGCAATGCGCTCATCGGCATAGGTGACCGAGGATTGGAAAAGCTCAACCCGCGCGGCTTGGCGCTCCGGCATGCGATCTAGGTTCAGCGCCTTGTGCGCCTTACGAAGCTCCCCCACAGAAACATCGGTACCAACGATCTGCGCGATTCGCGGATTCTCCAGCATCGGCCCCAGTAGCACGCCGGAACCGCAGCCGATGTCGACTACACTGCGCGGGCGCAGGCTAAGTACTTCACGCAGTACTCGCTCTTGGCGCTGTCGATTAAGTGGCTTGGCTGGCTGGTCACCGCGGGGCAGTTCGATTGCAGCGGCTTCCCCAGCAAGCTTCACGACGGCTTCGTTGACCAGGCCTTTTTGATCCGCAAGGTAGCGCCCCAGGATTTTCTCCCGCTCCGGGTGCTCCGGTAGCCAGTCCTGCGCACGGGCGGCGAGCTTGTCGATTTCCCGGTCATCGACCCAATAGTGTTTCCCACCGTCGAGGACGGGCAGCAGAATATACAGGTGATTGAGCAAATCGCGGACGGTTGCTCTACCCGAAAGCGTTATCGTCGGTGAGAACTTCTGGCCGGCAATATTGTTCGAAAAATCGCAGGCGACGTTCCACCCCAGCGGTTCGAACAGAGCCCGGATTTCTTCCTCGGTGCCGGGTACCGCGGCGACTGTCGCGGTGAGGTCGCTCGGGGTTTCGTCGTAAGGCGAGGGCTTTTCCATGACCATCGCCGTGGAGAAGACGGACTTCAGCGCCACTGTCATAAGCGATGACGCGGCCCATTGCCGGTCATTGATGTAGCCGGTCAGATTGAACGTATCAGCGCGGTACTGCTTGAGTTTCAGCAGCTCATCGCGGTCAATATCAACCCAAAGGGCTGCCGTGCATTCGGCATCGGTAGCCGTGGGGAAAAAGACTCTGGCAACACCGAACTTTAACTCGGACTCATGCACGCGATCGGGATGCTTTCGCAAAATAAATCCCAAATCGCGTGCCGATTCAGCAGGCGAAGATTCACCGAGCCGAGAGTGTTTAGTGATTGCCAGATACATACGGCAAGTCTAACGCCTACCGCGGATTGGACTAGAGCATTTTTTGACCTACAGCGTCTTCGGCTTGTGGGCCGGACGACTCTTCTCGTAGGCCACAATGTCCGCTTCGTTGCGCAGGGTCAGGGAGACGTCGTCAAGCCCTTCCATCAGACGCCAGCGGGTGTAGTCGTCGACCTCGAACGGGAAGACCTGCTCACCGGCCTCGACGGTGCGGGTCTCCAGGTTGACGGTGAGCTCCATGCCAGGGTTAGCCTCCAGCAGCTTCCACAGCAGCTCGACATCGGACTGCTGCATCTGTGCGGCGAGCAGCCCCGCCTTGCCGGCATTGCCACGGAAGATATCGGCGAAGCGGGAGGAGATGACGACGCGGAAACCGTAGTCCATCAGGGCCCACACGGCGTGCTCGCGGGAAGAACCGGTACCGAAGTCCGGCCCTGCTACGAGGACGGAGCCCTTTGCGTATTCCGGGCGGTTGAGCACGAAGTCGGATTCGTTATTGCGCCAGTTGCTGAACAGGCCATCCTCGAATCCGGTGCGGGTGACGCGCTTTAGGTAGACGGCCGGGATGATCTGGTCAGTGTCGACGTTGGATCGCTGCAGGGGAACGCCGACGCCGGTGTGAGTATCAAACTTTTCCATGGTGAAAGATCCTTAGAAGTTCTGCTTGGGTCTGTCGTACAAAGATCGGCAGTGAGAGTCAGTTAGAGATCAGCCGGTGCTGCGAAGTGACCGGCGACGGCGGTAGCTGCGGCGACGGCAGGGCTAACCAGGTGGGTACGACCACCCTTGCCCTGACGGCCCTCGAAGTTGCGGTTGGAGGTCGAAGCGCAACGCTGGCCCGGGGTCAGCTGATCCGGGTTCATGCCCAGGCACATGGAGCAGCCCGGCATGCGCCATTCAGCGCCTGCCTCTTCGAAGATCTTGCCCAGCCCCTCTTCTTCAGCCTGTGCGCGGACCTTTGCGGAGCCCGGCACGATGAGCATCTGGACGCCGTCGGCAACCTTGCGGTCCTTCAGCACGTCGGCGACGGCGCGCATGTCCTCGATGCGGCCGTTGGTGCAGGAACCGACGAAGACAACGTCGACCTTAACGTCGCGCATCGGGGTGCCCGGCTTCAGATCCATGTACTCCAGTGCACGTTCGGCGGCGATGCGGTCGGAGTCCTCAGCGATGAACTCCGGGTCCGGCACGGTCTCACCCAGCGGCACGCCCTGGCCCGGGTTGGTACCCCAGGTAACGAATGGGGTCAGCGCGGAACCGTCGATTTCGACGACCTTGTCGAACTTCGCGTCCTCGTCAGTAACCAGGGACTTCCAGTATGCGACAGCCTCGTCCCACTGCTCGCCCTGCGGCGCGTGCGGGCGCCCCTTCAGGTATTCGAAGGTGGTCTCGTCCGGAGCAATCATGCCGGCGCGGGCACCGGCTTCGATGGACATGTTGCAGATGGTCATGCGAGCTTCCATCGACAGCTTCTCGATGGCCTCGCCGCGGTACTCAATAACGTGGCCCTGACCACCGCCGGTGCCAATCTTGGCGATAATCGCCAGAATCAAATCCTTGGCGGTAACACCATCCTGCAGTTCGCCGGTGACGTTGACCGCCATGGTCTTGAAAGGCTTCAGCGGCAGGGTCTGGGTAGCCAGAACGTGCTCAACCTCGGAGGTACCGATACCGAAGGCCATAGCACCGAAAGCCCCGTGGGTGGCGGTATGCGAGTCACCACAGACGACGGTGGTGCCCGGCTGAGTCAGGCCCAGCTGTGGGCCGACGACGTGCACGATACCCTGCTCGCGGTCGCCCATCGGATGCAGGCGGATACCGAACTCCTCAGCGTTCTTGCGCAGTGTGGCAATCTGGGTACGAGAGGTCGGTTCCTCAATCAGATTGATTTTGCCGCCGGCGACAGTAGTCGGAACGTTGTGGTCCTCGGTTGCGATGGTCAAATCCGGGCGGCGCACCTTGCGCCCTGCCAGACGGAGGCCATCAAAAGCCTGTGGCGAGGTAACCTCGTGGACGAGGTGCAGATCGATATAAATCAAATCTGGTTCGCCGTTGTCGCCTTGCTTGACTACGTGGTCACGCCAGACTTTCTCGGCCAGAGTCTTCGGGCTGGTGTCCGTGGTGCGCATAGTGGGTGAGCCGCCTTCCGGATATATCTCTTTTATCTCAAGGAATGAGATGTTAATATCATGGCATGGGACAGATTAGCACATCCGAGACGCCAGCTCTAAGTGGTATTAAAGTTCTCGACCGTTCGGTACTCATTCTCAAGTCTGTTGCAGAAACTCCACGCACCCTCGCCGAGCTCTGCGACGACACCGGCCTGCCCCGCGCCACCGCCCATCGGCTGGCCACGGCGTTGGAAGTGCACCGCCTTGTCACCCGCACTCCGGACGGCCGCTGGACGACGGGCCCCGGGCTCACCGAGATCACGCCCGTCACAACTGACCTGCTTGCCGACGCCGCAGCGCACATCCTGCCGAAGCTGGTAGAGGTCACCGGAGAGTCCGTGCAGCTCTACCGTCTCACCGGCGACACCCGCACCTGCATTGCCTCCATGGAGCCCGCCACCGGCCTGCGTAACACCGTGCCAGTTGGCTCTCGCATGCCACTGACCGCCGGTTCCGCCGCACGCGTTCTCCTGGCTTTTGGCCCGGCCAATCTCGCTGAGCGCATGCTGCCCGATGCCGACTTCAACGAACAGGACCTCGACGACTGCCGACGTCTCGGCTGGTCCGAATCCATGGGCGAGCGCGACCCCGCACTCGCTTCTGTCTCCGCCCCGGTTTTCGACGGCAACCACCGCATGATTGCAGTCCTGTCCGTCTCCGGCCCCGTGGAGCGCATGACTCCGTCGCCCTATGAATGCTGGGGCGCAAAGGTTCTCGCCGCCGCTGAGGAGATGAGCTCCCGACTGTAATGCCCGCTTACCGTCACCTTGTCCTACTTCTGTCCATGTTCGCGGCGGTCGGTTCGTCCGTCGTTCACATGGGTGTGCCTTTTCTCATCCCATCCCTGCAGGAAAACGGTTTAAGCCTCTCCGCCGCCGGTCTCGTCGCAGCAATGCCGGCGGCCGGTATTGTTTTCACACTCATCGCCTGGGGCTGGTTTGTCGACCGCTACGGCGAACGCGCAGCTCTGTTCGCAGGCTTGACTTCTACCGCCTTGACGACGGGGCTTGCGGCGCTGGCTTCGTCGTCAAGCCCGGCCCTGCTCGGGGCTGCGCTCTTCCTCGCTGGATGTGCGGCGGCGAGCGTGAATTCTGCATCCGGCCGCGTGGTGTCGGGCTGGTATCCGCCGCATCAACGCGGTACTGCGATGGGCATTCGCCAAATGGCTCAGCCCCTTGGCGCTGCACTATCAGCGGTAACCCTGCACCCTCTCGCGCAGAACTACAGCATCGGTGTCGCACTCGCGATGCCCGCAATTCTGTGTGCTGTGCTGGCGTTGCTTGTGCTGGTTGGAGTAAAGAATCCCCCGCGCCCTGATGCCTCGAACCCCACCGTCACGGCCAGCCCTTACCGCGACGGCAAATACCTTGTGCGCATCCATATCGCCTCGGCGCTGCTGTCCTGGCCGCAGTCGATGATGGGCGCCTACATTCTGGTGTGGCTGTTGTCCGTGGGTTATGCCGATAGCACGGCGGGCACGGTTGTGATGGTCGCACAGCTGCTCGGTGCCGGATCGCGAGCACTGATGGGTGTGGTCTCCGACCGCGTTCGGTCCCGCATCCGCCCCTACCGCTGGGTCTCGGGTGCGACTTTTATCCTGGCTGTCGCAATGATGATTGCCAGCTGGGCTGATTGGCGCACACTTGGCACTGTGCTGGTCTGCGCACTGGCCGTTGCCGTGGTCAGCCCGAATGGTCTTGCCTTCACCGCAGTTGCTGAATACGCAGGCCCCTTCTGGTCCGGACGCGCTATGGGTACGCAGAACACGTTCCAGAACATTATCTACGCTGCAACGCCTCCGGTTTCGGGTGCGATTGTGGCCGCTGCGGGTTTCCCCGCACTGTTTGCCGTCACGGCTCTGTTCCCCGCCGCCGCGCTGGGTATTGCGCCACGAGAAGACCAGAACCGCCACGGGCGGGTAGAGCTGGGCTAATCAGCCTGCCGCTTGCCGACGAATCGGTCGGTAGCAATGGTTGCGGCAACACCGAGGCTGGCTAGTCCAATCATTGGCCCCCACGCTAACCACGGCGCCCGCTCGAGATATTGCGTGGATTCGTTGAGGATTACGCCCCAATCTGGACTGCCAACACCTGCGCCTACGCCGAGGAAGCCGAGAGCTGCAAGGGCGATAGCATTATGGGCAATCCTGGTTACGGCATGGCGGGCTACTGCTGGAATGGTCATGGGAAGAACATGCAGCTTCAAAAGGTGCCAACGGCTGGCCCCCATGGTTTGCGCAAATCGGTAGTGCCCGGATGCAGCGGCTTCGTTAGCGACTTCGACGCAATGTGCAGCCAGTGGAATCCACCCGACCAAAAACACCGCTATCGCAGCTGTCAGCATCGATCGGCCCAAGACTCCAGCCAGAATAAGTCCCAGCAATATTGCGGGTACCGCATTCATGGCATCTCCGAAGAACTGCACTGATGCCCCTAGATGCCCAATCACAAGGGCGATGAGTGCGCACACTACGGTCACCAGGATTGCAGTTCCGATAGTGGCACCGATACCGTCGGCAAGCCGCGCCCAAATGTCACGACCAAGCTGATCGGTACCCAGTGGGTGTTGCCAGGACGGTGAAATGAAGCGTTTCGCAGAGTCGATGTCCGCGCTGCGGGGAATTCCCAGCGCAATTAGCACGATAGGAATAATCGACAGGATGAGACTCCAGAAACGTCCACCCCCTGTAGGCCGGCCAACAGTGGCGATGCTTCCTCGCAGCTTCCGCGCATACTGCCCCCGTATTGCCTGAGCCACGAGTCCACAGATTATGCCAATCCCCAACACCACAGTCACCGCAGCTTGCAGAACGGGAATATCGCCCGCAGTAGCAGCCGCAACCACGTTCCGCCCAAAACCCGGCAAATGAAAGGTGACCTCAATTGCTGCGGTGGCCGATAACGTGCCCGCAAAGAACAGCGTCAACTGTGACAGTGTCGGCAGCAGGCTACGCCAAGTGACAAATCGAACAATTGTTGATTTTGGAACGCCATTGGTGCGCCATGACTCTACCCAGGGTTCTGACAACGCAGTATCAGCTGAAATCAGCAACACACGCCCATAGAGCCCCGCGGCGGGCAGGCCAATTGCCAGCACTGGCAGCACCATATGCGCAGGTGATGCCCAACCGCCTACCGGAAACATGCGCAGTTCAACAGCCAACCACCACAGCAGTAAAACCGCCACCACAAAGTTTGGCAGTGCGGCGAGAACCGCTAGCACGCTCGGTATCCATTTTCCGGCTCGCAATCCTGCAATCCGTGGAAGTACGAGCGCCAGCGCAACGACGACGCACAACGCCATGGAAGCCGCAGTCAATGCGAACGTAATACCGAAGCCGTTCACGGCCTGAGCGAAAGCATCTTGTCCGGTTACCCACGAGGTACCAAAGTCACCGTGAAGAATATTTGTCGTCCACTGCTGGAGCGACTCCCACGGCGTTGTCGGCAGGCCATATTCTCTGCGAACAGCTTCAATAAGATCCGGTGTTATCTCCCGTTCCCGCTCACGTGCACGCAGAACGGCGTATGCGGGTTCCCGTCCTGTCAACCACGGCAACAGGGCCGTGAGGACGAGAAGTCCCACAACTGAGGCAACTACCGCGAAAGCTTTCCGAATCACTTAGCCGTCTTCTCTGTAATCAGGTGGCGCTCCATCGGATCGAGTGCGATACCACGAACATTCTTCGCACCGATTAGCGATTTTTCATGAGACAGCGGAACTACTGCACCATCTGCAACAATTTCCGCGCCGATTCGAGCTGCTGCCGACAGGCGCTCCTCATCGTCGCCAAGCTCAGCGGCCTTCTCAATATCAACATCTATGGTCTGGTTACACAGCTGCGAGAGGTTATAAGAGCTCTCACAGGTGAAGTCGGATTGTAGGAAGCTGATCGGGTCAGCCGCACCGAGCATGTAATTGCGGGAACCGACGATGACATCAAAGTTCCCCTCGAGCATGTCTGCTTCCAAAGAGTTGTAGTCGGCTACCGTGATGTCGACTGTGAATCCCATCTTGCGCAGCTGATCCGCAACAAGATTGGCAACTTCGGGCAGCTCCGCACGGGAATCCCACGTAGCCAAGCGGATTTCCTTCCCCTTGCCATTCGGCCCCGGCTTCACAGTGGTCTCAGGAGTTGCTGCCGCCCAAGAGGCTGAACGATTAAAAATCGACCCCTTCGGATTCACCGCTTGAGCTTCAAAAATGTCCCTAACCACCGGTTCAGGATCGATTGCAGCGGCTACTTCCTTACGCAGTTCGGCATCGGCAAACACGCCTTTTGCGGTATTAAAATGCAGGAGATTGACACGAGGTAAATCCACCTTAGATACGTCCACGTCATCGAGGCCTCCCAGCGATGAGATTGGCAACCCCTTGACCAGGTCTTGCTCATCTGCGCGCAGTGCATTCGTACGAGCTGTGGAATCCCCAATGAAAGACAATGTCAGAGTCTCAGTTTCCGGCTTACCGTTTCGGTAGTCGGCGAATGCACGTGCGGATACGGTACCGTCTGGGTTCTTCGTCTCGAGTTCAAACGGACCTGTACCATGCCCAAAGGGGTCAGGTGCGTCCCTTTCAAATGCTGCGGGTGAGAGAATCATAGTTCCCGGATCGGCAAAGCGCTTCACCAAAATTGGATCATCTTTATCCGAAGTGACAGTAACCTCTCGGTCTCCTGTGGCCGTAGCCTGAAGTTGGTTCTTGCCGAGCCCCTTTGGCCTCGTCGGCGCATCAATGGCATGCGTGAGTGAGTTGGCAACAGCCTGTGCATCGACTGGCGTTCCATCGTGGAAAGTCAGTCCATCCGGCAGAGTAAATACGACGGTGCGGGCATCCTTCACTTCCCACTTTTCTGCCAGTTCGGGCTTAACGGTGCCCTCGTCATCAATCGCCACAAGCATTTCCGTGGCACCTGCGCGGGTCGACAGTACTGCGTCATCGGAGTATGGCGAGAACTCTGCGACCGGTTCGAATTGCAGGGCTACCCGCAGCGCATCCGCATCACCGCTCCCCTGCGCAAAGCAGGAGGCCAATCCGAACGGCAGTGCCGCAGTGGCCAGAATTAGTCCAATTTTTCGATTCATAGAGTTACTTCTCTTTCGTAAGTGTCGAGTTTTTTGGGGAGGGATCTAGTTGGCTGACGCTCTCTAGTGCATTTGATGTTGGCTAGTGCTGCTGTCTCAGTTTGGTTAGCCCCACAGCCGATATCAGCAATAAAACGGTCATGATTGCCCACGGTGCTGCTGCCAACAACTGTGGGGTCTCGGCCCAATCCAAGGTGGCGCCAACCACAATCGACCCCACTAAAACGGCGAGTCCACCGAAGCTGTTGAGAAAACCGTATGCAGAACCGAGGTCCTTGTTTCCGGTTAGTTTTCCGACGAGGTCTTTGGCTATCGGAACTGCAATCATCATTCCGAGATGCATCACTAGCAGCATTGTCACTGCCGGGGCTAAGGCCCACCATCCCTCCATGTGGATAGGCGCGCAGACCGCAATGATGGCGAAGGCAAAGGCCATCAGGCCAAAACCGCCACCAATGGCAACCCCTAAAGACAGTTTTTCTGCCCATTTAGTCACGGTGGTTTGCAGCCCGATAACGAATACCGCTGAGATGACAAAAAACCAGCTCAGATACTCATCGCTACCTGTGGCACGACGCAGTTCTACAGGAAGAGCCAAATACTGCTGGTTATAGGCGAGCAAATAGGTCGAGTAGAACACCGCAAACACAATGAACGCTCGATTGCGAAGGATTCGCCCCCACGCGGCAGTCATACTGCCACCAGCTGAATGCACGCCTTCCCATCTCCGCGCTAACAGCAGATGCATCACAAAGATGCCGCTAAAGATGGCTGCACCGGCAAAGGAAACAGCTGAAAAACCGATTGGGATCAACAGCGCACCAATCACAGGGCCAGTGAGCGAGCCCAAACGGGAATAGCTTTCGTCAAGAGCAAAGAGTCGTGCCCGTGTACACACTCCTTGTTTCTCGAGTTCGGCACCCCCACCGGCCAGCAAGGATTCAACTGCAGGCGAGAACAGTGCGGCCGCAAAGCCAATAAGGACAACGCCAACAAACATCATTGGCACGGAGGTTGCCAGTCCAGTTACCAGGAAACCTACAACGCGAAGCGCAACTCCAACGAGCAACACTTTGATTGCCCCGAAACTATCGGCAAGTCCGCCGCCGAGGAAGAACATTCCCTGTTGGCTAAAGGTTCGTACACCAAGTACCAGCCCCACCACGGCACCGCTGGCCCCTAAGTTGTTCGAGAGCTCCACGGCAATGAACGGGACAACGAGGTAAAAGCCGATGTTGAAAAGAAGCTGCGTAATCAACAGTGCTTGAATCTTTTTGGGCAACTGCTTCACGACGCTAGCTCCTCTGCAGCCGACAGGAGCTCAACAACTTCAGGAATATCGGTTTTATCTAGCTCTCCAACCGGGCCGCTATAGACCGCTTCCCCTGCTGACATGACGATTATGTGATTACACAGTCGCAACAAGCTGTTTATGTCATGAGACACCAGCAGTACCGTCGCTTCAGTACCGAGGAGGACCTCCTCCAACATGGAAGCGGTATCCCGGTCCAGAGCGGAAAACGCCTCATCGGCAATGATCAGTTCCGGTTTGCCAATGAGCGCACGTGCAATTGCCATTCGCTGGCGCTGACCGCCAGAGAGCTCGTGGGGTCGTCGATATGCAAATTCCGGGTCGAGCCCCAGAGATTCCAGCATCGCTCGAACATCCCCAGTTGCGAACTCACAAATGCTGTCGATTACCGGCCGATGTGGCAATAGCGTGGCGTCTGGGTTCTGCGGAATATAGCCAATTGTCCCCTGTGCCATCGTGACTGTGCCGCTGTCAGGGCACAACTGGCCTGTCAGGAGACTGATTAGGCTACTCTTGCCCGCTCCCGATCTCCCCATGATGCCAACCACTCTTCCCTGCGGAATCGTGAGAGTGACATCGAGGAGCCTGCCTTTGCAAGTAACTCCATCGATACTGATCATGCGCAGACTCGCTCTTCCACAGTGCCACTTTCCAAATAGAGGATTCGTGTAGCAATCTTTCGTGCTACTCCCTCGTCGTGGGTGGCAATAACAATGGCTGTTTGCGTGCGCTCATGTAGCTTCCGCAGAGCGTCTACTACCTCAAGAGTCGCAATCGGGTCCAGCGAGGAAGTAGGTTCGTCGGCAAGCAGCAGCGAAGGCGACGGTTTTGTCGCCAGCGCCGCCGCAATTGCGACACGCTGACGCTGACCTCCGGAGAGCTCCATGGGATAGCGATGAGCCTGTTCTCGGGAGATACCGCAGGCCTCGAGCGCATCGAAACCACTGTCGTGCGCGAGAATTCGCACTTGCCGATCGCAGCGCACAAGAGGATTAAGGCACGCCAAAGTGTCTTGCATAATAAAGCTGGTCCGCAGACCTTGTTGACTTAATGTGCGAAGAAACGACGTCTTTCCCGATCCTGACTGCCCCATCACCGCGACAATGTCCTTCGGGAAAATATCAAGTTTGTCGATGTGGAGTACGTTCTGTTCGCCAGCTGATACATCGACATCACGCAAGCGCACTATCGCGGAATCGCCCATTCTCCCCTTCTTGCCAATCAGTTTCATTAAGGGGAGTTTAACACGTTGAACTCTAAACCTGTGCAGCCTGCTCTCGCATCCACCAACCAAATCGAGCCACGCACGCTACCCAGTGCACAGCCAATAAACACAGCAGTCCGGCACTAACGGCGTACAGCCACTGCGCGCCGATAGTGTCACCCAGGTTGTGCGTACCAAGACTCAGAGTGCCCACGGGGAAGGTTGCACCCCACCAACCAGGGCTGTATCCCGCCCAACGGATTACGGCGCGGGTGAATCGTCGTAAAGCAATTGCGGCGAGGAAGACACCGACAATGAGCACGGTGGTACCGTAAGCGACAGCGAAGGTTCGGTTGAAAAGCAGCTGGGCAGCGGCCGTGGACTGACCGACCAATCCGAGCGGAATCCAGGCAGTACCGGCGATGGAATCGGGGATACGCATGGTGCCGGAGAACAGCGCGACGTAGCAGCGTACGAAAATCGGCAGAACGGTAATCAACGCCATCCAAAAGAATATTTGTGCGCAGACGTGATAGAACGTGCCGTAGTCAACGCTCAGCTGCGCGCCGCTTGTCGCCGCCACCATCGGGGCGACCAGTGCAAGGCCCCACTGAAAAGTCGGCTCGCCTTCGAATCCTCGCAGTTGACGAAGACTGACGTAGATTGCCAGCGGCGCGCCAATCCACCAGGACGCCAGCTGCCACACAGAATCGTTAAACAACGAGCTTGCGGCACTACCGAGAGACATAATGCCCATCGCGAACATGCCCCACGGCGCCTGCAACTTCGAGTGAAAAGCCGGGTTTCGAAATCGCAACCAACCGACCACTATGAAACCGAGAATGCCACCTGCCACGACGAGAAGCAGTTCCGGAACCACCGGCACATCATGAATGTGCGTAAGCGTGGCGAAGATGGAGGTGCCCATCAGCGATCCTGCCCACGCAGGCCCGGCGGGCGCAAGCACATCACTGCGAGGAGAGTTGGTCATGCCCATACCGTATTTGTTCTTGCTGCAGTCACCGCTATCACGAAACTCTGTGAGGGGTACCATTGACGCATGTACCCCTCCGCTGTGGCCGAACTCGAAGCACTTTTCACCGTCGCCCGTGCGGGGTCGATCTCGAAGGCCGCGCGTGAGCTCGGCACCAACCAGCAGACCATGTCCGCACGCATCGCACGGGCGGAAAGAACGCTGGGAATCACCGTCTTCGAACGCTCCCCTTACGGCGTCTCACCTACAGAAAAAGGGCAAGTGCTTATCGACGCCCTCCCAGATCTCCTCGCCGCCTGCCACAGATTTTCGGGCATTGCCGCCAGCTTGCGTTCCGACAATGTTCCCCGCCACCTCACCCTTGCGGTGTCCAACACTGTCGCTGAGCTCTACTACCCCGGCTGGGCCGCAGAGTTCCACCGGCAACATCCCGCAGTCAAACTTTCGATGGTGCAGGCAAACTCCCGTGAGGTGCGGCAACTAGTAGCCGACAGTGCGGTGGACTTCGGGCTGGTAGAGGGCGAGGCTGGTCGGCACGACCTCGAAGAACGAATCATCGGCACCGACGAATTGGTCCTCGCCGTGCCGACTGGCTATCCGTGGGCTGAGCGGGCCGAGATATCCGTCGAAGAACTGCGCGCGACGCCACTCGTTATTCGCGAACCGGGTTCCGGTAGCCGACAGGTGGTGGAAGATGCACTGGGCACTCTCACCGAACCCGCCGGAGAATTTGGCTCCCTTTCGGCACAGCGCGCTGGCATGATTGCGCTGGCAGCGCCAACAATCATCGCCCGCGGCGCAATTCGCGATCAGGTAACGCTCGGGCGCATCGTCATCGTCCCCACCGACACCGTTTTTACTCGCAACCTCAGCGTGGTTATGCGTCGTGGCAGTGAAGCTAGTGGAGACATTTCGGAATTTATCCGCATTGCTAGTCCTATACTTAGCAAGCATGAGCAATCCCAATGATGACCTCTTTTCCTCCGACCGCTACGATGCCGGTATCCAAATCCGCCGCGAGGTAATGGGCGACGAATTCGTCGATGCCGCCCTCTCTCGCAACGCCGGCTCCGACGGAGAGACCCTGCAGAAGCACATCACCGCCACAGTCTGGGGTTCTGTCTGGAGCCGCGAAGGACTGGCCAAGCGTGATCGATCCCTGCTCAACATTGGAATGCTCGTGGCCCTGCGAGCCACCGAGGAACTGCGCGGCCACATCAAGGGCGCTCTCGCCAACGGTCTGACCCGCACCGAAATCACCGAAGCCATTGTCCACGCTTCCGGTTACTGCGGCGCACCAGCTGCACTGTCCGCAATGAAGGTCGCGCAGGAAGTGCTCGTTGCCGAGCTCGGCCCGCTTGACGACGACGATCAGTAGGCAGCCCACGGGCTCTCAGGCCCTGGCCTCCGCGTTAGTACATCAGTGATGCGGCGCAGCAGCCACGACAATGGCAGGGCGATGGCAGTGGTGACAATTGCCACTGCCAACATCGAGCCCTGGAAGGTCTGATAACCCATCAAGCTCATTACCCAGTCCATGACCAACACGTGGACGAGGAAGAACTCGTAGGAGACCTCCCCCAACCACATCAAGGCTGGATGACGAAGCCACCTTACTTCCGTACCCAGCGCAATCGGGGCCACGAATGCGCCTGCGGACAAGCCATACAGCGTAGTCTTCCACAAAGCCTGGTCAACATCATCTGGCACCAAGGTAGCCGACCCCACATGCGTAGTAGTGGATAGAACGAACAGCACCAGAGCTATCAACCAGCTGGCGGCCAGATTAACGCGCCATCCGACCTTTCGACCGTAGGCCAGCAGCATACCGATGGCGAACCAGTCGAAATACGCCATCGGCCACAGCCGTGCCACCACCGGCAGCAGGTTTTCCTGGTGCGATAGCACAGTCCAGACCGGCCCAATGAGGCCAAAACCAATAATAATGGCCAACGTTGGACCAGGCCGTAGCCGCCCCTTTGTGATCGTCCAGATGCCAAGCCCCACCAGCGGCAATACCAAGTAGAAGCCGACTTCCACCACCATCGACCACATCTGCGGCAAGCCCGGGTGAATCCAGCCGAATTGGAGCGTCTGGGTAAACGACATCGTGCGCAACCAGCCCTGTAGCCCTCCACCAGATGGTGGTGGGTCGTCTGCGGTGTGAATGAGAAAGGCCGCAGTGACCACAATCCAGTAGGCCGGCAGGACTCTCTTCGCACGGCTGGTGAAATACTTCCGCAAGTCCGGTCGGTTCGCGGGGACGTCGTCAGGCGAACCGAGCCAACGTCCTGTAAGCAGAAACGCGCTGAGCACGAAGAAGATGGTGACGCCAATTTCGAATCGACCGTTGAGGCGCCCCCACCAATCGCCGGTGTAATTGCCCGTCCAAAACGCGGCATGCGTGAGCAGGACGCCGAACGCGCCGATGGCTCGGATGCTGGTCAGCTCCGGAACGTAGGTGGACTTGGCCGAATTCATGCCAATATTTTAGGAGCGCAAAGTACTTCCCCGTGTTATTTCGGCAAAAGTGGAATCTACATAATTTCTTCTACATGTTCTCGACGGTGCTCAAGATGTACTGAGCAGATTCACGCAGTCGCTCCAGCTCCCAACTGTTTAGCTGTGGCGGCATACGACGAATGATTCCACCTCGGCCGATCACCGCTGGCATCGACAGCGAGACATCCGTCAACCCGTATTCACCATCCAAGCGTGTACACACCGGGTGGACGCTGTTTTGATCCAGCATCACCGCGCGGGCAATTTCCAAAGCGGAGCGTGCAACACCAGCATTAGTCCAGCCCTTGGCATTGAGAACATCGTAAGCTGCCCCGACTACGGCATCTTGAATTTCTTGCGGTGAAGGCAGCTGCGTGCCATGCCATTTTTCCAGTTCTGTCCACCTCACACCTTGCACGTTCAGCGTGGACAAAATCGGTACGGCAGTAAGCCCATGCTCACCCATCATGTAGCCAGTCACTGACTTTGGGTCAATTCCCAGCTGCTTGGCAACTACCCACCGCAGTCGGGCCGAATCTAGCATCGTGCCGGTGCCAAAGAGCTTTTCCGCGGGGTAATCGAACTCGGTATGTGCCAAGTGCACCACCGCATCGAGCGGATTAGTAATAAAGAGGACAATCGCATCGTGCGTATGCTTCACGATTCCCGGCATGACATCGCGAACCACTTCCCCGCTGAGCTTGGCTAATCCGGCACGGTCCGGACGGGAATCCGGGTCGTCCGGATCAGGGAGAATGGACGCACCAGCAGCGACGATAATCATATCCGCGTCGGCGCAATCGCTGTAGTCGCCAGCATGCACATTGACATAGTCCGTGCCGGGAACACCAGTGGACTGGGATTGGTCCAGAGCCTCGCCATGCGCGACGCCTGGTGCCGTGTCAATCGTGGCGATCTCAGCGAACAGCCCGGATTCCATGGCATATGTCAGGACATACGAACCGACGTGACCGAGACCAATACAAACGAGTTTTGAATGTTTCATAGTTTCGATACTAGGACTGTGGAAATCCAGTGCCGCGGTGGAGGGGTGAGCAGCAAGACAAAAGCCTCCACTCGATTACGAGTGAAGGCTCTTGTCTCTATATATCTTTGTACCCCGTACGGGATTTGAACCCGTGTTACCGCCGTGAGAGGGCGGCGTCCTAGGCCGCTAGACGAACGGGGCTTAGAACTTTCATCCGCGCGCTGCGGACTTGTTAAACAATACACTAGACGTGGATAATAACTGCAAATCGCCCGGTCAAGGCGCTAAATTCCAAGTGCTTCCACATTTTTTGCCAGTACGTTTTTAAGCTCTGCTTCATCCATTCTTCGCAGCGCCGCAACTTCGGCGACAGTGTCCCGCAAGGCCGCGACGACCTCTGCAGAAACCACCTCCGCCGCGTAGCCGCTTCCAGGCTCGTGCGGAAGGTCAGTTTCCAGCAAAAGCCTATCGACGGGCACCTGCGACACATAGGCCCGTCCGCGTTTGGTCCGCAACATGAGCGGATTGACGGAGATGTAACCACCGGCTCGGATAAGCCTGGTCAGCTCATCGCTGGTGCCACCGAAACGGTGAAAGATGGGCACGAGATTCTGACCGAGCCCTACCCCTTTGTCGGAGTCCAAGCGCGGTTCCAGCAGATCAAGCACTGTATCGGCGCTGCGGACTGTGTGAATGGACAGGATATGCGGCTGGCTCGAGGCTCGGACAGCATCGAGAATGCTTGTGAAGACGTGGATTTGGGTCTCGGCGGGAACGTCGCCAAGCCTGCGGGGCGCGAAGTCCAAGCCAATCTCACCGACGAAACGGGTGCGTGGAAGGGCCTCGCGAAATATCTCAAGCTCGCGCTCGTAGTTGCCGTCGATATACCACGGGTGATAGCCGACTGCGGCCATGGGGAGATTTTCGCGCTCTATCTCGACAAATCCGGAGGGGCGGACTGTCTGCGCGATGATCTCCACGCCTTCCTGCACAATATCGGCTTTGAAGCACTCGCGCGAAGCCGGTGGCAGGAAATCGTAGTGAAAGTGCGTATCGATGAGCCGCATCATTTTTCCGTTGGTGGCTGGTTTTCGTCGGCCGGACCGCCGATGCGCGGGGCCAGCGGGGTTTCCTCGAACCCGAGCAGACGGCGAATGACCTTTCCGGCCAGCATCTGCCCCATGATTGGCGGTATGTAGCTCATGGTACCGAGGGTTTCCGCTTTGGTGCCGCTGCCTTTATCTGTAATTCGCACTGGTTCTTCAGAGGAGTACAGCACCTCAAGACCGCGAATGCGTCGGCGGATACACACCTGACGGACGACCTTCGCCAGCGGACAGACCTTTGTCTTATTGATTTTCGAGAAGGTCAGCCGAGCTGGGTCGAGCTTATTTCCGCCGCCCATAGCGGAAATGAGGTGGACACGATTTTCCGCGCACCACTGCGCGATCTCAATCTTGCCGGTGACATCGTCGATAGCGTCGATGATGTAATCCGGACGCGGGAACTGCTCGAAGGTCTCCGCCAGGTTTTCGCGTGTGAGAAAAATCTGGCGGGCATAGGTCGTACAATTCGGGTTGATATCGGCAACCATCGCCTCCATGACCTCAGCTTTGACCCGGCCAATCGTGGAGACAAAAGCCAGCGCTTGACGGTTGAGATTGCTCGGCTCTACGACATCGCCGTCGATCAAGATGAGGTTGCCCACGCCGCCTCGGGCGAGAGCTTCGGCACAACTCGACCCCACGCCTCCGAGTCCAACAACCATGACGGTAGATTCAGCCAACGTTTCTAGCCCCTCCTCCCCTAGGAGAAGCTTCAGTCGTGCGAAACGTTCACTGGTCATAGTCGCCCCTGGTCATAGTCGCCTCGATGCTTAAAAAACAAAAACTCCCCAGCCGACTGACTGGGGAGTAACTTTGTACCCCGTACGGGATTTGAACCCGTGTTACCGCCGTGAGAGGGCGGCGTCCTAGGCCGCTAGACGAACGGGGCTTAGAACTGAATCCAACTCAACTGAGCGAGCGAATTCCGCTGGCCTACCAGGACTCGAACCTAGAATGACGGTACCAGAAACCGTAGTGTTGCCAATTACACCATAGGCCAATAAAGACTGGCGCTTTCACGCTGTCTTTGTACCCCGTACGGGATTTGAACCCGTGTTACCGCCGTGAGAGGGCGGCGTCCTAGGCCGCTAGACGAACGGGGCTTAGAACTTTGCAGTTAGTGAATACATTCAACAATGAACTTCTTCACTGCTGGCCTACCAGGACTCGAACCTAGAATGACGGTACCAGAAACCGTAGTGTTGCCAATTACACCATAGGCCATCGCTGCTGAACGCAACGAGGAATAATATAGCCAATTCGCGCCAACAAGAGCAAATCACCTGGTCAAAGGCTCGTTTAAATTCGCGAGTTCCCCACAGCCCACCTCAGCAGTGCGCATAACTAATGCGTAACTAATGCAGTGCATATAACTAACGCAGTCCCAGATCGAAAGCCCATTCGATCGCAGCTCAAAGCTGATCCGCCCTTCAGGAGACACTTCGTGGTGAAGCGGCTGGTAAACAGCCGACACACACCAAAAAACCAGACCTGAAAGGCAGGCATCATGACTTCCCCAACAACGACGGCAACAACCGCCCCCATCACGCTCGAGCTGGAGTTCTCCGACATCACGGAGCAAATGAACGGCACCATCGGTCGCGTCATCGGCACTGTCACTATCCGTCAGTTCGCAAAAATCATCTCGGCCCTCAACCTCGACGCCAACCCACGCGTGTCCCGCACCGGCCGCATCACCGATGCCATCATGGAAACCATCGACACCACGCCGGAGCTCTTCGCCTACAAGTCCAAGGGTGTGCTCCTGGCCTCCACTCAGTTCACCAGTGAAGACAATCTCTACCGCTTCACCTTCAGCAACCGTCGCATCGAAGGCATCCTCGACGGCGGTCACAACTCGCTGGCTATCGCACTGTTCGTTCTGGGCAAGCTCACTCCACCACCTAGCCGCAAAATCAAGACGTGGTCCGAAATGAAGGAGGTCTGGTCGGAGCGTACGGAAGAAATTGAGGAATTGCTTGCCGACGAAAGCCTCACCGAGCTCGATGCCCGTGTTCCGGTAGAGGTACTCGTGCCAGGTGCTCGGGACGAGGACACTGTGCAGGAATTCTCCGATGCACTGCTCGATATCTGTGCCGCCCGCAACAACAATGCGGAGCTCAAGGCGGAAGCAAAGCTCAATCGCGCCGGCTACTTTGACGATCTGAAGCATGCCCTGCCTCAGGGAATTAGCGACAACGTGCAGTGGCGCACCAACGATACTGGTCGACTAAAGGTGGGCGATGTCATCGCTATGGCGTGGATTCCACTGTCTTGTATTGACCTGCCGAAGGATGCCGACGGGAAGCAGATTGAAGCACCGACCCCCACCAGCCTCTACTCCGGCAAGGCCAAGCTGCTTGACCGCTTCGAGGATGTCATGAGCTCACCGGAGGTCACTAAGCCCAGCACTGAAAGCATCAATGAGCGCACCGAAGAGGTCGTTCTCTACAACGAGAAGGTCCGCAGCGCATTGAACCTCACGCGTGACTTCATCGATATTTTCGAGCGCATCAACGCAGAGCTACCCGATCTCTACAACAAGAGCGGCGGTAAATTCGGCGGCATTGATGCTGTTGACAAGGCCAATAAGAAGAATCCGCGGACCGGCAAGACTCCACAGAAGTACTCGAAGTTCTACCGCCAGCCCATCGGCTACGCGATTCCAGACGGGTTCATCTACCCGCTCGTGTACGCCTTTGCCGCACTACTCAAGCGAAACGAGGACGGCACGGTCCACTGGGGAACCGACTGGCACGAGTTCTTCAACAACCACATGGGGTCGCTGGTCAAGGACTACCGCGAAACCTCCATGAATATGCTGAACCGCGACCCGCAGAAGGTGGGCAAGGAAGCGGGCTCTTACACGAACCTGCTTCGCTCAGCCCAGCTCGCGCTCTTTACTGAGCAGCAGTAACAGGAGTGACCTCGAGCGCCTTGCGCAGTCGGCCCAGGCTGCGGCTGCGACCAAGCAGCTCCATGGACTCGAACAGCGGCGGCGATACCTGAGCGCCAGTCACGGCCACGCGCACCGGGCCAAAAGCCTTGCGTGGCTTCAGCTCCAGGTCCTCGATGAGGGCCTTCTGAAGTGCAGCTTCAAGCTTCTCGGTGACGAAGTCCTCTTCGCTGAGCGGCTCCACAGCTGCAATGGTGGCCTCCAGGACAGCGACGGCGTCTTCCTTGAAGTTACGGCGTGCCGAGCGCTCATCGAAGGTGAACTCGTCCTCTTCCACAACTAGGAACTTCGAGAGGTCCCAGGCGTCGGAAAGCGTCTTCACACGGGTCTGCAGCAGCGTTGCCAGGAAAGCGAACTTATCCGCCGGGTAGTCGGCCGGGAAGTCAAAGTGGCTTTCCAGGTACGTGCGCAGACGCTGCTCGAAGTCCTTCGGATCGAGCATGCGGATGTGGTCCGCGTTGATAGCGTCGGCCTTCTTCTGATCGAAGCGAGCCGGGTTGGACAGCACATCGTGGATATCGAAGGCCTTGACCATCTCGTCCATCGTGAAGATGTCCTGGTCGCCGTCCATAGACCACCCCAGCAGTGCCAGGTAGTTCAGCAGACCCTCGCGGATGAAACCGTTATCGCGGTGGATGAAGAGATTGGACTGCGGGTCACGCTTGGACAGCTTCTTATTACCCTCGCCCATAACGAACGGCAGGTGACCGAACTCCGGGGTGAACTTGGCGACACCGATGCGCTTCAGCGACTCGTAGAGAGCGATCTGGCGCGGCGTCGATGGCAGCAGGTCCTCACCACGCAGGACGTGAGTGATCTCCATCAGAGCGTCATCGACCGGGTTAACCAGGGTGTAGAGCGGTTCACCGTTGGAGCGGGCGATGACAAAGTCCGGAACCAGGCCGGCCTTGAACTCAATGCGACCGCGAACGAGGTCCTCGAAGACAATGTCCTCGTCCGGCATGCGCAGGCGGATCACCGGCTTGCGACCCTCTGCACGGAAGGCTTCCTTCTGCTCCTCGGTCAGGTTGCGGTCGTAGTTGTCGTAGCCCAGCTTCGGGTCACGGCCGGCGGCCTTGTGGCGCTCCTCAACCTCTTCAGCGGTGGAAAAGGCCTCGTAAGCTTCACCAGCGTCAATGAGGCGCTGCAACACATCGGCGTAGATGTCCTTGCGCTGCGACTGGCGGTACGGGCCGTGCGGACCGCCGACATCGATGCCCTCGTCCCAGTCAATACCGAGCCAATTCAGGGCCTCGATGATTGCCTGATAAGACTCTTCGGAGTCGCGAGCGGCATCGGTATCTTCGATGCGGAAGACCAGCTTGCCACCAGTGTGACGGGCATATGCCCAGTTGAACAGGGCGGTGCGGATGAGGCCAACGTGCGGGGTACCGGTTGGCGACGGGCAAAAGCGTACGCGAACATCTGACATGCTTTCCCACGATACCCGCCCTCCCACCTGCAGGCATGCATAGGGTTTGCATAGGGTTACAGAGCCCACTCCCCAGCCACTTCGCCGGCGTATCCGGCGGCTCGCAGCCGCTCAACCCAGCTGCGCAGTGGTGCCTCACCGGTGCCCGGCGCGCCGCGGCCTGGGAAATCGGCAATCTGGACGTGCGCCGGCAGGCTCACTCTTCCAGTCTCCACATCAGTGAGCCAAGCATCCACGTCGACGCCATTAGCTGCAAAATGGTAAAAGTCCGCGAGCACACCAGCACCAGTCTGTTGCGCTAACTCCTCGGCTTGCCAGGGATCTGTAATGGGGTAATCGCTCATCCCGGACAGTGGCTCAATCAATGCGCGAACTCCACTGAGCTCCAGCTGGGCAGTAATCTCAGTCAGTCTTTGCACCTGCAAGTCCGTTAGCTCCCCCGAGCGCCCCAGCAGCACGTTCGAGTATTTCAGCCCCGTGGCCCGCGCAATCTGGCTCACTGCCTCCAGGTGCCCCGTGGGCAACCCGTCTGTATTGAGCACTCCCCGCTGTCCCGCTGCCATGTCCCCTCCCCACAGGTTCATGGCATAAAGACCAAGGCTGTCGTCAAAGAGGTCACAAAAAGCGGAAACCTCATCGGGCGCGGGCACTGCGAGGTCAAATGGCCACCAGAATTCCACGGCCGCGTAGCCGTCGTCACGCGCGGCGTTGACGGCGTCGTGCGGGGACATGTGTGCGTAGACCGTAGAACAGTTAATAATAGTGCTCATGACCAAAACGGTAGTAGTAACTGGTGGCGGCGCGGGCATTGGTCGCGAAATTGCTCTGGCTTTCGCCTCCGATGGCTGGCACGTGCATATCTGCGGCAGGCGTATCGACGCGCTCGAGGCCGTTGCCGCCGAAGCGGACAACATCACCTTCTCCAGGTGTGACATCACCGACCCCGAGCAGGTCCGTGCGATGTTTGAGGACGCGCAGGTAGCTACGGGAACCATTGATGTTGCGGTGCTCAATGCGGGGCTGCCCGGCACGCCCGCAGAGTTCGGAGAGACCGACATTGAGGACTTCCGCGCGGTCATCGATACGAAAGTGGTCGGCTCGTACCTATGCGCACGCGAGGCGTTCGCGCGAATGAAGGCGGGGCGCGAGGGGAAGACGGATCAAGCAGGCGGCCGAATCCTGGTCAACTGCTCTATCGCGGCGCAGGTGCCGAGAGCCCATACGGCGGCGTACGCGACGTCGAAAAGCGCGCTTGCCGGAATGACCCATGTGCTTGCCCTGGACGGACGCGAGTATGGCATTACGGCAACGCGCATTGACATTGGCAATGCGCAGACTGACCTGTTGGGGACGTTCACAGGCAGCGAGCCAATGTTCGATGCCAAGCAGGCTGCGGAGACCTTCCTCTACGCCGCGAATCTGCCGGCGAGTGCAGTCATTGATCAGCTGACGATTACCGCTGCGGGTATGCCCTTTTTGGGTAGGGGTTAGCCTGCCCCTTAAACTGGAGCACAACTGGGTTTAGATTGAGGAGGCGGGTTAGGGCTATGTCCATGGAAAACCACCCCTCTCTGGGCGGCGGAAACGAAGAAGAGAAGCAGGAGAATTCTCACCCGTCGAACGACCCTGCAGCGACTCCGAAGCGTTCGACGCGCTGGGATACGTCCCGCCCGACCACCGCTCCGGACTTTTTGCTCTCCCGGGCACACGGCTCCATCCGCACGCAAGGTATTGAAGAGCAGCTTTCCGACCCCTGGCTCGCGGCCGAGGGACTGCACTCGGGCATTCACAAGATGGTGGTCGGCGCATTGCCCTTCGACTTGGACAAGCCCGCCGCCCTGACCGTTCCCCGGGAAGTCATCCGCTCCTCGCAGCCGCTGGAGCCACCCGCGCACTACCGTTGGAACGCACCGAAGCCCCACGCCAACATCGTCGCTTACGATCCCCCGCTCGACGAGCACGCTGAGCGCATCGCCGCAGCCATCCGCACAATCGAGTACTCGGCGCTGGAAAAGGTCGTGCTCGCGCGCGCTGTGGAACTCGAAATCGATCCCCCGATTGACCCGCTCCTACTCGCATCGCGGCTTATCGACGGATCCCCCAACCGCGATGGCTTTGTCGTGGATCTCTCCCCCGCCGGTTCCGATTATGAGGGCAAGTTGCTCATCGGTTCGTCCCCGGAGATGCTGGTCCGCCGTACGGGCGACATCGTTGAGGCGTTTCCCTTGGCCGGGTCGCTGCCGAGGTCCCGGAATGAAGAGGTGGACCGGGCGTCGGCCCGTCGTTTAGCGGACTCGCGCAAGAACCTAGACGAGCATGCCTTCGTCGTCGACGACATCGCCGACAACTTGGCGCCACTGTGCAGTTCGCTGGATGTTCCGGACAGCCCCGAGCTGATGAGCACCGCCGAGATGTGGCACTTGGCCACGCATATCCGCGGTCGATTGAAGGATCCGTCGCTGTCCGCGCTGGATTTGGCGCTGGTGGTGCACCCGACACCAGCCATTTGTGGCACGCCGACGGAATCCGCCTTCGGCGTTATTCAGGCCGTAGAGACCAACCGCGGCTTCTACTCGGGCGCTGTCGGCTGGTGCGATGAGAATGGTGACGGCGAGTTCGTGGTCTCCATTCGCTGTGCCGAGATCGACACTGAGGGGTCCGTGGCACGACTATGGGCCGGAGGCGGCATTGTGTCGCACTCCGACCCAGAAGAAGAAGTCACGGAGACCAGTGCCAAGATGGGCACTGTGCTCCGCGCTTTTGGAGTTAAGGGCGCTTAAGCCCGCTCCACCGGGTTGGCCAGCTTGCCGATGCCCGGAATCTCAATCTCGATGCGGTCACCCGGGAACATCGCAGCGGTACCGGCCGGGGAGCCGGTGCAGATGACATCACCCGGCAGCAGCGTAATCGAGGCAGTGATGAACTCGATGATCTCCGGGATGGACATAATCATCTGGTTGGAGTTGGAATCCTGCTTGGTCTCGGTAACACCCTCGTGAGTCAGGTGTGCCTTGATTGGCAGCTCGTTGTAGTCCAGCTCCGTCTGGATCCACGGACCAAGCGGGCAGAAAGTATCGATGCCCTTTGCACGCGCCCACTGACCATCGGCAAACTGCAGGTCACGGGAAGAAACATCATTGACGATGGTGTATCCGAAGATCACATCGTGAGCGTTTTCCTTCTTGACGTTCTTGCACGGCTTACCAATAACCAGTGCCAGCTCGCCCTCGAACTCGACGTTGGTGGCGAAATCCGGAATGCGAATCGGCGCTTCCGGGCCAATGACGGCCGTCGGCGGCTTAATGAACATCGTCGGCGGCAGCGATTCTGCCGACTTCTTGAACACCTCGGCGACGTGGTCAGCGTAGTTACGACCAATAGCGATGACCTTCGACGGCAGCATTGGGGCGAGCAGACGTACGTCGGCAAGCGGCCAGGAACGGCCAGTCTTATTCAGCTGACCGAAAGGGTGCCCTTCGATTTCGTGCAAAGTAACTTCATTGCCTTCGCCCTCAACGAGCGCGAAGCACATGCCCTCTGGGTGGGCGATTCGAGCAATACGCATAAAAATAGGGTACACGTCACATTGCGATAATTATGCAACGACCCCCACTCTCTAAACTCTGCGCTCTAAACTCCGCGGGATTCCTGCGCAAGCCACACCAGCGCACAGGCCAACGCATCGTTGAACGCGTGATGGGCCTTAAAACGGGGAATGCCGTACTTGTCGCACAGTGACCACAACCGCAGCTCATCACGGACCGGCTCGCGGTTGGCTCGCAGAATCGCGTCATACTCGCGTGTCATTGTGTCCGCCACCGGAACATCAAAGCGCGCATCGAAGTACTTCCGGCACAACGGATCCAGGAAACCAACTTCCATCCGCGCGTAGTGCGCCAGCAGCTTCCGTCCCCGTAGAGCTTCTAACAGCTTGCCGACGGCCACCTCTGCCTCTACCCCGGTTGCGACCATGTCGTCGGTAAGCCCATGCACCGTCGCCGACTCGCCGACGCTCACCTCCTCGCGCTCTGGGCGAATGAGAAGGTGACCCGACTCTTCCAGCACGATGTCGCGGCCTTCCACCGCAACCCAACCGATGGAAAGCAGCTGATCTTTGGAGGGATCCAGACCGGTGGTTTCCACATCAACCGCGAGCCAAGCTTTGTCTCGGATAGGTGCGTCCAAGAGTTTCTTGCGGGGTTTGAAAAACTTCAACATTGCGCGCTCACGACATCGCCCGGATGGGATACTTCGCCCCGAGACTCTGCTGCAACTTGCGGATAACACCAAACGCATCACGCAGGTGTTCTCGTTCCAAGCTGGAAAGGCGCTTCGGGTAGATGTGGTTATTCGGCTGCTCGCCAGCGTTGAACTGGGCCTGCTGGTGATGAAGCTGCACCGTGCACAGGAACTCGAACGCATCCGCCAGGTCCTGAGCACCCTGGCGGCTCACACTTCCGGCACCCGCACTCGCCGCCAAGCGTTCACGCGTCGACAGCTGTGGCAGGCCAGCTGCCACAGTAAATAGACGCGCCATCTGCACCACAGCAGCAGTGCCACCCTTCTTGATATCCAGGGTTTCCGCGTGCTCGCCGCCCTTTTCCAGCACCAGGCCACGGAAGAAGCCGAGCGGCGGCTCCCGCCAGGCCGAGAGCTTGGCCAAGTGCGCGTGCAGGCGCTGCGACCCCTGAGCCAGCGGCAGGTAGGCCGCACGAAGGCTCTCTACCAGTTGCACTTCGCCCGCTACCCCACGCATGTCGAAGAAGGTCTGTGCATGTAACAGGGCCTCTGCCTCCGGTGCCGTAATCCACCCGTGGAACGTGCGCAGCCACTGCGACTTGGTCATCCTCCACGCAGGATTGCTGGCCATCATGTCCCCTGGACAGAGCGGATAACCGACTCGGTCGAGGTTGGTGCAAATCTCGTCGCTAAGCGCGGCGAAATAGTCAGCATGAGCGTCGGCGTCGTAGTCGTCGGCGAGAACAAGCGCATTGTCCTGATCGGACGCGAGCCCCATCTCCCCGCGCCCATGCGAACCCAGTACCGCAAAGGCGTAGCTGACTGGTGGCGGCCCAAGCTTTTCCTCCGCCAGCGCAACCAGGCGTCGGGTGACAGCATCGGCCACGGCGGTCAGCAGCTTGGCGACCTCCTCCCCCGAATCACCTCGGTCAATGAAGCGGCCGACGATTCGCCGTGCGTTCTGAGCAATCTCCGCAATCTCGGAGATATCGCTCTTTCGCGCTAACGTCGCCGTCGCGTACACGGGATCGGTGTGCAGACTGCGCAGGAGGTCACCAATGACAATCATGCCGACCACCCGCGTCCCATCGTGCACCGGCAGATGATGGTAACCGCGCTCGGCCATCAGCAGCATGGCCTCGAAGACCAGCAGGTCGGGACTGATGGTTTCCGGGTTCCTGGTCATCACTTCGCTTACGAGACTCTCCGCCGGCTTGGCTTCTGCCAGCACTCGACGACGGAGGTCACGGTCAGTGATGATGCCGACGAGCGAGCTCTGGTTGGCGCCTGCAGACTCCATCACGAGCAGACTGGAGACATTCCGCTCCGTCATAATCTGCGCCGCCTCTTGTACTGTCGCATCAGCACTGCAGGTCACCAGCGATGTTTCCATCAGGTCCGCAACCCGTGTGCGCAACGACTCCGATGCCGCAGTACTCCGCAGCTTCGATGCCACTGCGCGAATGCGCGCGTTTTCACCGCCGTAATAGCGCCGGACCTCTACGAACTGGTCATTGAGCTGGTCAAAGACCTCCTTGGAGATCACCAGGAATACGCAGTCCTCCACTGCCGTCATCGTGTACAGCGAGGGGTCACTGCTCAGCAGCGTCGAATAGCCGAAATGATCTCCCACATCTCGCCTGTCCAACAGCGTGCCAGCTGGGTCAAAGAGATCCACCATGCCGGAGCGAATAATGAAACAGCTGTTGTTATCCGCACCCGCCCGGATAATCTCCGTTCCACGACGGGCATAGCGCATGGTCAAAAGCGGTGGGATAGTCGCGCGCTCTTCATCGTTGAGGTCCGAAAAGGGGCGAGTATGGCTGAGGAAGTCTGCGATTTCCGCAAGCTCGACGGTCATGGGGTCAATTATCCCCTATTTTTGCTCCCAATAGGACTGATTTGCGGGAATACTCGACCTTATGACCAATTCCACACACAGCGCTTCAATAAATCCCGAATGGCCGCTCGACGCCCACATCCTCGGCAGGATGGACAAGCTCGCGGCACTCGTCGCCACGCTTGACGACGACACCTTCAATGCAACCCTTCCCATCCCAGCCATTAACTCCCTGGCCGTGCTGCTACGACATGTGACTGGATCCGCGAGGTACTGGCTCGAGCGCGTCTGCCTTGGGCGTGATTATGTCCGTGATCGCGATGGGGAGTTTTCTGCTCATTGCAGCGTTTCGGAAGGGCTGGAGATTTACCACCGTGACCGCGCGGCCATTGAATCCGCGCTAGTGGAGTTGCAAGGCGTAGACCGCGCTGCTGCTCCTGCTGTGATTCCTACCGATAAGGACCGTTGGTGGTGCGGCAGCATCGAAGGCGTGATCGTGCATGTCTTCCACGAGGCGGCTCAGCACCTGGGACATGCGGAGATTACGAGGGATGCGCTGGTAGCAGGGCTGGGAGGGGAAGGTTCCGGTGACGGCGCAGGAAGCTCATCCCCATACCCCCTTGACACCATCATCGATGTACTTCGCCAGGTCGGACATGCGTCGGACTTCATCGAGCACACCGCCGACGGTAAGACTCACATCACTACCGTCGATGGCAAAACTGTGATTGCCTAGCCTTCCCCCCCCCCCTATTTTTACTGCGCTACTTCAAAGCAGCAGCAATGCGGTCGCCAACTTCAGTGGTCATGATTGGGCCACTACCGCGAGTAGCCATGTCAGCTTCCACAGCAGCTTCGATGCGCTGGGCGTCTTCCTCACGACCCAGGTGGCGCAGCATCATGGCACCCGACAGAATGGCTGCCGTCGGGTCCGCGATCCCCTTGCCAGCAATGTCAGGCGCGGAGCCGTGAACGGGCTCGAACATGGACGGGTTGGCATTGGAGGCGTCAATGTTGCCGGACGCCGCCAGGCCGATACCGCCCGACACTGCACCAGCCTCATCAGTAATGATGTCGCCGAAGAGGTTGTCGGTGACGATGACGTCGAAACGCGAAGGATTAGTGACGAGGTAGATTGTCGCAGCGTCGATGTGCGAGTAATCGACATCTACCTCTGGGTATTCCTTAGCGACCTCATCGACCGTGCGCTGCCACATACCGCCGCCGTGCACCAGCACATTGGTCTTGTGGACAAGGGTCAACTTCTTACGACGGGTCATAGCCAGCTCGAAGGCATAGCGGACGACGCGCTCAGCACCGAAGCGGGTATTGACGGAGGTCTCGTTGGCAACCTCGTGTGGCGTGCCGACGCGAATCGCACCGCCGTTACCAGTGTAGGCACCTTCGGTTCCCTCGCGGACGACCACGAAATCAATGTCGCCCGGGTTCTTCAGCGGTGACTCGACACCCGGGAAGAGCTTGGAAGGACGCAGGTTGACATGGTGATCCAGCGCGAAGCGCATCTTCAACAGCAGGCCGCGCTCGAGAACGCCCGGAGGTACGTTCGCCGGGTCACCGATGGCACCGAGCAGAATAGCGTCGTGCTCGCGCAGGGAGTCAAGGTCAGCGTCGGTAAGCAGTTCGCCATTGCGCAAGTACCGACGCGAGCCGAGGTCGTACTCGGTAGTGTCGAACTCGCCGATAGCAGCCTTGAGCACCTTCAGCGCCTCTGCCGTAACTTCCGTGCCGATGCCATCACCCGGGATGACGGCGATCTTCAGCTTTCCTACCTCAGTCATTTTTGAGATACCCTTCTCACTATATGGACACAAATGAGTGTAGCAGAACCTAGCGCTCACTCCCCGTCACTGTCTGCGCGATTTTTACCATCTCCATCGTTTTCACAATCCACCCCGCCTACTGCTCTCTCCTTTTCCATATCCCGCCGCACCTTATCCACTAGGCCGCGGAGACTGTCATGCAATTTGCGACGTTTCTCATTGTGCTCAGCCAGCGCAGCGGTCTTCTTTTCAGTCTGCGAGGCAAAGGTGTAACGACCATGCCCGGTGTGCTCTTTTTCCGACTGCGCAAACGGCCCTTCATCACAAGAGAGGAACGTCCAAGCTTCGATCCCATCATCACCTCGAACAACTCGCCACATACCGGCAGTTTTGAGGTTGTGGTGCCTTCGACAGAGACAATGGAGATTATCTGTGTGCGTGACCCCTTCCTTTGGCCGCTCACCACCGGAAAGGCTGTGATCAAATTCCACAATATGGTCGATATCGCACTTTTCTGCGGGGACATCGCATCCAGGAAAACTACACACACCGTCACGGGCACGCACGAATGCACGCTGAGACTCAGAGGGCCGATACCCCTCAACCGCACTATCCCCCAGCACCCGCAATGCCGATACCCGCTTCAGCCAAGACTCGGCCACCAGCGAAGAAAGCCAACCAGCCCCAGCGAGCCACACTGGAGTGTTTTCCGGTTCGCCATCCTCCCCGGGAGAGAACACTCGGAAGAGTTCCAGATTCACCTCCACCTCACAAGTACCGCGTAACGCATGCATGAAAGCTGCCGCGCGACTCACTTTCATCTTCTTAGCCACTGCGTCGATAATTGCAAGGGCTTCCACTGCATGATGCCGCTCGAGGACAGTAGTCAGTGTCGTAACTCCAGCGTCACCATGTTCATCAACTGCGATAAACTCCCTAGCCGTCATACGATCGCCAAAGTAGTCGAGAGCCGCAGCTTGAACCTCCCGTACCTCCTCCGACTCCACGGGATTATCCGCCGACTCTCCATCCACCTCGACCTGGTATGCCGCCGCATCAATTGCAGCATCTACGGTCGCCTCCACATTCCGGGCCAGGACCCTATCAGCCTGCAACCCAGCGACATCCACATCACGTGGCCGCACTTCCGGAGCACACTCACCAATCACTCGCTGCACCCGCGTTGCCATCGCACGCACGCCACGGAGTGCCTCCCCGTCGCGCCTAGGCTTAACGACGTCCACGAGACCCGACTCCACTGCGTCAACCTTGTCATCGGCTACAGGTCGGGTATGTTTACCAAGCATTGCTAAATGCCTCATCGACAAATGCCCGCGCTCCTGACACATTTCCGCTAGTTGCGGCATACGTCCAAGCATGTAGCCAATTTCCATATATTTGTTCACTTCGGCGCGTGAGATTCCAAGCACCACCGACCAATAAGCCAAATGAGCTTCGACATCGCCATCATCTGGTGGTGCGACCCGCTGAGCGATAACCATCTGCAGACGATTAATCTCGCGCATCACTTCAGCGAGCGAATGAGCCCTCACCTCATGGCTGAACCGAAATTCCCCACACGATTCCAACTCTGACATTGCACTGTCCCCTCCCTAACGAGGTCCCCTAACGAACAGTTCTTTATCAATTCGCCCACACCATATCCCCCACCCCGGATTCAAACCGCTGCGCACCCCAAAAATCTCCACATTATTCGAACACTATTTCGAACTAAAGCCGAAAGAAAATCCCGCCCTACGACGCAAACTTCGTCGTAAAGCGGGAACCGCACTAGAAACCTAGCCGACCGGCTTCATGGAACCGTTTTCGAGGAAACGACGGTGGAAGTCATAAGAAGTACCCAGGTCATGCGGAGTATGCAGGTACGGGGTGGCCCTCTCAGCACGCTCAACGTATTCGAGCAGCGCCTCCTTGTACATCGGGTGCGCACACTTCTCAATGACAACACGGGAACGCTGACGCGGCGCCAGCCCACGGAGGTCAGCCAGACCCTGCTCAGTGATGATGACCATCACGTCATGCTCAGTGTGGTCAACGTGAGAGACCATCGGCACGATTGCGGAAATATCGCCATTCTTCGCCAGCGACGGCGACACGAACGTAGAGATATAGGCGTTACGGGTGAAGTCACCGGAACCACCAATGCCGTTCATCATGCGCGAACCAGCTACGTGGGTGGAGTTGACGTTGCCGTAGATGTCAGCCTCAATCATGCCGTTGGTGGTAATCAGCCCCATGCGGCGGACCAGACCCGGGTTATTGGAGATGTCCTGCGGACGCAGAACGATCTTCTCGCGGTAGTCAGCGGCATTCTCGTTCATACGAGCTGCGTACTCCGGGGACAGCGAGAATGCGGTACCGGAAGCCACGGTCAGCTTGCCAGCATCCATCAGGTCGACCATGCCGTCCTGGATAACCTCAGTGAAGGAGGTCAGGTTCTCATACTTGGAGTCGAGCAGGCCTGCGAGCACAGCGTTCGGAATGTTACCGACACCCGACTGCATCGGCAGCAGGTTCTCCGGCAGACGACCGGCCTTGACCTCCCCATCGAGGAAGTCGAGCAGGTAGCCGGCAATGGCCTTAGAGTCATCGTCCAGCGGCTTGAACGGCGAGTTACGGTCCTCGGCGTTCGTCTCGACGACAGCGACAACCTTATCGACATCGATCTGAACATCCGGAGTACCGATGCGATCCCCCGGGTTCACAATCGGAATCTCCTTACGGTTCGGAGGCAGCCCAACACTGTAGATGTCGTGCATACCCTCGAGATCCTCGGACTGCCAGGAGTTGACCTCAATAATGATCTTCTCTGCAGCATTCAAGTAAGAAATGCTGTTACCAACCGAAGAGGAAAGAATCAGGGAGCCATCGGCCTTAATGCGAACAGCTTCGACCACGGCAACATTGACCGGACCAAAGAAGCCCTGCTCAGTCATCGGGCCAGAGTGCGACAGGTGAATATCACTATAGAAGGCATCGCCTGCATTAATACGGTTACGCATTCCCGGGTCGGACTGGTACGGCATACGCCACTCAACACCATTGGCCTTCGCCAGCGCACCATCAAGTTCCGGAGCGGTAGACGCGCCGGTCAAGACCTTAATCTTAAACTCGTCGCCACGCTCGTGAGCGGCCTCCATGCGCTCAGCGAGAGCCGGCGGGACAACCTTCGGGTAGCCAGCACCGGTAAATCCGGCAAAGCCCACCATGTCTCCGTGGTTGATGAACTGCGCCGCCTCCTGCGCGGTCATCACCTTGGATTTGAGACCAGCATGGGCAATACGATCTGACATGAATTCACCTTTCTATATCCCCCAACACGACTATCGGGGGTAGTGCTTCGAACACCAAAGCACACCCCCAACCCTATCAACGAAGCGGTTAGCGACATTCATTCAGATGCCCGAAAGCGCTCCCATTTTAGGCACACCTCACGCGACACTAAAACCGACTACAACACCGTTTTATGGCCTACGTCACAACTGGTCGACAATCAGCCATGCGACACATTTACAACCCCTTGCCTAGCCCAATTCACACAGCAGTTATTGATAATCATTTTCAGTACGTTAATCTTGTCGGGTGACTTCTACCGAATTTTCTGATAGCACCACCGAGACCACTCCCGTCACCGTCCTGTCCGGATTCCTGGGCGCCGGCAAGACCACCCTCCTGAACAACCTCCTGGCAAACTCACAGGGGCGCAAAATCGCGGTCATCGTCAACGACTTCTCGGAAGTCAACGTCGACGCCGCCCTCATCGAGCAGGGCACATATCTCGAGCGCGGCGAGGACCGTTTCATCGAAATGTCCAACGGCTGCATCTGCTGCACGCTGCGAGATGACCTCGTTGAAAACGTCGGCAAGCTCGCGCGCAGCGGCAAGTTCGAGCACATCGTCATCGAATCCACCGGCATCTCCGAGCCCATGCCAGTCGCCGCTACCTTCGAGTGGGAATTCGACGACGGCCGTCGCCTCGCCGACATCGCCCCCATCGACACGATGGTCACGCTCGTCGACGCCTCTACATTCCTCGACAGTCTCCGCCAGGGACGCGCACTGCCTGACGACGAACGCACGGTCGCCGACCTCCTCGTCGACCAGGTGGAATTCGCCGATCTCATCCTCATCACCAAATCCGACCTCGCCGGCGAAAAGCTCACCGGCGGTACCGAGGAAACGATCCGCGCAATGAACCCCCGCGCACGCATCGTCCGCGTGACTAACGGCGAAATCGCCACCTCTGCCATTCTCGACGCATCGCTTTACGACGAAGGTACCGCGGCCACTTTCCACGGATATGCAGAAGAACTTGCGAATCCCCACACGCCGGAGACTGAAGAATACGGCATTTCTTCGGTTGTTTTCCGAGGCAATCGACCCTTCGACCGCGAACGACTAATCAAGGCTCTCCGCGGCACAAAGGGGCTCGTACGATCCAAGGGGCACTGCTGGATTTCCGACCGCCTCGAAGTCGCCCACGTGTGGAGTCAGGCGGGGCCGAACCTGAAAATCACCCCTGCCGTCATGTGGGCGCAGACCGATGTCCCACCATCCAATGAGGTCGTACTCATCGGTGTGAAATTTAACCCAGAGGCCACACTGCAAGCGTTCGAGGATGCCATGCTGACCGACGAAGAAGTGCGGGAATTGCTGTAACAAAGCCCCTGGAAGAGCGCCGATAAACGACCCGCTGAAGCGATCAGAGTGTCATAAATCACTTCTCAACCTGCGGGTGTGGCAACACACTGTTAGCGCATGCTAGGTTAGGCGACAAAACTAAAGTCGAACAGTCTATCTAGGAGATGACATGTCTGATCGCATCGCACATGCCGGTTTGCGCGGCAAGGTAATGACCGCCGACGAGGCTGCACAGTTTATCAATCATGGTGATGCCCTCGGCATCTCTGGCTTCACCGGTGCTGGCTACCCGAAGGCCCTGCCGACTGCGCTGGCAAACCGCGGCAAGGAACTCCACGCCAAGGGTGAAGAGTTCGCTGTCGACATCTACACTGGCGCTTCCACTGCCCCGGACTGTGACGGCGTGATGGCAGAAGCTGACATCATCCGCTACCGCATGCCGTACCAGGGCGATCCGGCACTGCGTAAGTCCATCAACTCGGGCAAGGCGAAGTACCAGGACATCCATCTCTCCCACTCCGCGCTGTACATCGAGCAGGGCTTCCTGCCGATTGACGCCGCAATTGTTGAGGTCACTCGTATTACGGAAGATGGACACCTCGTTCCGTCGTCAAGCGTTGGCAACAACGTCGAGTGGATGGACAACGCTGACAAGATCATCATTGAGGTCAACTCGTGGCAGTCCGAGGAACTCGAGGGCATGCACGACATCTACCGCATTCAGCACCTGCCTAACCGCACGCCGGTGCCGATCAACGCTCCGGGTGACCGCATTGGCACCCCTTACATCGACATCAACCTGGACAAGGTTGTCGCAGTTGTCGAGACCAACGCGCCGGACCGCAACTCCCCGTTCAAGCCGTTGGATGAGACCTCGAAGGCCATTGCCGGCCACTTCCTCGACTTCCTCGAGGGCGAAGTTCGCGCGGGTCGCCTGGCTTACGACCAGTACATCATGCAGTCGGGCGTCGGTAACGTTCCGAACGCCGTGATGGCGGGTCTGTTGGACTCCAAGTTTGAGAACATCAAGGCCTACACCGAGGTTATTCAGGACGGCATGATTGACCTGATTGACGCAGGTAAGATGACCGTCGCTTCGGCTACCTCCTTCTCCCTGTCTCCGGAAGCTGCCGAGCGTATGAACAACGAGGCTGCTCGCTACCGCGAGAACATCATTCTGCGCCCGCAGCAGATTTCTAACCACCCGGAGGTTGTCCGTCGCGTCGGCCTGATCGCCACCAACGGCATGATTGAGGCCGACATCTACGGCAACGTCAACTCCACCCACATCAACGGCTCCCGAATGATGAACGGCATCGGTGGTTCCGGTGACTTCACCCGTAACGCCTTCGTTTCTTCGTTCATCTCGCCGTCGCTGGCGAAGGACGGTGCGATTTCGACTATCGTTCCGTTCGCTTCGCACATTGACCACACCGAGCACGACGCCATGGTCATCATCACCGAGCGTGGATTCGCTGACCTGCGTGGCCTGGCACCACGTGACCGCGTGGCGAAGTTGATTTCCGTTGCACACCCGGAGTACCAGCCACTGCTGGAGGAGTACTACGAGCGCGCGCTGAAGACCGCTCCGGGCATGTCTACCCCGCACGATCTGCGTACTGCTTTCGACTTCCACGTCAACATGATTGAGAAGGGCTCGATGAAGGGCTAGGCAGTAGGGCTACGGCTGCATAGATCAGCTGGGAAACAAAAATCCCCTCCATGCGGAGGGGATTTTTCATGCAGTAGAAGCTGCGCTAGAGACTAGCTCTAAAACGTCTAGGCGCTCAGAACTAGTCCAGCTCAAGCTGCAGAGCGTGGGTAGCGGAGATCTCCTCGGTAATCTTTTCGACGAGCTCCTCCGGAACCTCCTTGGAAACGCGCAGCACCAGGATGGCAGTCTGATCTGCTTCCTGCGGAGACAGAGCAGCAGCCTCGATGTTGATGCCGGACTCACCCAGGGTGGTAGCAACGCAACCCAGAGCGCCCGGAACGTCCTTGTACAGCAGGAAGAGGTTACGGCCCTGAGCACGCATGTCGATGCCGCGGCCATTGATACGGACAATCTTCTCGACGCGGTTCAGGCCAGTGAGAGCACCAACGACGGTAGCGGTGGAGCCATCAGCACCGATGACCTTGACTTCGAGAACGGAGCGGTGGGAGACGGACTCCGGCTCGGTCTCGACAGTGAAGGTCACACCACGCTCTTCTGCGATACGCGGAGCGTTGACGAAAGTGACCGGCTCTTCCACCATGAGGGAGAACAGTCCACGGATTGCTGCCATACCCAGAACGTTAACGTCCTCAGTGTGCAGCTCACCGCGAGCGGTGACCTCAACAGCGGCCGGAGCGCCCTCGAGCAGACCGCCAGCAACCAGCCCCAGCTCACGAGCCAGCTCGAGCCACAGGGCCACCTCTTCACCGACAGCGCCACCGGAAACGTTGACAGCATCCGGGACGAACTCGCCAGCCAGTGCCAGCAGCACGGACTTAGCGACATCGGTACCCGCACGGTCCTGAGCCTCAACGGTGGAGGCACCCAGGTGCGGAGCACAAACAGTTTCCGGCAGACCAAACAGCGGGGAATCCGTGCACGGCTCGGTCGCGTATACGTCGAAGCCAGCACCGCGGATGTTGCCTGCCTTGATCGCGTCGGCAAGCGCCTGCTCGTCGACGAGACCGCCGCGGGCAGCGTTGATGATGATCTGGCCCTTCTTGGCCTTGCCCAGGAGCTCAGCATCGAACATGCCAGCGGTTTCCTTGGTCTTCGGCAGGTGGATGGTCACGAAATCAGCGCGAGCCATCAGGTCTTCCAGCTCAACCAGCTCAACACCGAGCTGAGCAGCACGAGCCGGGTTCGCGTACGGATCGTACGCAATGATGTTGGTCTCGAAAGCAGCGAGACGCTGCGCAAACAGCTGGCCGATGTGACCGAAACCGACGATACCGACGGTCTTGCCGAAGATTTCGACACCCTTAAAGGAAGAGCGCTTCCACTCCCCCTCACGCAGGGACGCGTCCGCAGCCGGCAGCTGGCGAGCGGTGGCCAGCAGCAGTGCGATTGCGTGCTCACATGCAGAGTGAATATTAGAGGTCGGAGCGTTGACAACCATGACGCCGCGCTTGGTAGCGGTATCGATGTCGACGTTATCCAGGCCAACGCCGGCGCGACCGACAATCTTCAGATTCGGAGCAGCCTCGAGGACTTCCTGATCCACGGTGGTAGCGGAGCGGACGAGAAGTGCGTCAGCATCACCAACCGCAGCCAGGAGCTCAGCGCGGTTCGGGCCATCTACCCAACGGACCTCAACAGAATCCCCCAATGCGTCCACAGTGGACTGTGCCAGCTTGTCGGCGATGAGGACAACGGGGCGAGCGTTCTGGCTCACAAGCATCTCCTGGTTTGTCTCGAAAAGTTTATGCAGTATGTGCGGTGTCACTTAAGAAAACTACTAAAGCGTGCACGCGCATTACGTCTCATCATAAACTCTGGGGGTGAGACACGGGGGGACTTACCTAAGCAAAACGGCGCTTACTACCCTTTGTTTAGGGAGTAAGCGCCGTTGCCCCCGACATTCAAGTCGGCAAATATTTGGCGTTATATTTTTATTTCTGCTGGTCTATAACCTACTGGTACGTAACCAACCACGGACGCGGCTCGATGTTCATGGTCTCCTCAGGAGTAAACATCGGCTGATCCTCGTCGATGAAGTTCTTCCACGCCTCGAAAATCTCCGGCTGCAAATCCTGCAGCATAACGTTCCAGGTCTCAAACTTCTCCTGCGCGGTGCCATGGCCGTCGGCATGCAGAACGAATGCGAGCTCCGGGTGCGACAGATCCAGCGTCTCGCGGTCGCGAATCATCTGTAGCTGGAACTGGTGCAGCATCAGCATCTTCTGCGGAAGGTTGTTCTTACGAGTCAGCTCAGCCAGCCAATCAGCAACGCGGTTGACTTCTTCAGCCTTAACGTGACCAACCTGGGTCGCCGGAACCTGCCCCGGTTCCATCTTCCACTCCGGGTCCAGCGCCAGACCGACGTTTGGCATCTTCAGCAGTTCTTCGTAGAACTTGGCCTGGTCCAGGAAGTCTGCACTACCCGGCTGCAGGTCGATGATGACGTAGCCGCCGGCCTTGGTCATGGCCTCGACGTACGGCTTCAGAGTCTCAACCGGAGCTGGCTCGGAGTAGTCACCGCGTGGACCCGGGTCAGCCTGCGCGACCGAAGCGATAATCTCGAAGGCCGGCAGTACCGGGTCATCAGCGAACTTCTCGTACTGCTTGACGTAGTCCTTCGCACGTGCGACGGCATCCTCCGGATCATCCTCGCCCATCACGCCCAATGGAGCGACACCTGGGTGACCATACGTTGCAATCAGATGACGACCGGGGAACAGCAGTGTGCCTCCACCTGGCAGCTCCTTAACCTTGTCATCTTTGGCAAGCTCGATGGACTGATCAAACTTGTCCTTATCGCCGAAAACCTTACCCAGAGCAATCAGGGACTCGCCGTCGCGAGCAGCGGAAATCGACTCAGAGGTAGCACGCGCGTCGCCCACCGGCAACCAACTGACCTTCAGGCCAGCGGCACGGGCCGTAGCAATGGAGGCCAAACCGGTACCCGGTGCGGCCAGTGCCAATGTGTCCTTGACCTCCTTCGGAGATCCCTTCGGCAGGGTGACGCTCTCCTGTCCCTTGTCGTCCTGCCCATCGCTGGCGCGATCCTGAGCCTCTTGGTTGGCTGCCCCATCCTTCGTTGCATCGCCCTCGACGACAGTTGGCTTCTCCGGATCCATCTCAACGACAGCGCGAGTCGGCTTCGACTCCGTCTCCTTGAGAACCTTAAACTCGGTACCGACGAGCTCCTTAAGGCCATCGGTCGTACCCGGATCCGCAATGATCTGACGGCCCTCTTCGCCAGTCAGGTCAACTGCCCCCACAGTAAGGACTGTCTTTGCGCCCAGGCGGTCAATCTCTTTTTCCACATCGGCGATATCGGCGCCAGTATCACGGCCACGAGCATCCTTCTTCGGGCTCTTGGCAGTAGTGTCATCTTCCGCATCTTCGGCAGAACCAGCCACTAGCATCGGCAGACCAGCAGCAACCGCGATGCCTGCCGCCCTACGCTGCTCAGCAGAGCCAGCCGAGGAAACGACAACCGCTTCCGAACTGTCGATCAGACTTTCCGACGCTGCGATGTCGTCGCTAAGCACCGTCGATTCAGCGTCCACCTTCTTCGTGGAAACAGCGCTGTCGGAATTTCCACACGCGACCAAGGCGCTTGACCCCAACGCCAGGCTGACCGTCAGGGCAACGGTTGCCGTCACGCGCCGCGTCATTGCGGATACTCGCACATTTACCTCCGTGAAATGATTTGATTTCAACGATTAGACTATCGAACGTCTTTGTTGAGGGAGACCTTTCAACCCAGATTAGAACCCCGGATAGGACTGGGGCTACACCCGTTTGGCAGTAGTTGCTTTTAGCTCAGACGTTTATTCCACACGTCTACCCCACACGGTTCAGTGAAAGAAAACTAGTAAGAGAGATACGAAAAGGGCCTCATCACGGCGGTGAAGCTCAGTGATGAAGCCCTACTTCGCGAACAAGCGAGGGATTCGCTTAAGCAACAAACTTAGGCAGTCTCAGCGCGAGCGTCGACCTTAACCCAGCTCATCAGGTCGCGCAGCTTGGAGCCGACCTCTTCAATCTGGTGGTTGTTGTAAGAAGCGCGCAGGTCCTCGAGCTCCTTGTTGCCGCCCTCGACGTTGGCAATCAGGCGCTTGGTGAAGGTGCCGTCCTGAATGTCAGACAAAATCTCGCGCATGTGCTGCTTGGTATCAGCGGTAATAACGCGCGGGCCAGACAGGTAGGCACCGAACTCAGCGGTGTCGGAGACCGAGTAGTTCATGTTGGCAATACCGCCCTCGAACATCAGGTCAACAATCAGCTTCAGCTCGTGCAGGCACTCGAAGTATGCCATCTCCGGCTCGTAGCCAGCTTCAACCAGAACCTCGAAACCGACCTTGACCAGTTCCTCGGTGCCACCACAGAGAACAGCCTGCTCACCGAAGAGGTCGGTCACAGTCTCTGCCTCGAAGGTGGTCGGGATAACGCCAGCGCGGGCGCCACCGATAGCTGCAGCGTAGGACAGAGCCAGGTCGCGGCCCTCGCCCTTCGGGTCCTGGTCAACGGCAATCAGGCACGGAACGCCCTTGCCATCGACGAACTGACGACGAACCAGGTGACCCGGGCCCTTCGGAGCAACCATACCGACGGTGATGTTGTCAGCCGGCTTGATGAGGTCGAAGTGGATGTTCAGACCGTGGCCGAAGAACAGCGCGTCGCCGTCCTTCAGGTTCGGCTCGATGTCCTCGCTGTAAACCTTTGCCTGGGTGGTGTCCGGAACCAGCACCATAATGACGTCTGCCCATGCAGCGGCATCTGCGTTGGACTTAACCTCGAAGCCAGCTTCCTGAGCCTTCACAGCGGACTTGGAGCCTTCACGCAGACCGATAACAACCTCGACACCGGACTCGCGCAGGTTCTGAGCGTGAGCGTGGCCCTGGGAACCGTAGCCCAGGATGGCAACCTTACGTCCCTGGATGATGGACAGATCAGCATCGTCGTCGTACAGCAGTTCAATAGCCATTAAAGTTAGCCTCTTTTCGAATCGGATTCGTTAAAAATCTTAGCGTTTAGTTGTTAGCGGGCCTGGAGCATCGGCTTCGGCCCACGTGCCATTGCGACGGTACCGGACTGAATGAGCTCACGGATACCAAACGGCTCGAGGACCTCCAGCAGGGCTACAAGCTTCGAGCGCTCACCCGTCGCCTCAATGATGACAGACTCTTGAGAAACGTCCACCACACGGGCACGGAAGAGATTGGCGGCATCGACTACCTGCGGACGATTGGTGTTGTCGCAGGAAACCTTCACCATCAGCAGTCCGCGCGACACCATGGTCTCTGGGGGCTGGCGGACCACTTTCAGCACGGGCACCAGCTTGTTCAGCTGCTTAGTGATCTGTTCGATCGGCAGCGTCTCCGTCTCAACCACGACGGTGATGCGGTTGACTCCCTCGGTCTCAGTCTCACCCGAGGTAATCGACTGGATGCTGAAACCTCGACGGGTGAACATGCCCGCAATGCGGACCAGAATACCCGGCTCATCGAGGGTCAACACGGATAGAGTGTGCAGTTCAGCCATTTTGGGGCTCACTTCCTGTTGCTTCGGATCCCGATTAGCGGGTCTTCATGGACGGGTGGTTAGCGTCGGGCTGCTTCGCGGCGTCCTCGGCGTTGTCCACAACAGTGCCGTGGATGTCAGCCGGGGCCTCAGCTGCTGAATTCTCATCGTTGAACAGCGGGCGCAGACCGCGGGCGTATTCGACCTCATCATTGGACTTGCCAGCTGCCACCATCGGCCACACCTGAGCATCCTCACCGACAATGAAGTCAATAACCACCGGTCGGTCATTAATCTCGCGTGCCTTCTTAATCGCCGCCGCGACATCTTCCTTCTTGGTCACGCGGATCGCCACGCAGCCAAGCCCCTCGGAGAGCTGGACGAAGTCCGGCAGGTAGGAGTTATCCTCCGGGCGCAGCTTGGTGTTGGAGTAGCGCTGATCGTAGAACAGCGTCTGCCACTGACGAACCATGCCCAGATTACCGTTGTTAATCAAGGCAACCTTGATGGGAAAACCTTCCATTGCACAGGTGGTCAGCTCTTGATTGGTCATCTGGAAGCAACCATCACCGTCGATGGCCCAGACTTCCTTTTCTGGAGCAGCCGCCTTGGCACCCATCGCAGCCGGGATTGAGTAGCCCATCGTGCCGGCACCACCGGAGTTAAGCCAGGTGCGCGGGTTCTCGTACTGGACGAACTGCGCTGCCCACATCTGGTGCTGGCCGACGCCAGCGGCATAGATGGCATCTGGGCCAACGATGTCGGACAGAGTCTGAATTACAAACTGCGGAGCGATTGCACCATCAGCGGGTTCTTCCCACCCGAGGGGGAACTCGTCGCGGAGACCGTCGAGAAGCTTCAGCCAGTCGGCAATCTGCGGGCGACTAAGACCGAGCTTGGTGTAGGACTCGCTAAGTGCGGCAAGGACCTCGCGGGCATCGCCGACGATGGGAACATCAACTTCACGGAGCTTGCCAATCTCTGCCGGGTCAATGTCGGCGTGGATTACCTTCGCGTTCGGCGCGAAGGAATTCAGATCACCGGTAACACGGTCGTCGAAACGCGCGCCAATCGTGATGAGCAGGTCGGACTTCTGCAGAGCAGCGACGGCCGACACCTTGCCGTGCATGCCCGGCATACCCATGTGCAGCGGATGCGAGTCCGGGAATGCGCCGCGAGCCATCAGCGTGGTCACGACCGGAACTCCGGTCTGCTCGGCGAACTCGACCAGCTCCTTGGAAGCATCAGCCTTAATGACGCCACCACCGATGTAGAGCACCGGACGCTTTGCAGCAGCAATCATCTCAGCGGCTTCGTCAATCTGGCGCTGGTGCGGAGTCGTCACAGGACGGTAGCCCGGCAGATCAATCTCCGGCGGCCAGGTGAAGTCGATCATCGTATTCTGGAGGTCCTTCGGGACATCGACCAGAACCGGACCTGGACGGCCAGAGGATGCCAAATGGAAGGCCTCGGCAAGCGCGCGCGGGATGTCCTCAGCTTCGGTGACCATGAAGTTGTGCTTCGTAATCGGCATGGTCACACCGCGGATGTCAGCCTCCTGGAAAGCGTCAGTACCCAGCAGCGGGCGACCGACCTGACCAGTGATAGCGACAACCGGAACGGAGTCCATCTGAGCATCCGCGAGCGGGGTCACCAGGTTAGTAGCACCCGGGCCGGAAGTCGCGATACAGACACCAACCTTGCCGGAAACCTGCGCGTAACCAGTGGCAGCGTGGCCAGCTCCCTGCTCGTGGCGCACCAGGACGTGGCGAAGCTTCTCCGAGTCATAAATCGGATCGTAGAGCGGAAGCACTGCACCACCGGGAATACCGAAGGCTACCTCGACGCCGAGCTCTTCAAGGGATCGGACAATGGCTTTTGCACCAGAAATTCGCTCGGGGGCGCTGGTACGCGCCTTGGCCGCGAATTGGGCGGGCGATGGGGTGTGCTGCTCGTGCGCGTTCACGATTTCGCTCCTGGATCATGGTGGGCAACTACTCAACTCACATTCCCGCTAAGAAGCTACGAATGTGACGTTGAATACGACCATAACGTCCACATAGTGAGAAGTCAATCCCGCCAATTGGACACGCCACCCGTATCACACCCCGAGCACCCACCCGATTCCAACGAGAACCCCGCCCCAACTTTGGGAATCACTCTACCCAGAAACTCTCCGACCACGACCCCGGGGACACCCAAGCCTGCACACCCGAGCCCTACACGCCCAAGCCCCGCAAGCCCCAAGTCCAAAGCTCGTCTTTATGCATAATTCTTTACCTTTAAACTCAGCGCATATTAAGGCGAACGACCTACGGTGGATGGCATGGAATTCTTGCAATACATGTTGTTACGGACATGGCAATGGGTGGCCAATAACGGCCTTGCCATCGCATGTCTGGCCATTCTGCTAATTCTTGTTCCCCGTATCCGACGTTTCGTTCTGGCAATTGCGGACGGAAACATCTCCTCTTCAGAGGAGCAGTCCAAGGGACGGCGCGCACTGATTGGCGCTGTGGTTTACATCGTCGAAGTCATTGCATACTTCGTCTTAATCATCGCGATTCTGTCGAAATTCGGAATCTCACTGACCGCCGCCGCTATCCCCGCGACGGTTGTTTCCGCCGCTGTTGGTTTTGGCGCACAGGGAGTAATCGCCGACTTCCTTGGCGGACTGTTCATCATCGCCGAGAAGCAGTACGGCATTGGCGACTGGGTTGAGTTCCATGCCCCTTCGGGCACCGTGCAGGGTGACGTGGTCAATATGACATTGCGCGCCACCACCATCCGCACCCTCAACGGCGAGGAAATTATCGTGCCGAACTCCGAGGCACGCATGTGTATCAACTACTCCTCGCAGTGGTCCCGTGCTGTTGTTGAAGTTCCCGTACCGATGACCGCCGGTGGCTCCATTAAGGACCTGGAAGAGCGCACTGTCGCCGCCGCCAAGCGTGCAATCGCACTGGACTCCGTCAAGGACGCAGTTCTCTCTGAGATCAAATTGCAGTCCTCCACAGAACTCAATCCGCCAACGGTTATGGGACTGCCGTGGACCGTCACTATGCGCTTGATTGTCGACTGCAAACCGGGCGACCAATGGCTCATCGAGCGCGCCATCCGCGCCGCAGTCATCGACACTTGGTGGGATGACTACGGCGAGCGCGCCCAACAGACCCCGTTTGCTCCCGCCGAAGAAATCACCGGTCATGTCCGCGATGACACGATGATCGAACAGCTCAGGCAGGCCGATGCTAAGCAAGAGAAAAAACAACAGCTTGACGACGGCGACAGCGCTCCAACCGAAGTTGTCGAAGCGGTAGCGGACACTACTGCCCAGCCGGATACCGCAGAAACCAAACTGATGGAAACTCAGACCGTCGATAAGCAAGACGGGAACGAGCGATCCGACCTGCCGCATGCGGGTGCTGACCTCGATGATGCTCGACGCGAGCAAGAGGACAGCGGAAGCAACAATGCCATCCGCAAGCTGGTTAGCCACCCTGACTGGAAGACGCTCACGACGCGCCAGAAGATCCGGCGATTCCTCTCTGCCGGTGGACGTGCTCGCGTTTCGACAATCATGCTCTTGGCAACCCTAATTGTCCTCGGCGTTTTGAATCTCATGACGGTCGAGACCGAGGGCGGCCCATCCGGATGGCTAGCACCGAGCAGGTGGAGCGATCGGGTAACGACACAGGAAGAGGACTCGGAAGAGTCATCAGCTCCGCAATCATCGAACCAGCCGACTAGTACCACACAGAGTGTGCAGCCCACCGAGACTTCACAGCAGACTCAGACATCACAGAATCAGCCGTCCGAGACTTCACAGCAGCCTCAGAGCACGCAGAACCGCGCACCTTCGACCGCCACCTCCACCGAGCCAGACTCTACCCAGAGCAACACCGACAACGAGAACACTGGCGGATCACAGTCGACAGACTCCACTAACAACGCAGAACCAAACTCGGCCGGGGCGCAATAACGCGCAACTGCCTACCGCGCATTAACCAATCCGAACTACCCGCTACAATCAAAGGCCATGACTGACTCGACTCCACAGCTAAAAATTGCGACGCAGCGATTTCGCCCACAGAAGACGCATCTGTTCATCGTTGCGTTCATGCTCGTGCTGTGTGTAATTGCCACCGGTTTTGCCCCGTGGCTGGCCATTACCTTCCTGGCACCGTTGATTTATACGCTTTGGATTTTCCGAGTACGCACCACCGTAGGGCCACGCGGCATCACTGCGGTGTACCTATTGTCCAAGCGCCGTTCGGTGCCCTGGGGCGATTTTGCGGGCATCTTCTTCAACAAGGGCGGCCGCGCCTTTGCGGTAACCAAGTCAGATGAGCGCATCGCCCTGCCGGCCATCTCTTTTAATTCGCTGCCGGAGTTGAAGGAAGCCACTGGCGGTCTGATTCCAGATCCGATCGCTTCGGCTCGTATGGCGGAAAATGACAAGGTCGAGGTTTTCGACCGCGATGGCTACTCCGTAATGAAGAAGGTCAGTGAGGTTGAGGCTGATGCCAAGGCTAAAGGTGCTAAAGCCAAAGGTGCCAAGGCTAAAGGTGACGCCTCTGCCGAGTAACATATAAGCAGTCCACAAAGCCCCTAAATCTCATTATGCGGACACTAGTGACCATGAAATGAGACATTAGGGGCTTTTTGTGATTAATATGGATAATTAATTACCTTGCACCCTATCTAGGAAGGGCAGCCCCCATGATTCCCCTTCGCTCTAAAGTCACCACTGCCGGCCGTAATGCTGCAGGTGCGCGTTCGCTATGGCGCGCAACTGGCATGACCGATAACGACTTCGGCAAGCCGATTATCGCAATTGCCAACTCTTACACTCAGTTCGTTCCGGGTCACGTGCACCTGAAGGACGTTGGCGACATCGTCGCAGAAGCTGTAACCGCAGCCGGTGGCGTCCCCCGTGAGTTCAACACCATTGCTGTCGACGACGGAATTGCGATGGGTCACGACGGCATGCTCTACTCGCTGCCGTCCCGTGAGATTATTGCTGACTCTGTCGAGTACATGGTCAACGCTCACACCGCTGACGCATTGGTCTGTATTTCCAACTGTGACAAGATCACGCCGGGCATGCTCAATGCGGCTCTGCGTCTGAATATCCCGGTGGTCTTCGTTTCCGGCGGGCCGATGGAATCGGGATCTTCGATTGTTATCGATGGCGTCGTCAAGCCCGGCTCTGACCTCGTCTCGGCTATTTCTGCATCCGCGAACGACAAGGTCGATGACAAGAACCTGCTCGACATCGAGCGCTCGGCATGCCCGACCTGCGGATCGTGCTCGGGCATGTTCACTGCAAACTCGATGAACTGCCTGACCGAGGCCCTCGGCCTGTCCCTGCCGGGTAACGGTTCTACCCTGGCAACTCAGCAGGCGCGTCGCGATTTGTTCACGCGCGCCGGTGAACTGATTGTGGACCTGGCGAAGAGCTACTACCACGATGGTGACGAGTCCGTGCTGCCGCGCAACATCGCCAACCGCGACGCCTTTGTCAACGCAATGACGCTCGACGTTGCCATGGGCGGTTCCACCAACACGGTGCTGCATATTCTCGCTGCCGCCCAGGAGGGCGAGATCGACTTCGACCTCTCTGACATCGACGCGATTTCGCGCCGCGTGCCTTGTCTGTCCAAGGTGGCACCGAACTCGGACTACTACATGGAGGACGTCCACCGCGCCGGTGGTATTCCAGCCATCCTCGGCGAACTGCGCCGCGCGGGCCTGCTGCAAATGAGTGTCCGCTCCGTTCACTCCCCATCTCTGGAGGAGCACCTGGACAATTGGGATATCCGCGGCGGCAAGGCCACTGACGAAGCGATTGAACTGTTCCACGCAGCCCCTGGCGGCGTGCGCACCACCGAGCCGTTCTCCACATCCAACCGTTGGGAGAGCCTGGATACGGACTCCGAAAATGGCTGCATCCGCGACTTCGACCACGCCTACACGAAGGAAGGCGGTCTGTGTGTCCTGCGCGGCAACATCGCCGAGGACGGCGCTATCCTGAAGACCGCCGGTATCGGCGAGGATCAGTTCCACTTCGAGGGCACCGCTCGCGTCGTAGAGAGCCAAGAAGAGGCTGTCTCGGTCATCTTGAACCGCACCTTGCAGCCGGGCGAAGTTCTCTTTGTCATCTACGAGGGTCCTTCCGGCGGCCCTGGCATGCAGGAGATGCTGCACCCGACTGCATTCATCAAGGGCGCTGGCCTGGGTAAGGTCTGTGCGCTGGTCACCGATGGTCGCTTCTCCGGCGGTTCCTCCGGACTGTCTATCGGCCACGTTTCCCCGGAGGCCGCTGCCGGCGGCGCAATCGGTCTCGTCCGCAACGGCGACCCGGTGTACATCGATGTCGCTGAACGACGGCTCGAGATTCAGGTGTCCGACGAGGAGCTGGCCGCTCGCCGCGATGAGGAGCTCAAGCGCGATAAGCCTTTTACTCCGCACAAGCCGCGTCCGCGCAAGGTCTCCAAGGCGCTGCGCGCATACGCCAAGATGGCGTCCAGTGCGGATAAGGGGGCGGTCCGCATTGTCGACTAGCTAGATCAAACCCGCTTAAAGACCTGTGCTTACCGCACGGGCCTTTGGCGTTTCTAGAGTGGCTTTGCGCCCAGTCTTCTGCGTGGGCTTCACCAAATCCCGGTACTCGACGTCGGCAATCCCCTCAGCGACGTCCCCGGTGTGTGCATATTTGCCGCCCTCGGTAATGGCCGCCATTACATATCCGGGGCCAAAAACAACGGAAGAGTGCCACGAACGCCGGTTGGACCAGCCCATTTTCGCGCCTTCAGAGCCGGGCAGCCCGGCAAGACCAAAATTCTGTCGATAGCCATCGGCAGCAATCGGCGACCAGTGTCGCATCGCCTCGAGCACCTCAGAATTAGGATGCTTCAGATGAAGCTGGGAAATAAAAGACACCACATCTTCCGCGGTGGTCCTCGATACTCCCCACTTTTCTCCGCCGGAAGTGTTGAACAGGCCGTACTCGGTCGCAATGGAATCGACCGATTCCGGGTACTTCCGGTAAAAGTCGGCGGCCAAATCGTCGTCGGAACGCGAAATCATCTTTTCGACGCGCTCGGCATCGTCGGCAGTGCCGTGTTCGAGCACATACTGACCGATATACAACTTAATCAGGGATAGCGCCGGCAGCGGGCGTTGCGATGCCTGGCTGCTGTACCCCACGCCCACCGGCTCGTAGCTCACCGCCATTTGCGTGCGCGGGTCAGTCTCGATCAACCCTTCGGCGTTGAGGTTCATGCGCGGCAGACTCACCTCATGAGTCGGCCAGACGCTTGCCGACGAGACGGAGGCTGCAACCTCATTGTGCTCGCCGGCAGCGGCTGTCGAAGGTGAGTGAATCGACGTTGTAGCGCCTATCGAAGACATGAAAAAGACCACCGCGAGGGTGGTCTTTAGTGCGTGTCTCGACTTTGGCATAGGGGGCATTGTACCCCGACCCTAACCGAGAACCTAGTTTAGGTCGCTCGACTGTTTGTGCAGCTGCGAGCCGCCTTAGCCAACAAACGGCAGCGTTCCGGTCGTCAGCCACCACAGGCCAATTGCTGCGGCGATGGACAGAATTCCGAAGATCCACGACGATGCCAGTGGTCGACGAGCCCAGCCGCGTCCGAAATCGATGCCGATACGGCCCGGGCCGGTGAACTGCAAGCCAAGCGCCATGGCGGTCATCAACAGCTGTAGTTGGAGGTTACTGGAGTCCTGGCCAACGATATTCACACCATTGGCAGAGGTAGCCACATCAAACATGCTGAGGTAGGCGGACAATGCCAGCGCCAACGCCGCGGCCAGCGGTGTCGCGAGACCCAAGATAAGCAGGGCACCCGCGATAAGCTGAACCGTTGGGATGGCAGTGGCCATTACAGGGCCGAGGGCAAAGTTGTTCTGGCTAAACTGTGTCTCCAGCGCAGTGGTGCCACCGGAGTTGCCCCAGCCGAGCAGCGTTGTCAGACCATGGACCAGCAGTAGCGCACCCAATCCAAGACGCAGCAGCAGGAGGCCGAAGTCAGTGGTACCGCGACGGAACTCCGGTTCGTTGTCGTCGTAGAAGTCCGTGTCTTCATCGTCGTCAGCAGCGGCGGTAGTCGTAGCAGCAGTTGCCCCGGCGGCTCCTACGCCTGCTCCTGCAACACCAGCGGCGCCAGCTGCACCAGCGGTATCGCGGGACGCAGCCGGTTCAGCGAAATCCGATTCATCGAAATACTGAGTCTCAGCTGCGGAATTGCGTGAAGAGTCATAGGTCGGCTCCGCCTCATCGTCGAATGCTGGCTGTGCTTCCGACTTATTTGCAGTAGCTCCCGCTGCGGACGCTGCTGCCGCTTCAGAAGCCGAGAAGGCTTGCGTCGGCTGGCTGAAATCCTCGTCTGAATCAACGCGCTCACTACGAGCCGGCTGCTCAAAGATTTCGGTTGCCTCCGACTCCGGGGCCACCTCCGACTCTTTATCAGCCGCGGGCGCTGACTCAGTTTCAGCCTGCTCATCCCGCGGCGAAGGCTTACCGGCAGGGCTAATCACCTGAGGTGCCGTGCGGCCTGCAGCGGCGTAGGCATCGTAGCGCTTCTTCGGGGCTTCCTGAACTTCAGGCTCCGGTTCCGAGCTCGGATCGACCTCTGTCTCTGCCACTGTCTCTGATACAGCAGTGGATTCCGGCGGCAGGTTTTCCTGGTCTGCCTCCGACTCCTCCGCTACGCGCTTTTCCGGCACACCCGGAAAAACCTGCGTTGCGGTGTTGTCGCTGTCATCACGGTTGGTTTCTTCGTTCATTGGCTCAGCGAGCTTGCGGTAGGTCGGGACGTCGAGATCGTCATCGAATCCGTCCTCCACATTCTCGAGGGCGCGGTCGTTCGGGTACTTCTCTGAGTCGCTCACATCGTCCACATTAAATCTACTGCCTCACTTTTGGTCGCAGGCGTGGCCGTGAAACGAGGCTGTATTGTGTATGCCTATGGGATTCCACCTCGTCCACACCAGCAGTGCACAGGCTCGCGCTCGCGGGCGGCGTCGTCGTGCTGCGCTCGCCGCTGGTGTCATCGGGATGGTCTCTCTTTCCGGCTGCATGAGTGCCTCGAACGCGCTTGAGTTGCCGTTTACGGAAGACAAGTCAGAGCCGACGGGCATTGCCATGCCAAAGTTTTCCTCCCCTGATTTGCCCTCTACCCCGGTACCGACCACGGAAAGCAAAGCCAAAGACAAAGGCCCCTGTGACCTCGACGATGTCACTCTCGCCGCCTGCCTACCGCTTACCACCGCGCTAGCCTCAACGGCCCCTGGGGAGGCTCTCATCGCCACCGATGACGGTGCGCTCACCGTTGTCGCACCGGGTAAGACACCGCGTGAGGTCGCACGGCTCGGCGCCCCTGCAAAACAGTTGCTGCCCAGTCCCTCGGTTGAAGAGGACCGCCAGGTCTTTGTTTTGCGTGACGACGACACCATCGCGCGCGTCACCCTCGTGGAGGGCGGCACCGCTGATGTGCGCGAACTTCCGGATCTCAGCGAGCCGGGCATTCTCGGTATCTATTTTGACCGAAATTCGGGCGCCCTGTCCCCGCGCAAATTGCTCGTGGGGGATCCCGGCATTGAGTTTCAGCAGTTCTGCCATGGTCCTGACGGAATGCCGCCGTTGGCAACCGCCATTCTCGACGGCACCCCGCAGCTGGTTCAGCTCACCGGCCCTGTGATTAACCCCCTCGGCGGTGTGGACCTGAACGATTCCATCGGTGGATGCGCAGTGATGGGTGACCGCGTGGTCATTGCCATCCCAGACGCGCAGAAGGTCATCTCCATGCCGGTGGGGCCACAGTACAGTGGGCCCGACGCGGCGTGGGAAGTCAAGGGTTCCCCTGAGGTGCTTGTCGACGGCGACTTCGGCCACATCTCGCATGTAGCAGCTGTCGCAGCGAATCAGGGTATTGAAGTTTGGGGTGCCACGACAAACAAAACCGCCGGGGCACAACCGTCGGAGTCTGACGAGCGCGTCGTCAGACTGCCGAGCGATGGTGCCGCCGGCGGTTCCCCGGATTAGCTTTCAGGGAGGCTAGCTCGGTGTTGCTAGCTCAGCTTCTTCGCAATCAGCTGGTTAACCTGAGCCGGGTCTGCCTTGCCGCGGGTGGCCTTCATGACCTGCCCCACGATGGCACCGACAACCTTCTTGTTGCCAGCTCGGTACTTCTCCACGATGTCCGGATTAGCAGCCAGTGCATCGTCGACGGCCTTCTCAATAGCACCGTCGTCGCGAACGACCTCCAGGCCACGGGCAGCAACGACCTCATCAACATCGCCCTCGCCTGCGAGCACGCCGTCGACGGCCTTACGGGCCAGCTTGTTGGTGAGCTTGCCCTCTTCAATCAGAGCAATCACGCGGGCGACCTGTGCCGGAGTAATTGCGAGCTCAGCCAGCTCCACGCCTGCCTCGTTGGCCTTCTGAGCGAGGTAAGCGACCCACCAGGAACGAGCCTCAGCCGGGCCGGCACCAGCCTCAACGGTGTCGACAATCAGGTCGAGTGCGCCGGCGTTAACCAGGTCGCGCATTTCTTCGTCCTTCAGACCCCACTCTTCCTGGATGCGAGCGCGGCGAACCCACGGCAGCTCCGGCAGAGTTGCGCGGATTTCCTCCACCCACTCACGCGGAGCGATAACCGGTGGCAAATCCGGGTCGTTGAAGTAGCGGTAGTCCGACTGCGACTCCTTCGGGCGGCCCTTAGAAGTCGTACCGTCGGTCTCCTGGTAGTGGCGGGTTTCCTGAACGATCTCCTCGCCATTGGTAATCGCAGCAGCCTGGCGCTGCATCTCGTAGCGAACAGCCTGTTCAACCGACTTCAGGGAGTTGATGTTCTTGGTCTCGGTACGAGTACCGAACTCCTCCTGGCCAATTGGGCGCAGGGAAACGTTGGAGTCCACACGCATTGAGCCCTGGTCCATGCGGGCATCGGAGACACCGAGGGACTTCACCAGGTCACGCAGTGCAGAAACGTACGCACGAGCAACCTCTGGGGCTCGCTCTCCTGCACCGAGAATCGGCTTAGTCACAATCTCGATCAGCGGAATACCTGCGCGGTTGCAGTCCACCAGCGAACGCGTGGCGCCGTGAATACGACCATCGGCACCGCCCAGGTGCGTCAGCTTGCCGGTGTCTTCTTCCATGTGAGCGCGCTCGATTTCGACACGGAACTCCGTGCCGTCGTCAAGCTGAACGTCAAGATATCCGTCGTAGGCGATTGGCTCGTCGTACTGCGAAATCTGGTAGTTCTTCGGCTGGTCCGGGTAGAAGTAGTTCTTGCGCGCGAAGCGGGAGGACTCAGCAATCTCGCAGTTCAGCGCAAGGCCAATCTTGATGGCCCACTCAACGCCCTGACGGTTAACCACGGGCAGCGCGCCCGGCAGGCCGAGGCTGCAGGGATCGACGTTGCTATTCGGCTCGGCACCAAAGTGCGCCGAGGAGGAGGAGAACATCTTGGTATTCGTCGAGAGCTCGACGTGAACCTCCATGCCCATTACCGGGTCAAAACGTTCGAGGACCTCATCAAAGTCCATCAAGTCATCAGCGTATGCAGCGGTCATGTTTGTAGAGTCTACTAGCGATGGCCCCGCGTGCGTGCCCTAGGGTATAAGTCGTGCCCGGAGTTAACGAACACCCACCGATTCCACCGACGTCAGCACGCGATACGCCAACGTTCCGCGATGCCGCTGACCGCCACCGCGCAAGCGCTACTTTCGACGACGACCTGCAGGAAAGCGCCGACGGCGCCTCGGGCTACCACCGCGTGCGCCCCGAATATCCTCCAACCGTCATCGAAGCGCTTACCCGCCTTGCACCGCGCCCACAGGTAGTCGCCGATATCGGCGCCGGCACTGGAAAGCTCACCGCCTCGCTTGCCGACGTCTACCGCGATGCCACCCTGCTGGCACTCGATCCCTCCACCGCGATGCGGCAAGCACTGATGCACAATGTGCCAGCGGCGGAATGCCTGGAAGGTACTGCGGAGCGCACGAGACTGGAGTCCGACAGCGTCGATGTAGCAACATGTGCGCAGACGTGGCACTGGGTGGACACGGCAGCTGCAAGTAAAGAATTTGCGCGGGTTTTACGCACCGATGGTGTGGCTATGTTGGTGTGGAACACCTTGGACGTCTCCGTACCGTGGGTGCATCGGCTCAGCCGCATCATGCACGCCGGTGACGTGTTGCGGCCCGGCTTCTACCCCGAGGTTGGTCCAGAGTTGGAGTTAGTCGATGAGGTACGCCTGGCCTGGGAGCAGACACTGACTATCGAAGACATCGTGTTGCTGGCACGGACACGTTCCTACTGGCTTCGTTCCAAGCCCGCCACACGCGCCAAGGTGGAGGCGAACTTGCACTGGTATCTCCACGAACACTTGGGGCACACATATGAAGAAGGCATCGCCCTTCCCTACCGGTGCGATGCCTTCTATTTTCAAGTTGCCTAGTCGCGCTAGTTAGTTTTCTTTCTTCGACTTAGGGTGAGCCACGCGCTTGAATGCATTCTTAGTCTGTCCTGCCAATTTCTTCGGAGCGGTGTCTACGGCCTCGCCTGGGAAGGAGTTCTTCGCAGTCTCGCGAGGATTGTCTGCGTCAGAGGCCTCTTCAATTTCGGAGAGCTTCTCCAGCCGCTCATTGTCCTTTTCTACGATGCGCTCGGCGTCATCCTCAGTGAAGTCCACGTTATCGTCGCTGACCAATTCCTCGACGATGTCATCGCGAACGCTTTCCTGAAGGTCGACGTTGGAAATGTTGGAGTTAGCCAAAGCTCGATCGAGCTTCTTCTGATCCGCGGTGGTGAACTTTTTGTTCGGATGCATCTTCCGGCGAGCGAGCTTGCGGATACGGCCGCGGCGCTTCGACTCCTCCATCAGCTTGTTACGTCCAGTCAAGTACGCACCACACAGAACAACGATGAGAGCGATACCGACGTATCCAAGGGCCGGGTAGATGGAGCCGACCAAAGCCTTGAACCCGAAGAAACTCAGGCCAAAACCAATCAGCACGGTCACGATAAACACCAAGCGGAAGCGGTGCGGAGTATTGCGCGTCAGGCGGCGGCCCAGCGCGTAGAACATGCCAATGGCCGTGTTGAAAATCATGGCGTAGATGATGATCGCCATCACGGTACCCAGGACCGGGTGGATTTCATTGACGATTGCCAGAGTCGGCATATCCTCATGGCCAACGTCCTTGACCTTGAAGAAGAGGGCAAAGGTCACCAGGGTCAGCAGACCTGCGTAGATGCTGCCGCCCATGAGACCACCGATGCCAGCTTCGCGCGGGTTCAGGTAGCTACCGCCGATGACGATGGACATCGACACGGCCACCATCACGCAGAAACCAACATAGTTCAGGGCAGAAATAGACCAGTGCGGCAGCGATGTCGACAGTTCATTGGTGTACTGCGCAGCCTCCGACATCGACGTGTCGGTGGTGAACAGAGTGTAGATACCGGCACCAAGCAAGAACACGATGATGAACGGAGTGATCATGCCAATCACGCGGCTGACCTTGTCGGCATCCAGCATGCCGACACCCAATGTCAGGGCAACCATGATGACGGCACCAATCCACACCTCAAGTCCGAACTGCTGGTTCAAGTTCGCACCGGCACCGGCGAACATGACGAAGCCGGTACAGAACAGCGTGATCATCACGGCGATATCCAAAATCTTCGAGACCCAATTGCGGGTGATTACGTCGAAGACCTCGGAGTGTTCGTCAGCCTGCAAATAGCTGGCAATTGACAGTACCGCCAGACCACTGGCAATCATCACGACGGAGGCAAGTATCACACCCCACAGTCCGTTGGTGCCGAATGCCACGAAGTACTGCATCATTTCCTGGCCGGAGGCGAATCCGGCACCGACAGTTAGGCCGACAAAGGCCATTGCAATTGTTGTGGCTCTTTTCCACATAGCGAGAAAATCCTAAATATTCTTCTATTTTTCAAAAAAAACTGGAACCCTATAAAACATACTGCCCGGGCTGGTGATTGAAACACCAACCCGGGCCGTACGCCTATTTCGTTATGAAGATGTGCCGAAATGTTTAGCAAAGCGTGCTTAACCAACGCATTTAGCCAAACAGCGCAGCAGCTGCGCGGTAACGCCCCTCAGGTACAACCTTCAACTCTGAGACCGCATCATCGATGTCGATACGCTGAATGTCCTCGCCGTGGAGAGCAACAATCTTGCCGAAATCGCCCTCGTGGACCGCACGGGTCGCGTGGATACCGTAGCGGGTAGCCAGTACGCGGTCGTACGCAGTAGGCGTACCGCCACGCTGAATGTGGCCAAGCACCGTGGTGCGCACGTCGTACCCGGTGCGCTTCTTAATCTCCGCACCAATAACCTGACCAATGCCGTTGAAGGTTTGGTGGCCGAACTGGTCGACACCGCCCTCTTCGTAATCCATGGTGCCCGGCTTCGGGGTGGCGCCCTCGGCGACGACGATGATGCCGTACTTCTCGCCCATCTGGAAACGGCGTTCCATCGACTTCACAATCTCATTGATGTCGAATGGCTTTTCCGGAATGACAATGTGGTGAGCACCACCGGCCATACCCGCATGCAATGCAATCCAGCCCACGTGTCGGCCCATGACCTCAACAATCATGACGCGCTGGTGGGATTCCGCGGTGGTGTGCAAACGGTCAACCGCGTCGGTGGCAACGGCCACTGCAGTGTCGAAACCGAAGGTGTAGTCCGTACCGTTGACATCATTATCAATGGTCTTCGGAACACCGACGACCGGCACCCCGTTGTCCGAAAGCCACTTGCCGGCCTTCAGCGTGCCTTCGCCACCGATGGGAATCAGGGCATCGATGCCCGCATCAGCGAGGTTTTCCTTGATGCGGTCGAGGTTGGACATGAGGATGTCCGGGTGCACGCGGCCGGTGCCCAGCATCGTGCCGCCACGCAGCAGCATGCGGTCAATCCGCTCGTCGTCGTAAAGCTGAACCCTACGGTCTTCCATAAGACCAATCCAACCGTCCTCAAAGCCGACGACGGTTGAGCCGTACTCGCTCGAGCTAGTACGGACAATTGCACGGATAACGGCATTCAGACCGGGACAATCTCCACCGGAGGTAAGGGTCGCAATTCGCATGATGCCCACCTTAGTCGCGTTAGTCAGTTCGTGCTTGACAGCCTTGGTCAAAACTACTTCTGCAGGTATTCCTGCCCCGGCAGCTCAGATGGCAGCTCCATTTTCGTTGTCACCTCCGACGTCGGCATTAGACCATATTCTTCGAGTGCCTTGCGCACGTACTCTGCGGCATCGATATTCAGCGGAGACTCCGTCCACAATGCAATCGGCAGGTTAATGAAGCGATTTTCCTTGACCGCCTCTAGATTCTTCGTGGCTGGGTTAGTGCGCAGAACCTTGATTTTCTCTTCAAAGGTCTGACCTGGGTAATCCACAAGCGCGATGAAGTCTGGATTCATCTCCGCGACATGCTCCCAGGAGGTCGTAGTCCAGGTGTCCTTAATAGACTCGGCTGCATTCGTCGCGCCGGCCTTTTCCAGGATGCCCTGAGGTGCGCCAAAGGATCCCGAGGTAAACGGTGCTTCACCGGCAGAGTCAAAGAGGAAGCCCACCGGCTTCTTGTCGCCCTTCGGCGCGGCATCCAAGGCTTGCAGACGGTTATCTATATCTGCAATAACCCTGTCGCCCTCACCGTCGTGTCCGGTCAAGGTAGCGATGTTCTTCAAATCGATCTTGACGGCTTCCCACGGATCCACCAGCCCACGAGTGTGCCCCGGGTCGCCACTGCTACCCTGGTCTGTCTTGCCTTCCGCACTGCTCCGGCAGGACTCCGTCAGGGTGTAGGCACCGATACCGTGCTCGGAAAGCGATTCCGGGGTAATACCCTTATCCTCGCTAAATCCATAGCCCCAGCCCGCCAGCATCAGATCCGGCTCGGCCGCAATAACCTGCTCCAAATTCGGGTATTCCTTCGCAACTTCTGGCTTTTGCGCAATTTCATCGCCGTAAGCTGCGGTCAACACCGGCAAGTGCGAGGCCATAGAGCTCACTGCAGTGATCTCATCCGCGGCCCCCACAGCTAGTGCCAGCGAGGCGACGTTGCCGTCGTTGATGAGCAGCTTTTTAGCTACACCCGGGTAGCTGACTTCTTCACCGCAGTTGGTGAGGGTAAGGCCTGACGACGAAGCCTGCGTTCCCTCATCAGAGCCACAGGCGGCGGCTCCGAATACCAGTGCAGCCACTGCGATACCAGCTGCTGAGGCACGCAGGGGACGTCGGAAAGCATGTGCCTTATTCAAGGGAGTACTCCTAGTTGATGGTGGCAGCATCCAGCTCGCTATCGATTGCGAGATGACGGCGGCCAGAGGGGGAATTGAGCTGACAGGATTCAACCTGAAAGATTTTGGCGACGAAGTCGCGGGTCAGCACGTCTACGGGGATGCCGTCGGCCGCGATACCGCCGTCCGCGACCACGATGACGCGGTCGAAGTGGTTCATCACCAGGTCCAAGTCGTGGATGGCGGCAATGACACACGCTCCGCTGGAGCGGGCCAGCCGGAGGACGGATTGTTGATGGCGCACGTCGAGGTGGTTGGTGGGCTCGTCGAGAAGCATAATCGGCGAGTCCTGGGCGATGGCGCGCGCCAAACATACGCGACGACGTTGCCCGCCCGAGAGCTGCCCACACAGGCGTTGCGCGACTGTTTCCAGACCTATGAGCGCCAGCGCACGGTCGACGTGGGAGTTGTCCTCGGCAGTGTTGCCACCCAAAAGGCGCTGGTAGGGCAACCGACCGAGGGAGACAAAGTCGCGCACTCGCATTTCGGCGGGTGGGACCTCGTTTTGTGCGACGAAAGCGAGATCACGAGCGCGGTGCTTCGAGCTGATTGAACTCATCGATGTGCCGTTAATCTCGACCTCGCCCGCGGCCGGTTTCGTGATTCCGCCGAGCGCACGCAGCAACGTGGATTTGCCCGCGCCGTTAACACCGATGATGGCGGTCATGGGCTCCGCGCCGAAGCTGAGGTTGACTCCGCTGACGATGGTGCGTCCGGCGATGTCACAGCGCACATCTTTCGCGGAGAGGACAGATTTTTGTGGGGCGCTCATTTACTCGGCACCTCCGTAGCTGTAGTGTGAGCGGCTCATGAGGTAGAGGAAGAGCGGTGCGCCAACCAGTCCCGTGACCACGCCCAGCGGCATTTCCTGGCTTCCGCCCACTACGCGCGCGATGATGTCCACCCAGATGAGAAACAGCCCACCCATGAGTGCAGCAACCGGTAGGACAACGCGGTGCGTGGCACCTACCAAGATGCGGGTCAAGTGCGGAATCACCAGGCCGACAAACCCGATACCGCCCGATACCGCCACGAGCGTGCCGACGAGGACAGCCTGGAGCACAAATACCTGCGTGCGTAGCCGAGAAACGTCAATACCTACGGCCGCTGCGGTGCTCTCACCAGTTGCCAGCGCATCGAGATGACGGGCCTTGAACAGGAAAAACAACAGTACTGCGATGAGGACGATGAGCGGGAAGAGTGTCTTCACCCATGTCGCACCGGCAACCGAGCCCAGCATCCAAAACATCACAGACTGCGCGGCCCTCGGGTCTGGCCCAGCGAAGACCATGAAGCTACTCAGCGCGGAAAACGCAGCGGAGAGCACAACGCCAGAGAGCACCAAACGCAGCGGGGTTAGTCCTCCCCCGGCCGTAGCGAAGGCGCCGACTGCGAGGGTGGCCATGACTGCACCGAGGAGTGCGCCGAATGTCAGCGGCGCGATGGGGCTACCGGAGAAAGCACCAAAGATGATCACCGCGGTCGCACCGGCGCCGGCACCCGCGGAAATACCTAGCAGATACGGGTCTGCCAACGGGTTACGGACCAATGTCTGCATAGCCACACCGGAGACAGCTAGCCCCGCCCCTACAATCGCTGCGAGAATTCCCCGGGGAGCGCGGAGATTCCAGATGATGGTGTCCGAACTGGCGGGCACAGACTCATCGAGCTCAGTGCCGAAAAGGTGATGCGAAATGACCTGTGTCGTGGTGGACCAGGTGATATCCGCCGAGCCGAAGACCACCGCAGCGACCAGACTGATGGCAATGGCTATGACAATGACCAGCCCATAAATCCACGGCATAAATTGCGGCGGGTTTTTAATTCTGACTCTCTCCATGTTTGCGTTCCTGCGCATGTATGAACTTTCCCCCGACGCGACAACAACCGCCGCTCTCCCACTTCGGTGAGAAAACGACGGTTGAAGAAAACCGACTAACGCTTATTGAGCGCTTTTATGCAATCGGGCCACGAACCTTTTCGTAGGCCGCGCCGACCTTGTACAGACGATCATCACCGTGGCGCGGAGCCATAATCTGCAGGCCCACCGGCAGGCCGGTGTCTTCAGCCAGGCCCGACGGCACGGACATGCCACACATGCCGGCCAGGTTGAGCGGCAGAGTACACAGGTCGAACATGTACATGCTCAGCGGGTCGTCAACCTTCTCGCCCAGCTTGAACGCAGTGGTCGGAGTGGTCGGCGAGATCAGGACATCCACCTGTTCGAAGGCCCGCTCGAAGTCCTGCTGAATCAAGGTACGGACACGCTGTGCCTGGATGTAGTAGGCGTCGTAGTAGCCGACCGATAGCGCGTAGGTACCGATGATGATGCGTCGCTTAACCTCATCGCCGAAACCAGCGGCACGGGTCATAGCCATGACCTCATCGGCGGAGTGCGTACCGTCATCACCAACACGCTGGCCGTAACGCATGCCGTCGAAACGAGCCAGGTTGGAGCTGACCTCACACGGCAGAATCAGGTAGTACGCGCTCAGAGCGTGGTCAAAGTTCGGGCAATCGACCTCGACGACCTCAGCGCCAGCTTCCTTCAGCTTGTCGACGGCCTCGTGGAAGCTATCCAGTACGCCGGCCTGGTACCCCTCGGTGCGGTCAAACTGCTTGACGATGCCGACCTTAACCCCCGTGAGGTCACCGGTAGCACCTTCCTTGGCAGCAGCAACCACATCGGCAATCGGCTGCTCCGTGGAAGTCGAGTCGTTCTCGTCGTGGCCAGCAATGATTTCGTGCAACAGCGCGGTGTCCAGAACGGTACGCGCGGTCGGGCCACCTTGGTCCAACGAGGAGGCACAAGCGACCAGGCCGTAGCGGGATACCGTGCCATAGGTCGGCTTCACACCGACCGTTGCGGTCAGAGCTGCTGGCTGACGAATCGAGCCACCGGTGTCAGTACCGATAGCCAGCGGAGCCATACCGGAGGCCAGCGCCGCGGAAGAGCCACCACCGGAACCGCCTGCGGTGCGCTCAACATCCCACGGGTTGTGAGTCGGGCCGTAAGCGGAGTTCTCAGTCGACGAGCCCATCGCGAACTCATCCATGTTGGTCTTACCCAGGATTGGGATGCCAGCTGCACGCAACTTGGCAGTAACCGTTGCGTCGTAAGGGCTCATGTAGCCCTCGAGCATCTTGGAAGCGCAGGTGGTCGGCGCATCGGTGGTAGTGAAGACATCCTTCAGTGCCAGCGGAACACCGGCCAGCGCGGAGGCTGGCTCCTCGCCAGCATCCAGCGACTCATCGACCTTGCGAGCTGCAGCCAGGGCCTCTTCGGCACCGACGTGCAGGAATGCGTGAATGTCCTCATCAATTGCCGCGATACGGTCGAGGAACGCCTGGGTGACCTCTACCGAGGTCAGCTCACGAGCGTGAATCTTCTGTGCGAGCTCAAAAGCGCTCAGCCCCAGAATCGGGTCCTCAGCAACAGCGGCATGCAGGTTCGGGTTAGCTGCAGTCATTTCTTCCACGTACTCCTACTCGCCGAGAATCTGGGGAACTTCGAAACGCTGGCGGTCCTGCGACGGCGCCTGGTCCAGCGCCTGCTCCGCAGTCAGCGTCGGCTTGACGACGTCCTCGCGCATCACACCGGACAGCGAAGAGGGGTGACTCATCGGTTCAACATCATCCGCAGCCACCTTTTGAACGGCCTGGACGTGGTTAATAATGCCGTCGATCTGACCGGCGAACTCGTCGAGTTCCGCGTCAGTCAGAGCCAGACGGGACAATCGCGCTAGGTGGGCGACCTCATCGCGTGAGATAGCTGGCACGCTAGTACCCCTTTCATTTCTTCGTACGAAGCTAGTGCACAGAAGTTTAGTTGAAACTGATTTTGAACCGCGCGAGCGGGCTGTACTTGCCAACAGTAGTCGTTGTCGCCAAGCAGTTGTCCGCAGGGTCTTACATTTCAAAGGTTTACCCTGTAGCCTAAATCACTACTTCTATAGTTACACCGCAAGCATCACTATCAATTATTCGAAAGGTTGTGCACACAGCCATGAGTTACCTCCTTCGCATCCAGCTTCCCGACGAACCAGGCGCACTTGGCTACGTCGCGGCTGCCCTGGGCGAAGTAGAAGGTGATATTCGCAGTGTCGATGTCGTAGATTACGGCGCTAATGGCGTTGTTGTTGACGACATCGTGGTTGACCTGCCCATGGGCCTGCTACCAGACACACTGATTACAGCGGCTCAGTCCATTAGCGGAGTGGAAGTCGATTCAATTAGGCCTTTCTCCGGCTCGGTTGACCGCCGCGGACAGATTGCACTGCTGGCCAAGTTCTCACAGCACACGAAGAACTTGGATCGTGCCCTCGGAGATATCGTCGACGGCCTGCCTCAGACTATGACTGCCGGCTGGGCTATCGTCCTCGGCGAACAGAGCGATGGCCGCTGGGTACGTCGCGCTTCCTCTACCGCTGCTCCAGAGGATAACGGCCGGACTCTGCCGGAAGCCCCAATTGACTCGCCGCGAAACCTGGATCCGGACGAGGAAACGTGGCTGCCGGAGGACTGGACAGTTATGGACTCCTCCATTGCCGCCACTCCGATGGGCAAGGGCCTCGTTCTCGTTATTGGCCGGCCCGGCGGGCCGGACTTCCTACCAAGTGAGGTTGAGCACTTGGGCCGGATTGGCACGATTGTCGGCGCAATCATCGACTAGCAGCGGCTAATGGGCTGCCCTCTTCTGAGGGCTGCCCCCTTCCGCTCGAAGCTCTTACCCTAAGGCTCCTCCCCTATGGAGCGCAGTGATTCACGCTTAGCGGTAAAGTCTGGAACTGATACCAGTCAATAAGGAGCTTCTTTGATGTCGAACTTGAGTGACCTCGTCGGATCCCACATTCGTGCCGAGTCCGGCCGTGTCCCCCAGTCGTCCACTGAGATGGAATTCTGGTCCGGTCTGTCACGGGTTGTTGTCGATGACCTAGCGGACAACTGGCAGCGCACCACGGAGGCATACGCTGCTACCCGCCAGCAGCACTACTTCTCCGCCGAGTTCCTCATGGGTCGCGCCCTGCTGAATAACCTGCTCAATGCGGGTCTGGTGGATGAGGCCTCTGCTGCCGTGGAAAAGTACGGCAAGAATCTGACAGACGTGCTCGAGGCCGAACACGACGCCGCTCTCGGTAACGGTGGCCTGGGTCGTCTGGCCGCCTGCTTCCTGGATTCCTGTGCCACGCAGAATCTGCCGGTGACCGGTTATGGCATCCTCTACCGCTACGGTCTGTTCAAGCAGACCTTCGAAGATGGCTTCCAGGATGAGCACCCGGACCCGTGGATGGAAGAGGGCTACCCCTTCGTCATTCGTCGCGAGGAACTGTCCAAGATTGTCACCTTTGATGACTTGGTCGTGCGCGCTGTTCCATATGACATGCCAATTACCGGCTACGGCACCGATAACGTCGGCACGCTGCGCCTGTGGCACTCGGAGCCGATGCGTGAGTTCGACTATGACGCCTTCAACTCGCAGCGCTTCACCGACGCCATTGTCGAGCGTGAACGCGTCCATGACCTGTGCCGCGTGCTCTACCCGAATGACTCGACCTATGACGGCAAGGTCCTGCGTGTCCGCCAGCAGTACTTCTTCGTCTCCGCTTCGCTGCAGACGATGATCGATTCTTACATCGAGAATCACGGCGAGGACCTGCGCGATTTCCACAAGTACAACTCCATTCAGCTGAATGACACCCACCCGGTGCTCGCTATCCCAGAGCTGATGCGTCTGCTCCTGGATGAGCACGATATGAGCTGGGACGACGCCTGGAACGTCGTGTCCAACACCTTCGCCTACACCAACCACACCGTTCTGGCAGAAGCGTTGGAGACCTGGGAATACTCCATTTTTGACCGTCTCTTCGGCCGCGTTCTGGAGATCACCCGCGAGATCGACCGCCGCTTCCGCGAAGACCTCGCGGAGCGCGGCTTCGACCAGGGCAAGATTGACTACATGGCGCCGATTTCTCACGGTCGCATCCACATGGCGTGGATCGCCTGCTACGCCGCGTACTCCATCAACGGTGTTGCTGCCCTGCACACGGAGATCATTAAGCGCGAAACGTTGAAGGACTGGCACGATATCTGGCCGGAGCGCTTCAACAACAAGACCAATGGCGTCACCCCGCGCCGCTGGCTCAACCAGTGCAACCCGCGCCTGTCGGCACTGCTGACTCGCCTGTCGGGTTCGGACGCCTGGGTCACTGACTTGGACAAGCTCGCTGAGCTCGAAAAGTTTGCTGACGACGAGGCCGTGTTGCGTGAGATTCTCGACATCAAGCACGAGAACAAGAAGGACTTCGCCACCTGGCTGGAGCACCGCCAGGGTATTTCGGTGAACCCGGACGCCATCTTCGATACCCAGATTAAGCGTCTGCACGAGTACAAGCGCCAGCTTCTCAACGCGCTCTACATCCTCGATCTCTACTACCGCATCAAGGAAGACCCAGCGCTGGACGTGCCACCGCGCGTGTTCATCTTCGGTGCCAAGGCCGCCCCAGGCTACGTTCGCGCGAAGGCCATCATTAAGTTCATCAACGCTATCGCGGACAAGGTCAATAACGATCCGGACATGGACGGTCGCCTGCAGGTCGCTTTCGTTGAGAATTACAACGTCACCCCGGCAGAGCACATCATCCCGGCCACCGACGTCTCCGAGCAGATTTCCACTGCCGGTAAGGAGGCTTCGGGTACCTCGAACATGAAGTTCATGATGAACGGCGCACTGACGCTGGGCACCATGGACGGCGCAAACGTCGAAATCGTCGACGCCGCCGGCGAAGAGAACGCCTACATCTTCGGTGCGCTGGAAGAGGAGCTGCCGGAGCTGCGTCGCACCTACAGCCCGCGTGGCACTTACGAAACGGTGCCGGGTCTCAAGCGCGCGGTCGATTCGCTTGTCGACGGCACTTTTGCTGACGGTGGCAGCGGAATGTTCCACGACCTGCACTTCTCGCTGCTGGAGTCCAACGGGTACGAGCCAGCCGATGTCTACTACGTCCTCGGCGACTTCGCTGACTACCGCGAGACCCGCGACCGCATGGCCGAGGACTACCGCGACGAGCTGGCGTGGGCCAAGAAGTGCTTCCTGAACATCATCCGTTCGGGCCGCTTCTCCTCCGACCGCACTATCCGCGATTACGCCAATGAGGTCTGGAAGCTGGAAGAGACCAAGATTTAGGCCCGGCTGGGTCAAATCCTGGTCAGGCCAAGCCCCAGCTAGGCCTGACCAGTTTCCAGCAACCGCTTGAACCCATCCTCGTCGAGGATGGGCAAGCCCAGTTCCTCGGCCTTTGTGGCCTTGGAACCGGCGTTTTCGCCAACCACCACGTAGTCGGTCTTCTTCGACACCGACCCTGCGGCCTTACCGCCACGGGAGATAATGGCTTCCTTCGCGCTGTCGCGAGTGAAGTCCTCCAAAGAGCCGGTGACTACCACGGTCAATCCCTCTAGCACCTGATCTGGACGATCGGCGACCTCATCGGCCATACGCACACCGGCAGCTTCCCAGCGCTCGACAACCTCGCGGTGCCAGTCCACCTCGAACCAGTCAGCCACGGAATCGCCGATGATCTCGCCAATGCCATCGATGGCCGAAATCTCCTCGCGGCTCGCAGCGCGCAGCGCCTCCATCGAGCCGAACTTCTGTGCCAAGGTCCGCGCCACTGTTGGACCCACATGACGAATGGACAGGCTGACCAATACGCGCCACAGCTCTTTATCCTTAGCTGCCTCGATGTTGGCCAACAGTTTCTTACCATTGGCGTTCAGGGTTTTCCGCGAAGCCGTAGTGTAGACCTCAGTGCCGAGCAAATCTTCCTCGGTGAGGTCGAAGAGGCGGGACTCGTCGGCAAGCACGCCGCGATGAATCAAATCGGCAGCGCCCCTCTCCCCCAGGTTTTCGATATCGAACCCGGAGCGGGAGGCGAGGAATTCAATTCGACGCCGCAGCTGACCTGGGCAGTAGCGGGTATTGGGGCAACGCCAATCGGCATCGCTGTCCTTTGCCGGAGCCAAACGAGTACCGCACTCGGGGCAGAGAGTCGGGTAAATGTACTTTCGCTCGCTACCATCTCGGAGATCGGCCACGGGGCCGAGTACCTCTGGAATCACGTCACCGGCCTTGCGGATGGTCACACGGTCCCCGATGAGCACACCCTTTCGGTGCACCTCGGAAGGGTTGTGTAGCGTCGCCATCTCGACAGTTGACCCGGCCACGACGACCGGCTTCATCACGGCATATGGCGTCGCACGACCAGTTCGGCCGATGGAGACTCGAATGTCCAGCAGGTCCGTGGTGACCTCTTCTGGCGGATACTTGTAGGCAATCGCCCAGCGCGGCGCCCGCGAGGTCGCGCCCAACGCGCGCTGCTCGGAAAGGGAGTCAACCTTGACCACAAGCCCGTCCATCTCGTGGATGGCGTCGTGGCGGTGCTCGCCCCAGTACTGCATCTGCTTAACGACGTCATCCGCGGAATGAACCTGCTTTGTATACGGCGACACGTGGAAACCCCACTCGTCCAAGGCACGATATGCCTCGTGCTGGGACTGTGGACGCCAGCCCTCGATATGACCAATTCCATGGCAAATCATGGACAACCGGCGCTTGGCCACTTCTGCAACATCCTTCTGTCGCAGGGAACCGGCGGCGGCGTTACGGGGGTTGGCAAACGGCTTCTGACCCGCTTCGACGCGATCGGCGTTGATGCGTTCGAACTCTTCCAACGAGATAAAGACTTCACCACGCACCTCGAGCACGTCGGGGATGTTCTCGCCGCTGATTTCATGCGGAATATCTTCGATAGTGCGCGCATTGGCGGTGACGTTCTCCCCCACGCGGCCGTCTCCGCGGGTGGCCGCCCGGACAAGGCGGCCATTCTCATAGACCAGATCGATAGACAGGCCATCGATTTTCAGCTCGGTCAGATACGTGCTGGCCGGGGTGCGGGCCAGCCAGCCGCGCAACTCCTGCTCATCGAAAACATTGTCCAAGCTGTAAAGGCGTTCGAGGTGCTCAACAGGCTCGAACACTTCCCCGTCGGCAGGCGTGTCGACCTGCGCACCGACCTGCTGCGTGGGGCTGTCCGGCACCACCAGATCGGGCCACTGCTCCTCTAACCGCTGCAGTTGACGGAACATCTCGTCATACTCAGCATCGGAGATAACCGGCTGCGCGGTGTAGTACAGCGCAGCGTTTTCACGAATGCGAGTTGCTAGATCTTGCCACTTCTCCCGGACGTCCGCCGGCGCTGGCTCGGAGGCGGGGGCGCTGGAAAACGAAGACAAATCGGAGGTTGACAGGTCGGAGTTCTCATCGGTCGAGGAAGTCACGTCGTTCATTCTATGTCATTGCCCGGATGCGCCGGAGGACACGGAAATTCTCTTGACCTTGTTCCTGCCCCTCAGCGAATCCGCACTCTCCGCTACAGTTGAGACATGCATAATTTCGATCCGCGACGCATGCTCGCGTTTGATCTGGAGACTACCGGCACGGATCCTCGCACCTGCAAGATTGTCACTTCCGCACTGGTCCGACTGACTGAGCAGGGCAAAGATTCCACCATCATGCTCGCTAATCCCGGTGTCGAAATTCCGCAAGCTGCGTCTGATGTGCATGGCATCACCACTGAAAAAGCTCGCGCGGAGGGACGCCCGCACGATGAAGTGCTAGCGGATACCATTGCCGGCCTTCGAGCTGCCTGGCGCGATGGTCTGACCGTAGTGGCCTATAACGCGGCTTATGATCTGACGGTACTGCGCTCGCAGGATCCCAGTTTTACTGTTGACGGCCTCGTCGTCGACCCCTTTGTGCTGGATAATTACTTCGACCCAGAACGCCGTGAAAAACGCACTTTGACTGATGTCTCCCGCCATTATCAGGTGCGCCTGGACGGGGCACATGATGCCACCGAAGATGCTCTGGCGGCTGCGCGCATCGCATGGGTGATGGCGCGCCACTACCGGGAGCTAACCGAAAAATCAGGGGAAGAGCTGATGGAGCTGCAGGCCGTCGCGTACTACCAGTACAAGAAGAACCTGCAGCAGTACCTAACCGAAAAGGGTAAGGATACGTCGGACTTCACCTTCGGGTGGCCGATGGACTGAGCAGCGGCCTCCTCACCCTCCCCGGCTCTCCCAATATCCAGAGTTTTGTGATTATCCAACGGAAACCGAATATCCAAAATTCGGCGGGATATCCAAGTTATCCAAGTCGATGTGGATTATCCATTGCTATGATTGATGCGTGACCACTCGCAGCGACAAGGCCATCTCCACCCCACGCAATCCTTTCCACCCCACATTCGGCCGATCCCCGGCCATCATCGGTGGGCGCGATGTCGAGCTGGACTCGTTTGAGCTGGCTCTGGCGGAAGGCCCCGGTAATCCCTGGCGAACCGCGCTAATTTCCGGTACCCGCGGAATCGGCAAGACGGTACTTCTCAACGAGTTTGAAGCCGCAGCAAAGCAACTGGGATGGATTGTGCTGCGTGCTCACATCGGCTCTGAAATGATTTCTGAGCTCACCGATGTCACCATTCCGCGCGCTTTCAGTGCCATTGACAGTGCACCGACGGGCAAGGGCCGTCACCTCACCGGCCTGTCCATCGCCGGCATTGGCGGGTTTAAGACGGAAGTCAGCACTTCTCAGCCCGAGCCCGGCAGGAATCTGCTCAGCCAACTTCAGGATCTCTCGGCTCTCCTCATGCCACAGGGATCCGGCATCTTGCTCACTCTCGACGAGGTTCAAAGTGCAGACCCCGCACAGCTCAACGAAATTGCCCATGCAATCCAGGACCTAAATCGCGACGATGCGGAGATTGCCTTTGTCGCAGCCGGGCTGCCCAGCGGTATCGAAGACTTGCTCCAGCTAGAGGGCGCAACATTCTTACGCCGTGCCGAACGCGTGACTCTGGGTCGATTGGACGTGGATACCACCAAGGACATCATTCGCAGAACTGCAGAACTCGGCGAACGCGCGATGACCGAGGATGCCGTCGAGCTGGCCGCTGAACTCAGCCACGGCTACCCGTATCTCATACAGACCATTGGCTCAGTCGCTTGGGCTAAGGCCAGGTTGGCCCACTCGGACACCATTACCGCTCAGCATGCCTCGGATGCCACAGCGGAATCCATCCGCCGCATCGGGCTGCAAGTTCATGCGCCCAGCCTGCGGAAAGTGCCACCTCGCCAGATTGATTTTCTCAAAGCGATGGCGCGCCTCTCCCCCAATGGAAAGCCCGTGGCCACGAGCGTCATCGCAGAGACCATGGGACGCAAACTCTCTGGCATCTCACAGCTTCGCCATGACCTGATTTACCGCGAGTTGATTGTGTCAGCGTCGACGGGATACGTGGAATTCACACTTCCCTACTTCGCCGACTACCTCAATACGCTGGTGGAATAAGGTCGCTACTCGTCGCGAGCCAAGTCACCGGCTGCCCGACGAAGAAGCTCCGTGGCATTGCGGCCTGCGCCGAGTTGCGCCTGTGCTTCTTCATTGGAGCTGGCAGCAAAGCCGCCTATCGGCGCCAGATTCAGGCTCTCAGCAATCTGTAGGCGCGAATAGCCCAGCTCATCCCAGAACAGCGCTGCTTGCTCTGCGAGTGCTCGAGCCGGTGTCGCCACCGGGACGCCCGTGTGCTCTTCTCGCTCCGTGACCGTCACTGGCACAATACCCAGCTCCAGGGACATATCGGCACCGACCACGGCAGCCGCAAAATCCAGTTGCTGCGTGGTGGTCAGTTCTTTGCGAGGTAGCCACACTCCGGCCGCACCGGAATCCGCCAATGCCTGAACAGCCAGGCCATCGGGGCTCGACAGCGCGATGGTCACTTCGATGTCGTCGTCACGCAGCGGCCCCGTGACCTCGAGGAAGATCTCCGCGATCTCGCGGTGCCCCTGGGCGGGGAGATAACCCGCGTTGCCCATCAGCATGGACGGGGCCTTGATTTTTCCCTGTACGACTGCGCCGAGTGCGGGTTCTGCCAGAAGTACCTCGATGTCGCTGTCGAAACGCCGACGGACATCGGCGATGTGGGAAGCCAATCCCGCGGCCAGCGACTGCGCGAAGTACTTCACGGCGCCGCGGTCAACGGCGATGAGATGGCCTGCGGCATTTTCCACCGAAGTCGCCATCGTCCATGGGCCGAGAGCGGTCAGGCGAATTTTCTGCGGGGTGCGTCCCCACGCTTCCTCGCACGCGTCGATGTCTCGGTGGAGATAATCAGTGGCCAAGGCACTCGCGCGACCACGACGGTCGGCGACTTTCCAGGAGCGCGCTCCCCTGTCCACGACGAGGTCAGCCATGAGGGCGGCCGTGCGACCGACGGCATCGGCGCCGAGCCCACGGGCGGGCAACGTCGGTAGCGTGACGTGGCCTTCCAGGCATTCGCCAATGATAATCTCTGCCGCCTCGTGTGGATTGCGGCCCGGCATCGGGCCAAGGCCGACAAAGGAGGTCACGACAAGTCCTCTTCACGGGCGGTCGAGACAATCGTGCCGGAGCCCAGCACGTAGTCGCCCGCGGTGTCAGTGTGGTACAAAACAGCGGCCTGACCAGGAGCGACACCACGAAGCGGACCGCTCAGGTGCAGCCGGAAGGCGCCACCGCGTCCGGTGACGTCATCGTCAGGTCCTGCCAGCACTTCAACGCGGCAGTCGATGGGGCGACCGTGCGCACGCACCTGCACCTGCAGCTTGCCGGCCTCCGAGGCAGCGAGTACCTCATCCGGGTTGGCCAGCCAGATGGCACGGTCGGCCTCGAGCACGTTGACATTCAAGTCCGCAGCCGTGCCGATTGTCACCGTGCCGGTCTCTGCATCAATGCCGGTGACATAGCGCGGCTTGCCATCCGGCATCGGCCCCGCCAGGCCAATCCCCTTGCGCTGACCAATGGTGAAACCGTAGACACCGTCGTGCTCAGCGACGGTGTCGCCAGTTTCCTTATCCACAATGGTGCCCGGGCGACGGCCAATCTTCGCGCCCAGGAACGCCTTGGTATTGCCATCCGGGATGAAGCAGATGTCGTAAGAGTCCGGCTTGTTGGCGGTGCCTAGTCCCATCCCGCGGGCTTCTTCACGAATCTCTGGCTTCTCGGTGTTTCCTACCGGGAACATCGAGCGCTGCAGCTGCTCGCGATCCAGCACGCCCAGGACATAGGACTGGTCCTTCTTCGCATCGCGGCCGCGGCGCAACAGGCCGTCGTCGCCAAGCAAAGCGTAGTGCCCCGTGACCACAGCGTCGAAGCCGAGCGCGATGCCGCGCTCTAGTAGAGCGGCGAACTTGATGCGTTCATTGCAGCGCAGGCATGGGTTCGGCGTCTCGCCGCGCTCGTAGGAGTCGTAGAAGTCATCCATGACCTCTTCCTTGAAGCGCTCGGAGAAATCCCAGACGTAGAAAGGAATGCCCAGCTCATCGCAGACGCGGCGGGCATCGCCGGAGTCCTCTAGCGAACAGCAGCCGCGGGATCCGGCGCGAACGGACTGCGGATCTTTCGACAGCGCCAAGTGCACGCCGACGACCTCGTGACCTGCGGCCAATGCACGCGCCGCAGCCACGGAAGAATCCACACCACCGCTCATTGCTGCAAGAACTCGCATTGCGTTGCAACCTTTCCCCTCTAGATTTTGTGCACGTGTCACCGTACCACCACGGGGCAAAAACTAAGCCATGCCCGCACGCCGCGCCCGCTCGACCGTTTCCGGCAGCGCCGAAATGACGGCGTCGACATCCGCCTGCGTCGAGGTGTACCCCAGCGTAAAACGAATCGACGACCGCGCTTCCGGCTCCGAAACGCCCATCGCCATCAGCACGTGCGAGGGACGGTTAACGCCCGCGCTACATGCCGATCCCGTAGAGCAGTCAATTCCCGCCGCATCGAACAGCATGATCAAACTATCGGCCTCCGCGCCCGGGAAGCTGGCGTAGACGTGCCCCGGCAAAGCGAGCTCGCTGGTGTGGATAATCGCACCGTCGATGTGCACGATTGCCCTGATGAGCTGCTGCGTCAGACCGCGGATTCGCTCATTGTCCGCCCCCATCGCGTCCACCGCCGCGCGCAGTCCCGCCGCCATGCCCGCCGCCGATGCCACGTCCTGCGTGCCCGAACGCAGTCCGCGTTCCTGCCCGCCGCCGTTGTTATGCGGGGTAAGTTTCGCTTCACGACGAACAAGCAGCGCCCCAATCCCACGGGGACCGCCGAACTTGTGCGCGGAGATGGCCATTGTAGAGGCGCCACTTGCGTGGAAATCAATTGGCAGATGTCCGGCTGCCTGCACAGCATCGATATGGAAAGGCACGCGAGCCTCCTTCGCCCGCTTGCCAATCTCCTCCACCGGCTGGATGGTGCCGGTCTCATTGTTCGCCCACATGCACGTCACCAGCGCGGTGTTCTGCCGACTAATCTCCGGGAACTGCACCATGTCAACGCGACCATCAGCACCTACAGGAGCCTCAACAATCTTGGCCCAGTGTTCCTTTTCCAGATGGTGACATGTCTTCAACACTGCATCGTGCTCGATTGGTGGAACCACAATGTCCGAGCCAGAGGCCTTGAAGTACAGGCCTGAAATCGCTAGATTGTCGGCCTCAGTTCCACCGGAAGTAAAAACTACCTCGATAGGATCGGCACCGAGCAGCTCTGCAATTTCTTCTCGGGACTCTTCCAGAACCTTTTTCGCAATGCGTGCGGTGGCGTACTGCCCCGAGGGGTTGGCCAGACCTAGGTTCTCGACCATTGCCGTGCGCGCTTCTGGGCGCAATGGTGTAGTCGCGGCATGATCCACAAAGTGACGGGTCTTCGCAGCAGACTTCATTTCACTCTTCTCGTCCGGAGCGGCAACGATGTGGTCATTAAGCATGCAGGCAGTATAACGCTGCGTGCGCCTTATGCTCACTATCCGCCATAGTTAAACCTCACTGTCTGCACGAACAGATGAGTAGGACCAAAAAATGCTCGGGGCGGGAACAGACAGGAAATCTGTGCCCACCCCGAGCGGGTAGTTGCTAGCCGAGTTGACTCTCGGCCAGCAGCCTTACGCAACTAGCAGCCTTAAGGCGAGTGCGTATTACTTCAGGTTCTCGATAGCCTGCGGGACAACGTCGAACAGGTCACCGACGACACCGAAGTCAGCAATCTCGAACAGCGGAGCCTCTTCGTCCTTGTTGACCACAACGATGGTCTTGGAGGTCTGCATACCTGCCTTGTGCTGGATAGCACCGGAAATACCCAGAGCAACGTAGAGGTCCGGGGAAACGGTCTTACCGGTCTGGCCAACCTGGAACTGACCCGGGTAGTAGCCAGCGTCAACAGCAGCACGGGAAGCACCAACAGCTGCGCCGAGAACGTCTGCCAGCGGCTCAACAACGTTCTTGAAGCCATCCTCGGATGCGACACCGCGGCCACCGGAAACAACCAGCTTAGCCTCGGTCAGCTCCGGACGGTCGCCGCCCTCAGCCGGCGCGAAGGAAACGATCTCGACAGCGTTGTTGCCGATCTCTGGGAATGCAATCTCGGTAACGTCAGCGGAACCGGACTTCTCCTCCGGGTCAACGGAGCCCGGACGCAGAGCGTAGACCGGGGATGCGCCGTAGCCGACACCGTCAACGATGTACTCGCCACCGAAGATGGAGTACTTAACGGAAGCGTCATCGTTGATAGCAACAACGTCGGACAGCAGACCGGAACCGGTCAGCGCAGCGACGCGGCCAGCGATTTCCTTGCCGGTTGCGGAAGCGGAAACCAGCACCGGAACCTCACGCTCGGAGGCCAGGCCGACGAGAACGTCAACCTCAGGGGTGATCAGGTACTTGTCGGCATCGTCGGACTCAGCAGCGAGAATCTCGCCAGCGCCGTAGGAGGCCAGGGTGTCTGCGAAGCTAGCAGCGGTACCCGGGGTACCCACGACAACTGCGGCCGGGGTGCCGAATGCGGAAGCAGCGGTCAGCAGTTCAGCGGTGGTGTTCTTCAGCTCGCCATTTGCGTGCTCGACGAGAACGAGGACGTCGGTCATAGTGATCTTTCTCCTACTTGTATCTCTATTTGTCTTCTATTCGCGTCAAGCGCCTTAGATGAACTTCTGGGCCTTGAGGTACTCGGCCAGCTTGGCGCCGCCGTCTCCCTCATCGTTAATGCGCTCACCAGCGGTCTTAGCCGGCTTCGGAGTGGAGCCAGTGACACCGGTAGCAGCGTTTTCGAGACCAACCTGCTCTGCCTCAGCAGCAACATCGTCCAGAGTCAGCTCGGTGACCGGCTTCTTCTTAGCGGCCATGATGCCCTTGAAGGATGCGAAGCGCGGGCTATTAGCCTTCTCAGTGACGGAGACGACTGCCGGCAGGGATGCCTTGAGCTGGTAGATGCCGTCTTCGACCTCACGTTCACCGGTGATGGAGTCACCTTCGATAGCGACAGAGCGCAGGTGAGTCAGAACCGGCAGGTCGCGGTAGACACCGAGGATAGCCGGGACGGAGCCGGTGCCACCGTCAGTGGAGGCATTGCCGGTGACGATGAGGTCAACATCCTCGAGAGTGTCGATGACGTTGGACAGAGCCCATGCGGTCTGAACAGCGTCGGAACCTTCAAGTGCGTCGTCCGAAAGAATGACGGCGTCGTCTGCACCCATGGACAGAGCCTTGCGCAGTGCCTCGATGGCACGATCCGGGCCAACAGTTGCGACGGTAACGTTTCCGCCGTGCTCTTCCTTCAGCTGCAGGGCAGCCTCAACAGCGTTCTCATTAATTTCGTCGAGAACTGCGTCTGCAGACTCACGATCGAGGACAAACTTGTCATCGGTGAGCTTACGCTCGGACCAGGTGTCCGGAACCTGCTTGACCAGAACCACGATGTTCGGCATTTTTCTGTCGTCCTTACTGGTTGATTACTGGTGAACGTTTATCTGACCTTACTTCGCAAGCCACCTCACAATAAAGTGAACCAGGCCACGCTCTAGGTCGTCTGTGTTGAAGATAACAGAACCTGTCGCCAATGCGAAGGTGATCCAGATAACAATGTCGTTATTTTTTTAAATTTTTTCCTACACCACGAGCACAGCCCGCCCGCCAACATGCCATTTCCGCATGTCAGACGTTAATAGTACGCAATCAACTGCAGCTGTCTCCGCAGTATTCGCCAACAGCAAACACCGATCCCCAACGGGCTACCCCCACCAGTTTTCCGTCGTAAAGCGGTCCTTAACCGATCTCCCGGGGCTGACAGATAAACGCCGTCGCGCTCCTTCCGATGCGCGTGACCACCACCGCCAATGCCCTGGAGCCCTTAAGTTTCCACTGCTTGCGCAACGCGTCGGGGTTGACGTCTACGCCGCGCACGAGAATTTCGACCGATCCGCAATCCAACGCTGCCAGTGCCTTGCGAACCTGCTTCAATCCCACTTGCTCAATAACTTCGAACCCGGCAATCCCCTGCGGCAAAACATCGCCACTGACGTGCGCAATCCGCTCATCGAGCTGCCACAGCCCATGCGCCGCCGCAAAATGCCGCACCAGCCCGGCGCGCACAATCGCCCCATCCGGATCAATGATGTACCGACCGGCAGCGCGCACATCGACGTCGTCAGGCATGGTGTCGTCGTAGGTCTGCACGTCCACCGCCGACAACTCTAACGGCCTGTGCTTATCGACGGTCCGGATAACCATCGCCGATCGCGTTACGGATTGCCCATCGGTAACTCCGGCCAACCCCGGCGTATATAGACATGCCTCCTTGACCGCACCGTCCACCGAAGTGACAGCCACTTCCCCGCTCCACTCGCTGAAGTCGAGGCCCGGCGCACATTTGATAGCTAGTTCTTTGTCGGGCCAGGCAGCTATGAGCGCCGGCAGCGACGGGAGCAAGTCCTCCGGGTTGGTGATCCTGCGACCACCGGAGCGACGTGCAGGGTCAGCGACAATGACGGGTGCGTCAAAGGCCGGTTGCAAAGCATCGGCCTGCGCGAAAATGTTCTTGCCGACGTTATGCCGCGCCATGGCCAGCCGCGCAAGGTCGAGATCAGACCCGACAACGGTCAGGCCCTCGTGGTCAATTGCTGCCACCTCAGTACCAATGGAGCAGGTCACATCGGCCACTGCTTCGACACCGAGATGCGCAAGCCTACGAGCGCGAGCCAGCGCGACGACAAAGGGCGTGGCCTGTTGCGCTGCTTCGGAAGAGAAGATCCAGTCCCCTGGCAGTTTGCTGACCGCAGAACGCCGAGCTGCCGCGACTTCAATGACCGCTCGACCAAACTCGCCACAGTGTTGGCGTAGATGCGCGGAGTCTGCAATCAGAGACTTTTTAGTGAGCGCGAGCTGGTCGGCCTCATCTAGCCACTCCGGATGAGCAGCAACAGCGGCCACCTCTGCAGCGGACAGGGACACTCGTTATCTCCTTCCAACTAGGGATCAGCCGGTTAACGGGGGTTGAGTAGTCGGCTAACGGTTCATACCTTTGCGCAAATGCCCCATGTGGGTGGCAACGGCAAAGTACTCATCCATAAAAGGTTCCCCGAGGAAGTCACTACTGGTGCGTCGCACCGGAGTGTTTCTGGCCGCCTCGAGAGCCTCGGCCACAGTACTGACGCCGTCCAAGCGAGTTAGTTGCGCCCAGGTCGGAGGCATGAGGCCGAGTAGCCCACGGCGCCATCCATCCAAAATCGTAGTCGGGCGGAACCAACCTGAAGATGACGCCTCAGAGGTGTCACCGTCGGCCCTTTGACCGTCAGGAAGCGCGGCGAGGAAGAAATAGGTGTCGTAGCGAATGGGGTTGGCTTCGGGTGTCACCCAGTTAGCCCAAGGACTGACGAGTTCGGCATCGAGCGCCAGATTTTCATCGCTAAGAAAATCCGTCAATGACAAATCGTGGGCTTCCAACTGTCGTCGCTGACGGTGGAAGCGGTGGCCATCTGCGACAATCTCACCGCCAGCATCGCGAACCAACAGAGTGCCTGTTTCCTCAAAGGTCTCACGCACGGCCGCGCAGGTGAGCGCGTGTGCCCGCGCGCGGTCGACGTTAAAAGCCTGCGCAATCCGCGACTCGGGGTCGGCTTCCGACGGCTCGGTCACGGCCATGTCCTCATTCGCGACAGCGGGGAAATCGCGCCGGTCTACTCCACCGCCGGGGAACACGGTCATGTTGGCCGCAAAGCGCATTGAGGATACGCGTTCTTGAACGTAGACCTCGAGCCCGCAGTGGGTGTCACGGAGCAGCAACACGGTCGCTGCCAGTTTCGGCGACGCGGGCGTATTCGGGGTTTCAGGTGTCGGAACCGCCATTAGCGTCTACTTCTTCCGGTGCTTTCCAGCAGGCCGTGCCCGGCGCGCAAAGTAGCGATCATCGATGCGATCGACGACGATTTCCTGGTGGAAAGCCTTGGTCAGGTTCTCACTGGTCAGGACGTCGTCAATAAGCCCCTGTGCGATGACATTGCCTTCGTCGAGGAGCATCGCATGGGTGAAGCCGTACGGAATTTCTTCCGGGTGGTGCGTAATCATCACCATCGCCGGCGCATCCGGGTCGAGTGCGAGTTCGCCTAAGTAACCGACCAGGTCCTCGCGACCGCCGAGGTCGAGCCCGGCTCCCGGCTCGTCGAGAAGCAGCAATTCGGGGTTGACCATCATGGCTCGTGCGATGAGCACGCGCTTGCGCTCTCCCTCGCTGAGAGTGCCCCAGGTGCGGTCTGCAAGATGCTCAGCTCCCATGCGCTCGAGAATCTCGGAGAGCTGTTCGAAATCCATCTCTTCATAAGTCTCACGCCAGCGCCCCAGGACGGAGTAACTAGCGGAAATAACAAGGTCCGCGACCTTTTCGTCATTGGGAATACGGTGAGCAATCGACGATGACGTCAAACCAATCATGGTGCGCAAATCACGCATGTCGGTGCGCCCGATCTGCTCGCCCATCACATGGGCCACCCCTGAAGACGGGAACTCCTCCGCTGCAGCAATGCGCATCAAAGAAGTTTTGCCTGCACCGTTCGGCCCCATGATGACCCAGCGCTCGTCAAGTTCTACTCGCCAATCCACCGGTCCGACCAGCGTACGGCCACCACGGATGAGGTTTACGTCGCGAAAGTCGATTAACAGATCTTCGTTAAAGTCTTCTTCCAAATCAGCCACACATCCATGGTGCCCTAACTTTGCCCAAATGTGCGCTTGGACATTCTCATCTATCCTCGGTAGAGAGCAAATCGAGTTCACTCGAGATGGTTTTTGCTTCGATTTTCACCTAGCTCGCCGACAATTAGGAGAACGTCTTTTATGACTGGTCGAATCGGTATTGATGACATCCGTCCTCAAATCAACGGTGGTGCAACACCATCGAAGGCCGTAGTGGGTGAAGTCGTCCCAACCTTCGCCGTCATTTGGCGAGAAGGCCACGACGCGATGAACGCCACGCTCAACGTCAAGGGGCCAAAGGAATCAGCTTTTGCTTCCCGCTCACAGCGCATTCCAATGCACTTTTCTGACCATGATCCAAATCAGGTCAACGCCACCTTCGTCCCAGACGTTCCCGGGCTGTGGACCATTCGCATTGATGCCTGGTCCGACCCGATGGCAACGTGGCGCAACGCTATCACCAAGAAGTTCGAGGCCGGTCAGAGCGAAGCTGAACTCGCTAATGATCTAGAAATTGGCGCCGCTCTCTTCGACCGCGCCGCCGCTGGTGCCGCTGCTATCCACCGCAACCATCTACGCTCCATCGCCGCAGGTCTGCGCGGCGACGGCGATCTTCGCGCCCGCATTGCAGCCGCGCTTTCCGACGAGACCCGCGCCATTTTGCAGGCGCACCCGGTGCGCGACCTTTTAACCCGCGGAAAGACCCGCAAGATCAAGGTTGACCGCCGCGAAGCCCTGTACTCCTCTTGGTATGAGTTCTTCCCCCGTTCTAACGGTGGCTACGGCGAAAATGGCGAGCTGCTGCACGGCACATTCAAGACTGCGGTTGCACAGCTTGATCGCGCACAGCGCATGGGCTTCGACACGGTGTATCTGCCGCCGATTCATCCAATCGGTGAAATCAACCGCAAGGGTCGCAACAACACCCTTACCCCGGAACCGAGCGATGTCGGATCTCCGTGGGCTATCGGCTCCGCAGAAGGTGGCCACGACGCCATCCACCCGAGCCTCGGTGACGAAAAGGACTTCAAGGAGTTCATCAAGGCTGCTAAGGAGCGCGACCTAGAGGTCGCTATCGACCTAGCGCTCCAGTGTGCACCGGACCACCCGTGGGCTAAGGCTCACCCGGAGTGGTTCACCGTCCTGCCGGACGGCACCATTGCCTACGCCGAGAATCCGCCGAAGAAGTACCAGGACATCTACCCGCTGAACTTCGACAACGATGCCAAGGGCCTGTACGCAGAGGTTCTGCGTGTAGTGAAGTTCTGGGTCAAGCGTGGAGTCAAGGTCTTCCGCGTGGATAACCCCCACACCAAGCCGGGCAACTTCTGGGAATGGCTGATTGAAACCGTCCACGAAACCAACCCGGAGGTCATCTTCCTCGCCGAGGCCTTCACCGCCCCGGCCCGCCTCTACGGCCTGGCCAAGGCTGGCTTCACTCAGTCCTACATCTACTTCCCGTGGAAGACTACGAAGGAAGAGCTGACCGAATTCGGCGAGGAGATTACCCGCCATGCGGACATCGCTCGCCCATCCCTATGGGTCAATACCCCCGATATTCTGCATGACTTCCTGGTCAAGGGCGGCCGTGGCGCCTTCGCCATCCGCGCCGCGCTGGCTTCAACCTTGTCTCCGCTGTGGGGCATGTACTCCGGCTTCGAGCTGTTTGAAAACGTTCCGGTCAAGGAGGGCTCCGAGGAGTACCTCGACAGCGAGAAGTACCAGCTCCGCAGCCGCGATTACGACCAGGCACTGGCCACCGGCAACTCGCTGGAGCCGTTCATTGCCACGCTGAACAAGATTCGCCGCGAGCACCCGGCTCTGCAGCAGCTGCGCCACCTGCACTTCCACGACATCGACAATGACAACCTGCTGGCTTACTCGAAGCTCGATCCGGTCACCGGCGATGCCATCCTCGTTGTTCTCAACCTCGATCCGTGGAATGCCCAGGAAGCTACCGTGCACCTCGACATGGATCGCATCGGGCTCCGCAACCACGACCGCATGGATGTCACTGACCTGATTACCGGCAACCAGTTCAACTGGGGCAAGGACAACTACGTCCGCCTGGCACCGTGGGAAAACGTTGCGCACATCATCAAGCTGCCGGAAATCGACGTCAAGCTCCGCCACAAGTTGGCTTGGCGCGACGTCCCCGACTACGAGGGCTAGAACGCTTGCTGGGAACTTTCGGGGTTAGTGGGCCGCTGACCTGACCACTGTCGCAACGATTCGTCGTTAGGCTGGCGGGTGAGTTAGCAGCCCACTGTCCCCTACCTCCCTCTATTTCTTTAGAACTGAACTCAACAACTTCACATTCACCTACCTAGAAACGCTTCGGAAGGACCTTCCATGGGAGCCCACACAGATCCCCGCCTCGCAATTGATTCCGGCGATATGGATCGCCTGCGCTACTGCACCCATCACGATCCGCACAGCATCTACGGCGCACACGTCGTGGACGGTGACACGGTTATTCGCACGAGGGTCTTCGGCGCTCAGGCAGTTACTGTCGTCAGCACGCGCGGCGAGTTTGAAGCGGAGAACCTGGGCGACGGTTTCTTCACCGCCCTCGTCCCAGGCGGCGATGACTTCGACTACCGCCTGCGCATTACGTGGGACTCCGGCGAAACCGTAGAGCGTGCCGACGGCTACCGTTTCCTCCCCACTATTGGCGCTGGTGATCTGCACCTAATCGGCGAAGGACGTCATGAGGAACTGTGGAAGGTTCTCGGTGCTCACCTTCGCAGTTACGACACAGAGCTGGGTACGGTCGAAGGCACCTCGTTTACGGTCTGGGCTCCGAACGCACGCGGCGTCGCCGTGGTCGGTGACTTCTGTATGTGGAACGGCGCGCAGTACCCAATGCGCTCTATGGGTGGCGCAGGTATCTGGGAGCTGTTCATCCCGGGTGTGGGTGAGGGCGAAGTCTACAAGTTCGCGATCACGACACCGGAGGGACAGCGCCGCGATAAGGCCGACCCTATGGCGCGTGCTGCTGAGCTCCCACCGGCTACCGGGTCGATTGTTGCGACCTCTGACTACGCCTGGGGTGACCAAGCGTGGATGGAAAAGCGCGCCAACACTGACTGGACCGAAGAGCCCATCTCTATCTACGAGGTCCACTTGGGTTCCTGGAAGCAGGGCCTGAGCTACGAAGTTATGGCGGAGAAGCTGGTGCGCTACGTGGTCGACATGGGCTACACCCACGTGGAGTTCATGCCGGTATGTGAGCACCCGTTCACCGGTTCCTGGGGTTATCAGGTTTCCGGCTACTACGCTCCGACCAGCCGCTTCGGCACCCCAGATCAGTTCCGCGGTCTAGTTGATGCCTTCCACGCCGCTGGCATCGGTGTCATCATGGACTGGGTTCCGGGGCACTTCCCGAAGGACGAGTTCGCACTTGCCCGCTTCGATGGCACGGCTTGCTACGAGCACCCGGACTGGCGCCGCGGCGAGCAGCGCGACTGGGGCACCTACGTTTTCGACTTCGGCCGCAACGAGGTACGCAACTTCCTCTACGCCAACGCACTGTACTGGGCGGAAGAGTTCCACATCGACGGTCTGCGCGTCGACGCAGTGGCTTCCATGCTGTACCTGGACTACTCCCGCAATGAAGGCGAGTGGCTGCCGAACCAGTACGGTGGCCGTGAAAACCTCGATGCTGTTCAGTTCCTGCAGGAATTCAACGCCACGGTACACAAGCACAACCCGGGCTTCCTCACCGTGGCCGAAGAATCCACTTCTTGGCCGGGTGTGACCGCACCTACCGAGCACGGTGGCTTGGGCTTCTCTATGAAGTGGAACATGGGCTGGATGAATGACACGCTGGAGTACTTCAGCAAGGAGCCGATTTACCGCTCCTACCACCACCATGAGCTCACTTTCGCTATGGTCTACGCCTACTCGGAAGAGTTCATTCTGCCGATTAGCCACGACGAGGTCGTGCACGGCAAGGGCTCGCTGTGGGAGCGCATGCCGGGCGGCGATTGGGATAAGGCCGCAGGCCTACGTACTTTCCTGACCTTCATGTGGGCACACCCGGGCAAGCAGCTTCTATTCCAGGGTCAGGATCTTGGCCAGAACCACGAGTGGAACCACGATGAGTCCGTGGCTTGGGACAACCTCGAAGGTTGGAGCGGCGAATTCCACCGCGGCATTCAGCTGCTGGTTAAGGACATCAACGCCATCTACAAGGAAAACCCGGCGTTCTACACCCAGGATGACCGCCCAGAGGGCTTCCAGTGGATTAACGCGGATGATTCCACAAACAATGTTGTGTCCTTTGTCCGTTACGGCACCGATGGATCGGTCGTCGCCTGTGTCTATAACCTGTCGGGAACCACGCAGGAAATCTACAAGATTGGCGTACCGCGCGGTGGTCAATGGACGGAGATCCTGAACACAAACGCATCGCGTTACGAGGGCTCCGGCTACGGTGAAAACGGTACTGTGACCGCGGTTGAGCACGGTTGGAACGGCCAGGCTCACTCGATTGATTTGGTGCTGCCGGCCAACACCGCCGTTTGGCTGAAGTGGCAGGGCTAGTCCCGAATCAAGCCAAACAAAAGACAATCTCATAGGAATTGCCCGTGCTGCACGGTTTTCAGTGATCTGAGTTTCGGCCTGAAAACCTGACTCACGGGCAATTTTGTTTTAGGGAGCGTATCCAGGTTTTATCCTCGGAACGGATTGAACCAGTCAGGTTCCAAAGATTCGTTGTAATTCGCAGAATCTGAATCATCGGTGTACGCGGATCCATCCATGCTGTCGGTTCCGATGCGATCCGGAATGCCGTCGCCATCCTCATCTGCACTCCACGTCGCAGCCTGCTTAGCACTCAGTGGCTTGCCATCCTCACCAAGGCGATTGTAATCCGGCAGCAGCGGGGCTATTTGGGAACCCAGCTGGCCGAGCAGTCCGTCGGTAAGCTCATTGAGCGGCACCTCATCAAAGCGCGTCGTAATGGCGTAAGCGATGGGTCCGGCTGCGGTGTACAAAATACCGTGGTCATTAACGCCCTCGGCAGTGTCACCGGTCTTCTGGACCGCGGAGCCGACGTACATCACAAACTTCTGCGAACCACCGTAAGTGAGGTAGGTCAATGCAGTTTGTGCCGTGTCCTTGGTAATGAAGTTGTGCTTTGAGGTGCCATCGGCCACTTCCTGGAGACGTGCCATGAACAGCGCAGCTTGAGAGGGAGTAAACCAGGACCGATCACCGCTGGGATTGGGGATGTTGAACTTGTTGCCCAGGTGGTAGCGCTTGTCATCAACACCGGCTTCCTTGATGGTTTTGTTGACCTCGTCGAAACCACCGACAGCGTCAATCAACCCATTCGCCGCGGTGTTGTCCGAATACCGCATCACGTACTGCAACAGCCCGTCGAGCGTGTATTGGCCAGGGCCAATCACGCTTCCGCCAACACCATTGTCCCAATCGACCGTCACCGTCTTGTCTAGGTCATCGCCGAATTTCTTCAGCGCAGTAACCACTAACGGAGCCTTGATGGTCGATGCGGAGTACTCCTTCGTATCCTCGCCTACCGACGCCGTGAGCCCTTTGTATGGACCGTCAATGACACGCAAATAGACACCTAAATCAATGCCATAGTTGTCGGAGAAACTCTTAGCCGCAGTATCGAGGACGTCCTGTGCATCAGACCAGGTGACTTCCTCGGAAGCATCCCAACCGTTATCTGGAGCATTAGGTTTTGTGGTAGCAGTGGTGGCCTTGGACCCGGTGGTGCTTGGGACATCGATGGTGCACCCCGCCAACAGAGTCGAGGCCGAAAGCGCAACAATGACCGAGGCGGAAGTAGCGCGAAGGGCTTTGGGGCGAAGTCGCATGCAAAACTCCTGGCTGCAGAAAACTGAAGACCAAAGGCACCTAGCGCAGTATGAACTGTCTGAGGTGAACAGGTGGATGAGATGCAGTGGTAACTGCTGTAAACCACTGAGAACTGTTGGAAGATTACCACCTTCCGAAAAATCTCGTTGCACTGGGGCGCAGCTTTTGTGCAACAATGGATTAAATATAGACATGATTAAAAGAATCAATGTCCAACGGTGCACCCAGGCAGTTGAGCTGCACATTTGATGCTTAATGCTTCAACGATGCCTCGTCCGAGACCGCTGCTAGAAATAGCGCACGGCACCGAAAATCGGAGGAAGTGAATCGCAATGAAGGAAAAGGTACATCGCTTGATGGACCGCATGCAGATTCGCCATGCCCATATGCGCAACACCTGGTATGGGCCGGTACTCTCCCCGGTTCTTCTCGTCGCAGGCTTCGTATTGCTCATTGTTGGCATTATCATTTTGCCAACTCCTGCTCCCGGATGGCTCTGCATCTTTGTTGCACTGGGAATTCTCTCGTTGGTGCATCCGCCGACACGTCGCCTGAACATCTGGTTGGCAGCAAAATTGGACGCCTTTTACGCCTGGTATGCGGAGCGTCATGTGGCAATGAAAGCAACACTTTTCCTGTTGCTAATGGCGTTTATGGCCGCTGTAATGGGCAGCGTCTACTACTTCATGGCTCCGGATGACTGGCCATACACCGACGCTTCAAGCTAGGAGCCTGAGCGCTTTCCAGGCTCCTAGTACAGTGCCCCTAGTCCAGTACTCCTAGTACAGTGCGCTAGCCATCCTCCGGCGTGCATCCAATGCCACTGGATCTGCGGTATCGAATAGCACAAGCAGCTCTAGTAGACGCGACTTGATGGCCTCACGGTCATCGCCAAACACCTGCGGGAGCAACTTCAACAAACGATCGAGCGCCTTCGCTGGATCGTCGACAAGCATCGTGACATCCGCGGCATCGAGGGCGAGCGCGACGTCCTTCGGCGCAGCGTCGGCCTTTGCAATTGGATCTGCGCTGCGATCGATTTTGGCAGCGCGGGCGAAGAAGGACACATTCGCGTGAGCGCGCTTCAGCCCCTGATTTGCGGGCTCGGACTGCAGCATAGCGTCATACAGCTCCAACGCTCCGTCGAAATCGCCCTCCTCGAGCAACTCTTCAGCCTGCTCCAAACGCGGGTCATCGGTGGGTACGGGATTGCCGAAGAAGTCAGTCGGCTCCGGAGCCTCCGGCCCGCTGCCCTCCCCAGCCATACGAGTTCCCGCCGGCAACCCCTTGAGACGACCCCGAGTGGCCTCCATAACCTGCGCCAGCCACTGCTCCAGCCAATCCCTGGTTTTCTCGCCGACAAACATGCCAATGGGACTGCCCATAGCCACAGCCGTGACTGTCGGCACTGCCTGCACACCGAATGCCTGGGCCAGCTGCGGATGCTCCTCAGCATCTGCCCACGCCAGGATCCAGTTCAAATTAGCCTCACGGGCCAAGCCTTCTAGCTCAGCCCGAAGACGCAACGAATCAGCTGCTCCAGCCATGCCGATCAAGACAATAACCGGTACCTGCTCCGAGCGCAGAACGACTTCTGCCTCAAGAGTCTGCGGGGCAATCTCAACTACAGGAGGAAGCCCATTTCCCTGATCACTGGTTGCCCGCTCGATCTCCTCTCGGCGCTTACGTTCGGCTTCGGCGCGCTGGTGGAGCTGCTCCAAATCAACCGTGCCGGGCGGTGGTGGCGGAGTCGAGCACTCGCGGTGACCGTGTGCTCCATGCGAGTGACCATGAGAATGGCCATGTGCGTGACCATGTCCAGCTGGCATCGTAAAAGGGTTCCTCTCCAGTGTCGTCGTAAAGCCTATGTGAAGACCTATGTAGAGCCTACGTGTCCAATCCGAACAAGAGACTAGTCGGTGGCTTTTAGCACATCCTCGACCGCATCCACTTTCGCACGCAGCTGCCCGGTATATCCGTTACGAATGTCCGCCTTGATGACCAGAGAAGTTCGTGGACTGACACGGCTGACTGCTTCCGTGGCTCGCTTAATGACATCCATCACCTCATCCCATTCGCCTTCAACAAGGGTGAACATGGCATTGGTCTCGTTGGGCAGGCCAGATTCGCGCACAACACGCACGGCTTCAGCAACGGCCTCAGCCATTCCCTGCTCAGGATCGGAGAAAGTGGGGGCAACAGAAAATGCGACAATCATGGCGCCGATAATAGCGAGTACCCTGGAAACTATGAGTGAGACACAGATTCCCGTTCCCCATAAGTACGTAGTCGCTGTTGATCACGTCGGCGTCGCAGTCCCGGATTTTGATGCCGCTATCGAGTGGTACCGCGCAAACCTTGGTTTCATCAACTACCACGATGAAGTCAATGAAGAGCAGGGCGTCCACGAGGCCATGGTCGGCCCGGCCGACAAGGTTGAAGGTGGCACTCTGGTTCAGATTCTTGCGCCACTGAATGACCAGTCCACGATTGCAAAGTACCTGGACAAGAAGGGGCCAGGAATCCAGCAGTACGCAGTTCGCGTCACTGATCTGGAGGCGCTGATGGCGCACCTGAAGGAGCAGGGCACCCGGGTGCTGTACCCGGAGCCGAAGATCGGTACCGCAGGTTCGCGCATCAACTTCATCCACCCGAAGGATGCCGGTGGCGTCCTGCTGGAGCTCGTTGAGCCGGCTAAGTAAATCTATCCCCAGCGGCGCGTGATAGTGCGGTGAGCTCTATTGCGCCAGCAGTTAGTGTGCCAATGGCGCCGGTCATCGGCGCCTGCACCATAATCCTGCGGCCAAGCTACGATGTGCGAGGTCCCGGGCATGATTTCCTGGTCGCACCCTGGACAGCGATAAACCTTGTTCGACTGTCCAGCGCTGATGTTACGCACCGCAAAGTCCACGTCCTGCCAACCGGCAGGCCCAGATTCAGTGCGGGTGTTTTGGAAAGAACTGCCAAATGCGGGCAGGCTGCCGCGATTCTGGCCGTGGTTATTACGCCCGCCGCGTTGATTACCTCGTTGATTACCGCGCCGCTTGTGGTTTCGCCTAGGCATGGCTAGAACAACCGCAATTCATTGGACTCCAGGCCACGCAGGGCGTCGTAATCCACGGTCACACAGCGAATCCCACGATCCTCTGCCAGAGTCTTGGCCTGTGGCTTAATCTCCTGGGCAGCAAAAATCCCTTCCACCGGTGCCAGCAGCTCATCGCGGTTCAGCATCTCCAAGTACCGGGTTAGCTGCTCAACACCGTCGATACCGCCCCGACGCTTAACCTCGACTGCAACGGTGGCGCCGTTTTCATCGCGGCCAAGCAGATCCACCGGTCCGATCGGGGTTGGGTATTCGCGCCTAATCAGGGTGTAGCCCTCGCCGAACGTTGTGAACTGATCTGCAAGCAGTTCCTGTAGATGCGCTTCTACCCCGTCTTTCTCAAGGCCAGGGTCCTCTCCCAGTTCGTACGTGCTATCAGCCAGCACCTTGCCGATAGTGATACGAAGTTGCTCGCCCTTCTTATTCTCAACGACCCAGAGCTTTTCACCAGTGTCTTCCCCCGACTCGTCGAGAATATCCTTCTCCGTCAGCGTGCACGGCGGTGTCATCCAGTTCAGAGGCTTATATGCACGGTCGTCGGCATGCACAGAAACTGACCCATCTGCTTTCACCAACAGCAAGCGCGGGGCATGAGGCAGATGGGCATTCAAGCGACCGACATAGTCAACAGTGCATTCAGCAATCACAAGGCGCATTCCCCTACCCTAACGTGACTGCCGCGCGGGAGAAAACAATACCCACTAGAGCCTTAGCAATAGCCTGTCGTAAGAGACTAGTACTGACTTCCCCGGCCACGGTTATAAGCCGAACGGAAGCGTCGCTCAATATCTGTAGGAAACTCACGAGTCTGGCGTGACGACGGCTTCGACTCCACCCACGCCACCAGCGCAGTGTCCGAGGACGAGTCCACGGCAAACTCCCATTCGGTATTTTTCCCCGTTTTAATCCTGACTACCCGAAGCCCGGGCGCGAAAAAACCCGCCTCGATGTCAGTCGGATCTCGGCGATCCACAATAGTGACATCGTGACGGGCAAATTCGGCATCACAGCCAGGACGCAGCGAACGTAGCTTGTACATCTTCAACGTCGACTCTGAATAAACAATGACACCATGGCGCCAATGACTGCCATCACCTGCAGGAAGGCGACGAGCAATAACAGGAGTACCTTTTGCATGCAGGCTGGCGAAACGCCACAGGGCAAGGACCCCGCCGACGATCAACATCGCACCGATAATCATGAACATGATTGACATCATGGTTACGCTTGAAAACACTATCTGCCAGCCTCGCATCCGGGTGAATAGACGACGAACCTTGGTTCAAAAGCGCTTTAGAGGCTTTTTACAAACCCTACCCGATTGTTGCACTGACATGAAAAATAACTAAGAAAAACGGGGCGGGAAGCTGGCAAGATTTCTCTTGCGAGCTCCCCGCCCCGTTTAAAGAAGCAGGAAGAATACGGTCGTGCGACCGGATGTTCAGGCGAAAAGACTAGTTGGTGGAAGCGCGACGAGCCGCGCGGACCTCCGACTCAGCCTGTGCCTTTACTGCAGGGTCATCCGAAGTCAGGTTGGACTCGGCCTCGGAGAGGTTAACCTCGTCAGCCCAGATTGCCTTATCCGCGAGGATCGAAACCTTCGAGGTAGACACGGAAATGAACCCACCCTGTACCGAAGCGACAAGAACCTTGCCGTCTGCGGTCTTGATGGTCACCGTGCCGTTGTTGACCAGCTGGCCAAGCAACGGCTGGTGTCCGGGCAGCACGCCGATCTCACCCTCGGTGGTCTGGGCAGAGACCAAGGTGGCCTTGCCCTTCCAGAGCGGTCGCTCAACGGCAACCAGTTCAGCGGTGATTTCAGCCATGAGGATGCCCCTTACTTCTTCTGCATTTCAGCGTACTTCTTCTCGACATCGTCGAGGCCACCCAGGCCGTCGAAGGCCATCTCCGGGTAGTTGTCGAAGTCGCCCTTGCAGATGCGGTCGAAGGCAACAATGGTGTCCTTCAGCGGGACGTACGAACCAGGCAGACCCGTGAACTTCTCAGCAACGAAGAAGTTCTGACCCAAGAATCGCTGGATACGACGTGCACGCTGCACGGTCACCTTGTCCTCCTCAGACAGCTCGTCCATACCGAGGATGGCGATGATGTCCTGGAGTTCCTTGTTCTTCTGCAGGATGTTAATAACCTGCTGAGCAACTCGGTAGTGCTCCTCACCGACGATCGACGGCTCGAGGATACGAGAAGTCGAAGTCAGCGGGTTCACTGCCGGGTAAATACCCTTCGATGCGATCGAGCGGTCGAGCTCGGTGGTTGCATCGAGGTGGGCGAAGGTCGTTGCCGGAGCCGGGTCGGTGTAGTCATCGGCAGGCACGTAGACGGCCTGCAGAGAGGTAATCGAACGGCCCTTGGTGGACGTAATGCGCTCCTGCAGAACACCCATCTCGTCAGCCAGGGTCGGCTGGTAACCCACGGCGGAAGGCATACGACCCAGCAGGGTCGAAACCTCAGAACCGGCCTGGGTGAAACGGAAGATGTTGTCAATGAAGAGCAACACGTCCTGGTGCTGAACATCGCGGAAGTACTCTGCCATGGTCAGACCCGACAGCGCGACACGCATACGGACTCCCGGAGGCTCGTCCATCTGGCCGAAGACGAGGGCGGTGTCCTGGAGAACGCCCATCTCTTCCATTTCCAGGAAGAGGTCGGTGCCCTCACGGGTACGCTCACCAACACCGGCGAAGACCGAAGTACCGGAGAACTCGCGTGCAATACGAGTAATCATCTCCTGGATCAGAACGGTCTTACCGACACCGGCACCACCGAACAGACCAATCTTGCCGCCCTTAACGTACGGGGTCAGCAGGTCGATGACCTTAATACCGGTTTCCAGAATCTCGGTCTTGCCCTCGAGCTGGTCGAAGGCCGGCGGCTCACGGTGGATGCCCCACTGCTCACCATCGCGACCCAAGCCCGGCTCATCCAGGCAGTCGCCCATTGCGTTAAAGACGTGACCCTTGACGACGTCACCAACCGGAACCGAAATCGGCTTACCGGTGTCCTTGACCTCTGCACCGCGGACCAGGCCGTCGGTCGGAGCCATAGCAATGGTACGAACCATGTTGTCACCGAGGTGCTGTGCAGTCTCGAGGACAATGGTCTTGGCGACCGAAGGAAGGGTAACTTCCACGGTCAGCGCGTTGTAAAGTGCCGGCAGTTCGTTACGCGGGAACTCCACGTCGACGACGGCACCGATGACACGCACAACACGGCCCACAGCCGTGGTGGTGTTCTGCTCACTTAGAGCTGTGCTCATATCTAGTCACTTTCTCCGCTGTCGTCGAGCGCACCGGCGCCACCGACGATTTCTGTGATTTCCTGGGTAATCTGTGCCTGACGTGCCTGGTTAGCAACACGCGAGAGGTCCTTGACCAGCTCGGTAGCGTTGTCCGTCGCGGACTTCATAGCGTTACGACGGGCAGCGGACTCAGAGGCAGCGGCCTCGAGCATCACTGCGAACAGAGTGCGGGACACGTACTGCGGCAGAAGCTCTGCCAACAGGGTGTCTGCATCAGGCTCGAATTCATAGTCCGGATTGAGGTCATCTGATCCATCGGACAGCATGTCCTCGCCCTGAGCAATCTCGACATCCTCGTACACAGGCTCAATCGGGAGCATCTGGTGTGCACGCGGAATCTGAGAAAGCATGGACACGAATTCCGTGTAGACAACGTGGACCTGGTCGAAGCCCTGAACGGCCTCGCCGTTGGTGCCACGCAGGCCTTCGCGGTACTTGGCAGTGCCCTCGGCCGTAGCGTTGAAACCATCAATGAGGTGACGACGCACGTCGTGGGTTGCGGCGTAGTCCGGATCCTGGGAGAAGCCCTCCCACGTACCGGCGAGCTCGACACCACGGAAGTCGTAGTAGTCGGTGCCCTTACGGCCAGTCACGTAGAGAACGACCTCATGCCCCTGCTCTTCCAGAGCGGTACGCAGTTCTGCAGCCTTCTTCAGGACGTTGTGGTTGTAGCCGCCACACATGCCGCGGTCACTGGTGACAACCAGGACAGCAACACGCTGGTTACCCTCACGCTCTACGAGCATCGGGTGATCCAACGACGAAGCCGATGCGAGACGTCCGATGACCTTCTCGATTTCGTCGGCGTACGGCTGGGAGTCTGCCACGCGACGCTGCGCCTTGGTAATGCGCGAGGTTGCGATAAGCTCCTGGGCCTTGGTGATCTTCTTGGTCGAGTTCACCGACTTGATTCGGGCTCGAAGTTCACGAAGATTTGCCATGTCCTATTCCCTCCCTTCAATTGCGAAAACGGTCATTGAGTAGCTCAACCTGCCTAGTTCTGGGCAGTCTTGCGGGAGACCGAAATCTGCTGCTTCTTGAGCTCGCCCTCGTCGAGTGCCTCGACCGGAGCCTCGGAAGCCAGCGGTGCACCCTCAGAAGTCTGGAAGGACTTCTTGAAGTTAGCGGTAGCGGACTTCAGAGCAGCCTTGGACTCGTCAGAGAAGGCGACGCCGCCGTCAATCTGCTCGAAGACTGCAGGCTGAGTGTCCTGCAGGTGCTCAAGCAGCTCGGCCTCGAAGCGACGGACGTCCTCAACCGGGACATCGTCGAATTCGCCCTCACCAGCGAGGTAGATGGAGGTCATCTGGTACTCGACCGGCTGCGGGTGGTTTTCCTTCTGCTTCAGCAGCTCAACCAGACGCTGACCGCGCTCCAGCTGACGCTTGGAGGCATCGTCCAGGTCGGATGCGAACATTGCGAATGCTTCCAGGTCGCGGTAGGACGCGAGGTCCAGACGCAGGTTACCGGAAACCTTCTTCATGCCCTTGGTCTGTGCGGCACCACCAACACGGGAAACCGACACACCGACGTTAATAGCCGGGCGGACACCCTGGTTGAACAGGTCGGACTCGAGGAAGACCTGGCCGTCGGTAATGGAAATGACGTTGGTCGGAATGAAGGCCGACACGTCGTTTGCCTTGGTCTCGATGATCGGCAGTGCGGTCAGCGAGCCTGCACCCATGTCGTCGGAGAGCTTCGCAGCACGCTCCAGCAGACGGGAGTGGAGGTAGAAGACGTCACCCGGGTAAGCTTCGCGTCCCGGCGGACGACGCAGCAGCAGCGAGATGGCACGGTATGCCTCTGCCTGCTTAGTCAGATCATCGTAAATGACCAGGACGTGCTTGCCCTGGTACATCCAGTGCTGACCCAGTGCGGCGCCTGCGAATGGTGCAAGCCACTTGAAGCCTGCGGCATCCGACGCCGGGGCAGCAACGATGGTGGTGTACTCGAGTGCGCCCTGCTCCTCCAGGGTCTGGCGCACACCAGCAATGGTGGAGCCCTTCTGACCGATAGCAACGTAGATGCATCGCACCTGCTTGCTCGGGTCACCGGACTCCCAGTTAGCCTTCTGGTTCAAAATGGTGTCCAGGCAGACCGCGGTCTTACCGGTCTTACGGTCACCAATGATCAGCTGACGCTGACCACGACCAATTGGGGTCATTGCGTCGATGGCCTTAATACCAGTAGCCATCGGCTCTTCAACCGGCTGACGCTGCAGCACGGTCGGTGCCTGCAGCTCGAGGACGCGGTCCTCTTCAGCCTCAATGTCGCCCAGGCCGTCAATCGGCTGGCCCAGGGGGTTAATTACGCGACCGAGGAACTTGTCCCCGACCGGAATCGAAAGGACGTCACCCGTCCGCTTTACCTCGTCACCCTCTTTAAGCGACTCGAAGTTACCCAGCACCACAACGCCGACCTTGTCGGTGTCGAGGTTCTGAGCGACGCCAATAACGCCGCCCGGGAACTCCAGAAGCTCATTCGTCATGACCGACGGCATTCCCGAAACCTGGGCGATACCATCAGCTGCACTGATAACAACGCCAACCTCCTCGCGGGAGGCCTCCGGGGAGTAGCTCGAGGTGTAGTTCGCAATCGCGCTACGGATCTCGTCGGAGGAGATCGTCAGCTCCGCCATGTTCTTCCTGCTCTCGGTAATATTCTTCCAGTGATTAATCGTCTAAACCATCCGTCAGCCGAGGCCGACGCGCAGCTTCTCAAGCTTTGTTGAAAGGCTACCGTCGATGACCTCGTCGCCAACCCGGATGACCAGTCCACCGAGAATCGACTTATCGATCACGGTGTGGATGGACATCGCCTTGCCGTAGACTCGGCCGAGCTTGTCCGCCAGTGCTCGCTCTTGCTCGTCAGAGACGGCCGTGGCACTGGTCACGCGAGCGACGACGTGGTTCCGCAGGCCGGCGGCTAGCCGGGACAGGGAGTCTATGTCGTCCGCGGGGCGCTTGGATGGGCGGCCAACAGCCTGCAGTGCCAGGGTCTCGGTCACGGAAGTGACCTTGCCGTACAGCACAGAGGCGAGGAGCCCACGCTTGGCTTCGGGGGTTGCGGCCTTGTCGGCCAGCAGCTGTTCAAGCTGCGACTGCTCAGCCAGGATGTGTCCCAGTTGGAACAGCTCAGACTCAACGGTCTCAAGCTGTCCCTGGCCTTCGGCAGAGCGAAGGAGGGCTCGACGGCCCAGCTCTACCAAACCCTCACGCATTTCACGCGGGGTGGACCATACCTGCGCGGCAGCATCCACGACGAGGTTAAGAGTCGTCTCAGATACCTTGCCCGCGAACAGGCTCCGGACAAGGCCGGAACGCTGTTCCGCAGTCGCCGAGGTGTCGGCGACAGCGACACGCAGGCCGCGGTCGGAGTCCAGGACCTCGACGATGTCGAAAAGCTCGGAACCAGTCTGAGCAGCCTGAGCAACAGCGACATTGTCGCCACCGATAGCGGCGTCCAGTCGCTGGCTAAGGGCTGCCAGGGATTCGCGGCTTGCTGCGTGCATGTCGCCTACTTTCCGGCCGGGGCCACGGTGTCAAGGTTGGACAAGAAGTTGTCAATCGTCGACGAGTTACGAACGTCGTCGGAAAGCTGCTCGCCCAGAAGGCGCTCAGCGAGATTGATGGAGTTCTGGCCCATTTCCTTGCGCAGCTCTGCGACTACCTGCTCACGCTGGGCAGCGAGCTGCTTTTCACCGGACTCGATGATTCGTGCGCTCTCGTCATTGGCCTTAGTCGTAGCGTCTGCAATGATGCGCTGACCCTGTGCACGGGCTTCGTCGCGAATCTTTGCTGCTTCAGTACGGGCCTCTGCGAGCTGACTGTTGTACTTTTCCAGAGCGGCCTTCGCCTCGGCCTGTGCAGCCTCAGCGCGCTCAATGCCGCCCTCAATCCGGTCCTCCCGCTCGGTCAGGACCTCCTGGAACTTCGGAAGAACGAGCTTCCAGAAGAGAACCAGGATAACTACCAGCGGGACAACGGACCAGACGATGTCATAGGTCTTTGGCAGCAGCGGGTTAATGGACTCTCCCATCGGGAGGTCACCCGCAGCTAGCAAAAAGGTGAAATCTGTCATGGTTTACGTGTTCTCCGCTTGAAGGTCCGGACTTAAACAAAAACGAAGCCTGCGACCAGGCCGATTAGGGCGAGAGCCTCAGTGAAGGCAATGCCCAGGAACATGGTGGTACGCAGCTGGCCGGCCATCTCAGGCTGGCGTGCCATGCCCTCAACGGTCTTGCCGGCGACGATGCCGATGCCGAGGCCCGGGCCCAGGGTGGACAGACCGTAACCGATGGTCTTCAGGCCAGCGTTGGTGTCGACAGCCTGGACAGCGTCCTGAGCGGAGAGGATGACGTCGTTCATTATGAACCGTTCCCTTTCTTAAAGGATGGCCCCGGATTTAAGATTATTGAAAGTAGGCCCGGGGCTTTGTGGGTCAAGTGGGTCTTTCTATTAAGTTTGCGAGGCCTTGTTGCCGAATGTGCGGCCTCATTAGTTATGGGTTAGTGCTCGTCTGCGTGCAGCGACAGTTCGATGTAGACGGCGCTCAGCAGGGCAAAGATGTATGCCTGCAGGAAAATCACCAGCATCTCGAACAGCGTGAATGCTACCGCAGCGACAAGGGTCAACCCGGACAGGGCGGTCCAACCATTCAGCTGCCAGAAGAAGAAGTTCGTGGCACCGAAAAGCAGGACTAGAACCATGTGGCCCGCCAGCATGTTGGCCATCAGACGGATGGTCAGCGTAACTGGGCGGAGAACGAAGTTGGAGAAAATCTCGATCGGCACCACGATGAGGTGGAGTACCGGTGGCAAGTTCGGAATAACGACTGCCGACTTCACAAACTTGAAGAAGCCCATCTTCTTCGAGCCCGCGTAAATGAAGGCAACGTATGCGAACAGGGCCAGAACCAGTGGCATACCGATTCGGGCGTTCGGCGAAATATTGAGGCCAGGAATAATAGCCGCAATATTCATCGAGATAACAAGGAAGAAGATGGTGGCCAGAACCGGAAGGAAACGACGCCCCTCCTTCTTACCCAGAATCTCCTCCGCGATGTGGATGCGGACGAAGTCCAGCATCAACTCCGCAACGTTCTGCAGACCAGTCGGCACGAGCTTCGGACGACGCATTGCGACGACGAAGAACACGGCGACGATCACGGCCATCAAAAGACGAACAATCATCAGGCGGTCCATGGCGTACCAGTCGCCACTGCCACCTAGAATGAAGTCGCCAAATTGTTCACCCGGGAAATACTCCTCCTGCAAGTTGGGTGAGTGAAACTCACCCCGCATCTCGGCAAGTGTTGTAACGCTCAGCGTTCTCTCCCGTGATTGGGCCGCTAGAACTATTGTCAAGCGGTGCGAAGGACGTCATTTAACGTGTCGCGCCGCGGATTCCATTCGCTCATCAGCACGGCGCTCACGGGGACCGTACCTGTGGAAATGATAGTTATTTCGCTACAGGCCGTCTTACCCGAAACTCAGGATAACAGTTCTGACTCATTTTCCCCACCCGGTACACCCCCGCGTTTCCGACCCCGAATCCAACAAAGAGGCCGACCCCCTCTGTGGGTTTCGGCCTCTATTTGTGGCATCTTCTGCACAAACTGGACAATATGCTTATTACCTGCGGTTTTAGAAGCGCTTTGCAGCCTCTCAGCAGGTCAACAAGTTATTAACGAGCTATTCGTCCTTCATTGGTTGCACATAAGTGAGGTTAGATTGCGACATTCCCCACACTTCTGCACCGAGTGTCACCATCAGAGTGAGTACAACAGTGACGAAGAAAGTCATGTTGTCATAAAACTCAAGATTTCTAATAACAACCAGGACACCGATTAGTACGACAATCTTCAACAACCAACCACCCAGTACAACGGCAAGCGTAACGGACGGCGAAGTTCGAGCAGTAAAGAGGATGCCTAGAACGGTAAGCAATACGAAGCTTCCGCTAATGCCCGCTCCAAGGAGTACGCCCCAGACACCGGGCATACCGTTTTTGCCACCCCAGACCAGCAGCGAAAGCACGGTAATCACAGCGAGCGCGATTGCGCCCGAGCGAGCAGCAGCCAGCAGCGGTCGCCGCGAATCATCGTATTTAGACTCGGGCTCCGGAGTTGTTTTTTCAGTCACGGTCGAAGATTGTACCTTCTGCGTCCACGTCGACGTCTTATAACCTGCCGGACCCCACTTCCACTTCTGGGACGCGCTCCCCTTGAACGGTCGTCGGCAAGCGCATTGCGACGACGGAGGGTGAAGACAACCGCGATGATAAGCAGGACCCCGAAGGTGAGAGCGACGAATTCAAAGGGGAAAATGGTGGTGGCAACGGCGGCGTACGCGACGACCGACACCCATAGGTAAAGCACTAGCACCACGCGGCGATGACTGTGCCCCATCGACAAGAGGCGGTGGTGAATATGCATTTTGTCGGGTGAGAAAGGTGACTTGCCCTGGCTGACGCGGCGAACGACAGCAAGCAGCAAGTCGAGCATTGGCACGCTAATTGCTGCGATGACGACCACAACCGGCGAGATTAGAGCGATGACGTCAGCGGTGCCGTACATGGAGGGCGCGATGCGTCCCGACGCCGACACCGATGCCGCTGCGAGCAGCAAGCCGATCATCATGGCACCGGAATCGCCCATGAAAATGCGTGCGGGCTCGAAGTTGTGCGGCAAGAAGCCCAGGCAAGCGCCGAGGAGGCACGCGGAGATCATCGCGGGTGGATAGGCGGAGACGGTTCCGCCTTGGTCGTGAAGCATGACCATCGAATAGACAAGGATTGCAGCTGCGGCGATCATGCCGAGTCCAGCTGCGAGACCATCAATGCCGTCAACAAAATTGAAGGCGTTAATCAATGCCACAGTAAATAGGACAGTCAACACTGTGGACATGATTGGATCGAGAATGAGCGTGGCGCCGCCACTAAAAGGGATATAGAGCAGATACCAGTTGACGCCCATAAATGACATCAAAAGTGCCGCCGCGACCTGCCCCACCAGCTTGGTGAGGGCATCTAAGTCAAAGAGGTCATCCCAAATACCGACGATTAGCAGGAGCGACGCGGCCGCCACGACTGCCCTCATATCTGGAGTCATAGGTGGAAAACCACGGTTGAGGGCCGGCATCACCGAGGCAAGGGCGATAGCTGCGACCACGCCGGAGTACATCGCCACGCCTCCGAGTCTGGGCTTCGGAATATCGTGGACATCGCGCGTGCGGGGCGCATCCAACCAGCCCGAACGGACCAGCACATAACGCACCACTCCAGTGAGCAAATAACTGACAGCAGCGGAAACTAAAACGAGCATGGCGAGCTCGCGGATGGGCACACCTGCCCCACCCGACTGGGCTGCCAATAAGCTCATGTCCGCCACTAGGTACTACTCACCCACACAATCGCTGCAGATACTAAATAGGAAAAGCCTTAGGTAGCCAAGACTACTGCCCCAGCAGTCGCTCGGGCGTAGTACTCAAAACCTCGGCAACCGCCGCTGCTGACACAGCGCCTTCGCGCAGAATCCGCGGCACTGGAGTCGAGATATCGACAATCGTCGATGGGGTGCCAATCGTGGCTTCGCCGCCGTCGACGTAGACAGCCGCTTCCCCACCCAACATCTGCTTGGCACGCACGGCATTGGTGGCCGGTGCCTGGCCGGAGATGTTCGCACTGGACACGGCCATCGGACCGGTGCGGCGCAGAATCTCGATAGCAATTGGGTGCAGCGGCATGCGCAGCATGACCGTTCCCGCGGTATCACCAAGGTTCCATGGCAAGCTCGGCGCCTGGTTCACAACCAGCGACAGTCCGCCCGGCCAGAAAGCCTCCACCAGCGTGCGAGCAGCTGGCGAGTATTCGCGGACGAGCCCCTCAATCGTGTTCCAGGAACCCACGAGCACCGGTACCGGCATATCCGGGCCGCGGTGCTTGGCACGCAGCAAGGAGGCAACGGCCTGGTTATCAAAGGCATCGCAGCCAAGGCCATAGACGGTATCGGTAGGCATAACGACCAGCCGTCCTGCCTTCACTGCATCTACTGCTGCTGCAATTGCGCGTTCGCGGTTTTCATCTGTGCTGCAGTCCATAATCCTGCTCATCAGATTTGTGCTCCTGCTTCAAAGTTTGCTTTTAAGATTAATTTTTGCGTCCCACCGTAAAACGATCACGGCCTGCAAAGTCACGGCGGATCTCTACATCAGCGTAATCCCAGGTGTCCTTCAGCAGTGAACTGACATCGTCTCCTGAAGAGTCATCGTGCTCGATGCCGATGACTCCACCCGGCCGCACCAGCGCATCCACTAGGTTCATCATAGGTCGAATGACATCTAGCCCATCGTCGCCGCCGAAGACCGCAGAGTGCGGATCAGCTCTCACTTCGGGCGCAACCTCGGTGTCTTCGGGCACATATGGAGGGTTGGACACAACAATGTCGGTCTCATCTACCCAATCTGCGAGTTCACCGCCAGCATCAATCAGCTGTATATCCGTGACATCGCCAGCAATCAGACGCACACGCCCATCGCCGTACGTCTCGATATTCTTCGCAGCCCACGCCCGTGCCCGCTCAGAGAGCTCCACAGCCACCACGTCCGCTTCGGGTACGGCATCGGCAATCGCCAACGCAAGCGCACCAGATCCGGTACACAAGTCAACGATTTTCGGCTTGACGACGCCACTTGCGACCAGTTCACGGGCTCGATCGATTGCCCACTGCGCAAGCAGTTCCGTCTCCGGCCGGGGTACAAAAACACCGGGCCCAACCTGTAGTTCCAGGCTCATCATCGGCGCCGTACCGAGGATGTGCTGCAGTGGCTCACGAGCCACTCTGCGGGCCAGTACCTCGGCCAGATACTTGCGACCGTCCTCATCGGTGTACGGTTCGTCTCCGCGGAAGATGATGTCTGCCGGTCCCGCATTGATAGCAGCTGCAATTAGCGCCCGCGCGTCGGCATCCGGAGAAGCCAGCGCCGCGTCGTCAAGCGTGCGACGCGCATAGCGAAACAGCTCGCCGAGGGTACGGACGGAATCCGGTAACGTCGGCGAGCTATTTTCTGCGGGCGTGGGGCTACTCGGCTTCAAGACGCTCAGCGCGCTCCGCGTCGTGGAGGGCCTTGAGCAGGTCATCCATGTCGCCGCCCAGCACCGAGTCCAGGTTGTGAGCCTTGTAACCGATGCGGTGATCGGAAACGCGGTTCTCCGGGAAGTTGTAAGTGCGGATGCGCTCGGAGCGATCCATGTTGCGCACCTGAGACTTACGCTGGTCAGAGGCGGCCTCGGCAATCTCCTCTTCCTTCATCTGCTGCAGTCGAGCAGCAAGGACCTGCATAGCGCGGGCCTTGTTCTGAATCTGCGAGCGTTCCTTCTGACAGGTAACAACGAGACCAGTCGGCAGGTGCGTCAGGCGAACGGCGGAGTCAGTGGTGTTAACACCCTGACCGCCCTTACCGGAGGAGCGGTAGACGTCGACACGCAGATCCTTTTCATCAATCTGAATGTCTTCGACCTCGTCGGGCTCCGGGTAGACCAGCACACCAGCGGCGGACGTCTGAATACGGCCCTGAGATTCGGTAACCGGCACGCGCTGCACGCGGTGAACGCCACCTTCAAACTTGAACACGCTCCACGCACCGTCACGGGACGGAGTCTTAGCTCGGATGGACATAGTCATGTCCTTCACGCCGCCGAGATCAGACTCGGACAGCCCGAGAATCTCGGTGGTAAAGCCGTGCTTTTCTGCATAGCGCTGGTACATACGAGCGAGCTCACCTGCGAAGAGCGCTGCCTCCTCACCGCCGGCACCGGACTTGAGCTCCATAACGATGTCATCGCTGTCGTGCGGATCGCGCGGAGCCAGCAGGTCGGCGAGCTTTTCCTCGAGCTCCTCTGCCTCGACAGCGAGACGCTCAGCCTCAGCTGCGAATTCGGAGTCCTCGTATGCCATCTCGCGAGCTGCCTCCAGGTCATCCTGGACCTCAGTCAACTTCTTGTGAGTCTGAATGACCGGCTGCAACTCATTGAAGCGCTTGCCGACCTTACGGGCAGCCTTCGGGTCGTTGTGCAGCTCGGGGTCTGCCAGCTGCGCCTCAAGGCCGTGGTATTCGGAGAGGATGTCGTCAACTGCGGAAACCTGATTAGCCATTGAATATTCCTTCAGATTGTGATGGGTGAAATGCTAGTAGGTGCTGTGGTTTGCGGCTAACCCCAGCTAAAGCATGTCGTCCACATCAACGTCGGCGGCCATTGGTGCAGAAGAAGCCACCTGCATCAGGAATTCCTTATTGTTCCGGGTCTTCTTCAGCTGCTTAATCAACAGGTCAATAGCAGCCTGCGACTCTAGCGCGGAGAGGATGCGGCGCAGCTTGTGCATAATGCGAGCCTCCTCCGTGCTGAGCAGCAGCTCATCCTTACGAGTACCCGACGGGTTGACATCCACTGCCGGGAACACGCGGCGCTCGGAGATTTTACGGTCGAGCTTCAGCTCGGCGTTACCGGTGCCCTTGAACTCCTCGAAGATGACGGTATCGCCTGCGGAGCCGGTCTCCACCATCGCGGTGGCGATGATGGTGAGGCTGCCGCCTTCCTCGATGTTTCGGGCAGCACCCAAGAAGCGCTTCGGTGGGTACAGAGCGTTGGAGTCCACACCACCGGAGAGGATTCGTCCCGATGCCGGCGAAGAGTTGTTGTACGCACGGCCAAGGCGGGTAATGGAGTCCAGCAGTACGACGACGTCCTGCCCCTGTTCCACCAGACGCTTTGCACGCTCAATAGCCAACTCGGCCACTGCCGTGTGATCTGACGGCGGGCGGTCGAAAGTGGAGGCAATGACCTCGCCACGGACACTGCGCTGCATGTCGGTGACTTCCTCCGGGCGCTCGTCGACAAGCACGACCATCATGTAGCACTCGGGGTTGTTCGTCGCGATAGCGTTCGCGATGTTCTGCAGGATCGTGGTCTTACCGGCCTTCGGCGGCGAAACGATGAGCGCACGCTGACCCTTACCAATCGGCATAATCAGGTCGATGACGCGAGTGGTGAGGATCTTCTGCTCGGTCTCCAGACGCAGGCGACGGTTCGGGTACAGCGGGGTGAGCTTAGCGAAGTTCGGCCGCTGCTTTGCCTGCTCCGGATCGATGCCGTTTACAGTTTCGACCTTGACCAGCGGGTTGTACTTGCGGCGATTACGGCCGTTGCCATGAGTGACCTGGCCCGAGCCATTCTCACGCGGCATGCGGACCTGACCAGTGACGGCGTCGCCCTTGCGCAGACCGTATTTACGAACCATTTGCGCGGACACCAGCACATCGTTAGAGCCCGGCAGGTATCCGGACGTGCGCACGAATGCGGTCTTGTTATCTAGCACATCGACGATGCCAGCCACCGGCTGGAGAACGTCATCCTCGCGGATCTCGTCCTGACCGCCGTGTCCCCCACCGTTGTTATCGCGTCCGCGACGGTCGCGGCGATTGCGACGGTTGCGGCGGTTACGGTTGCCACGACCGTCATCGTCATGGTTATTGCGGTCGTTATTGCGATTGTTGTTGCGACCGCGGCGGTTGTTGCGGTTGCCGCGGCCTTCATCGTCGTTGTCTCGATCGTGGTTGTTGCGATCGTTGCGGTTATTACGGTCGTTGCGATCACCGCGGTCATTACGATCATTACGATCGTTGCGATTGTCGTTGCGATCACCGCGGTCGTTGCCGTTATCGGAATCGTCGCGGCTATCGTTGCTGCGATCGTCCTGATTCTCCTGCTCGCGCTGACGAGCACGGTTACGACGATTTCGACGCTGCTGAGAACGGGACATCTCCTCGCGACCATCCGCGTTGGCGTCGTCTCGCTTGTCGTTGCCCTTGTCGCTCTTGTCGGCGCTCTTACTGGAACCCTTATCCGCGCTTTCCGACGGCGATTCCTTGGCATCCTTCGCCTTGGAGCCGGTATCCGCAGCCCCAGCCGCAGCCTTCTTCGCGCGAGATTTCCGAGCTGGAGCGGAACCAGCAGCCGGGGCACCATTCTTAATGGCCTCAATCAGCTCATGCTTGCGCATGGCGGAGATGCCGCGAATGCCCTTGCTGGAAGCGATTTCACGCAGTTCTGCCATTCGGAGGGCCGCAAGATTCTCTGGGCCGCCTGCCGTGGCAGTGGTGTCCGTATCGGTCACGGATGTCCTTTCATCGACCTTCCCTGCAGTCACTCTCTACAGGGGGCTATGTCATTGACACTTTTTCGCTCTTACTGCCCGCCACCGCGTGTGCTCCGTCGTCGAACCTTTACCACGTGCGGAAAAGTAGCCGCAGCTGACGGGAAACTATCGAAAAAGCCAGGCAAAAGACCTCGACGTTGAAACTAAACCGAGGCATCTTGCCTACATTATTTCCGCATCTCAAACCCGAGCGTCCGGGCTGAAGATGGTTAGGAAATTTTAGGTCCACAGCACCGCAAGACTATGTAGTCGCACTACTGATTTATGTGTTTTCAATGTCACGTTGCGCCATCGCGTTGTGTGAACAACTGCGAAGGTCAACGGCATGCGGAGTACATGAAGAAGTACGTATCTAGCCGCGTATTGAAAACGACCTATTGCCCAAGGATAGTCACCAAATAGTCAGGTAGCAACACTAGTTCTCACCTGCGTTTCGCTAGGTCGCGGGGCTGTGAGTCGGTACTGTAGAGCTCATGCGCAGTACGATGCCTCATATTCCTCTCAATATCGCTCAGATTGTGGAATACGGTCGCACCATTCACGGTCGGACTCCGGTGACCTCCTGGAACAGTGACGGCCCCGAGACCACCACTTTTGCCGCCATCGCCGCACGCGCTAGTGCGCTGGCACATGCACTTCGCGATGAGCTCGGCATCGACGGGGATCAGCGCATCGCTACCCTGATGTACAACTGCGCCGAACACTTCGAGGTCTTCCTCGGCGTCGCCTCCATGGGCGCGGTATTCCAGCCGCTGAACAAGCAGCTCATGCCGGATCAGATTGTGCACATTATCAATCACGCCGATGACCAGGTCATCATCGCGGACCCGACCGAGATCGAACTGCTCGCCGAGGTTCTTCCGCACTGCCCGCGCGTCCGCGCTGTCATCATTATCGGTATCGGTGATCTGTCTGACGTGGCTGAGCAACTGCCGGATGGTATCCCGTGGTACTCCTACGAATCGCTCATCGACGGACGCCCCAGCCGCTTCGACTGGCCTGAGCTCGATGAAAACTCCGGTGCAGCCATGTGCTATTCGACGGGCACCGAGGGCGCACCTAAAGGTGTCGTCTACAGCCACCGTTCGCTGTACTTGCACAGCCTGAATATGCGCACCACTGACTCCTTTGCCATCTCGCATGGAAACCCGTGGCTTTGCTGTGTGCCCATTTATCACGTCCTGTCCTGGGGCGTGCCGCTGGCCTCCTTCATGTGCGGGGCGTCGCTAATCTTCCCCGGCGCGGACCTGTCCGCACCGCGTCTGGCAGAAATCATCGAAACCTCAATGCCGCGCGTAGCTCAGGGCGTGCCGACGCTGTGGATTAACCTCATGGCACACTACCTCAGCAATCCTCCGAAGCGCATGAGTCTGCAGGAGATTTTCTCGGGCGGTTCTCCTGTCCCACCTGCATTGATTCGGCTATGGGAAGAGCGCTACGGTGTCGATGTCATCCACTTCTGGGGCATGACCGAGACTTCGCCTATCGGTACCGTGGCACGACCTCCGTACGGCGCCTCCGGTGAGGCCCGCGAACGCTACCGTGTCAGCCAAGGACGTTTCCCGGACATCATGCAGTTCCGCATTGTTGATGACAACGACCGCGTGCTCGACCTGCATGACCGCAACCAGGGTGAGCTGCAGGTGCGCGGCAACACGGTCACCGGAGGCTACTACAGCTCTCCGGAGGCTCAAGATGGAGGCACCGCGCACTTCTTCCGCGGTGCGGAGGTCGACGAGGCTAGCGAACAGTTCACCGAGGACGGGTGGCTCCGCACTGGCGATGTCGGCTCGATTACTCACGACGGCTACCTGACTATTCATGACCGTGCTCGCGATGTCATTCGTTCCGGTGGTGAGTGGATCTACTCCGCTCAGCTGGAAAACTTCGTAATGGAAAGCCCACAGGTACTCGAGTGCGCGATTATCGGCATGCCAGATAAAAAGTGGGGTGAGCGCCCACTGGCCATTACGGTGCTGATGCCGGAAGTTGAACAGAGCAAGGAGACCGCTGAAATGCTCCGCGATGAACTGCGGCCAAAGCTGCCAAAGTGGATGCTGCCGGAGTACTGGGCCTTCGTGGACTCAATCGATAAGACCTCAGTGGGCAAGTTCGACAAGAAAGACCTGCGCTCGCACTTGAGCGCAGGTCAGTACAGCATCGTGAAACTGAAGGGGCCGGGCGAAAAGTAGGTAGCAGGCTAAGCCACTGGCCCGGCACCTGGCCGCAGCTGCGGCTTAGCCGTCGACCACGACCTTAACCGGCTCACCGATTCCCAGCTCCATGACCTTGATGCCAGCCTCGCGGGCATCGTCCAAGATCTTCTCATCTACTGCAGTAGTTCCCAGAACCATACAGGTCGGACCAGCACCCGAGAGGAATGCCGCGTAGCCACGGTTGCGCAGGCGGTTGACCCACTCTGCGGTCACCGGCAGCACGTCGGAGCGGTACGGCTGGTGCAGGCGATCTCGCGTTCCCTCCCACAGCAGTTCCGGGTGGGACTGCAGCGCTGCGGTCATAACCGCAGTACGGGAGACATTGAAACGAGCGTCGACATGCGAAACATCGCTCGGCAGCACCTGACGGACTGCATTCGTGGAGGCGTGGAATGCCGGTACGAGTGCGGTCGCCTGAATGGACTCATGCACCGGAATGCTCACTGCTCGGTACTGAGGTGCGGTGCGACCATCGACAGGCTTGTCAGTCCAGCTGACCACTGCCCCGCCGAGAACGGATGCGCCAGCGTTATCCGGGTGGCCTTCGAATACCGAGGATTCTTGGATTACCTGGTCATCGGTAAGCGGGAAGCCCGCCAGACCGTTAGCGGCAGCGACACCAGCAACGGCGGCGGCTGCGGAAGAGCCTAGACCGCGCGACTGCGGAATGGTGTTGTGGCAAATAACCTTCAGCCCCGGTGCCTCGACACCTGCGGCGCGAAGGCCCGCGCGAATCGCGCGCAAAACCAGATTAGATTCGTTGCGCGGCAGGTCGACTTCGCCCTCGCCGTGAATTTCAACGACGACACCGGACTCGATGACCTCGACCTCGACGATGTCGTAGAGCGCAACTGCCAACCCCAGGGTGTCGAAGCCCGGGCCCAAGTTCGCTGACGAACCTGCAACCGTGACGGTGACCTTCTGACCCGGGAAAAGCTCCTGTGCCATTTAGATATCCATTCCTTCGATACGAATGACGTTGTTGACGGCCAAAACCGCGTCGTTGGCGCGCAATTCGTCAACCGTTGCTTCCAAATCCTTCTCCAGTGCCTTGTGGGTCACGATGACCAGGCGAGCGCCGTTGGCGCCCTCTTCCTGACGGACGGTGCGCAGGGAGATGTTGTGATCAGAGAAGGTACGAGCGACATCGGCAAGCACTCCGACACGATCGTCGACGTGCAGGTCGATGTGGTAGCGGGTGCGAACGTCACCGAAGTCGAGAATCGGCAGGTTAGCGTAGGTAGAATCTCCCGGTGCGCGACCACCGTGGACAATGTTGCGAGCAGCTGCAACAAGGTCACCGAGCACTGCGGAGGCGGTCGGATTACCACCAGCGCCGTTGCCGTAGAACATCAGGCGACCAGCGGCCTCGGCCTCAATGAAGACAGCGTTGAAGGACTCACGCACAGTTGCCAGCGGGTGACGACGTGGAATCAGCGCTGGGTACACGCGGGCGGAAATGGACTCCTTGCCATTTTCGTCCGTAACCCGCTCACAGGTAGCCAGCAGCTTAATGGTGCAGTCTGCGCTCTTGGCAGCTGCGATGTCGTCAGCGGTGATCTCGGTAATGCCCTCGCAGTGAACGTCATCAGCAGTCACGCGGGTGTGAAATGCCAGGCTGGCCAGAATAGCTGCCTTGGAAGCGGCATCGTGGCCCTCGACGTCTGCAGTCGGATCGGCCTCGGCGTAACCCAGGCGGGTGGCCTCTGCCAGCATCTCGTCGTAGTCCGCACCGGTGGAGTCCATCGCATCAAGGATGAAGTTGGTAGTGCCGTTGACAATGCCCATGACCTTATTGACAGTGTCACCGGCCAGCGAACGACGGAGCGGACCGACGACCGGGATAGCTGCCGCCACAGCTGCCTCAAAGAACAGGTCGACACCCGAGGAATCGGCAGCCTCAGAGAGCTCCTCGCCGTGCGCGGCGACGAGTGCCTTGTTGGCGGTCACGACCGACTTGCCGGCACGCAGTGCCTCCAGCACAACGCGACGTGGGTAATCAATGCCGCCGATGACCTCGACTACCAGGTCAACGTCATCGCGCTGAACCAGCGAAAAAGCATCGTCGGTAAGAAGATCCTGATCCACATTAGGACGCGGCTTGGTCTTGTCGCTCACAGCAATACCAACGACCTCGACCGGTCCGCCGATGCGGCGCTCGAAGTCCTCAGCCTTCTCGTTGAGCAGGCGGTAAACCTCAGTACCGACTGTGCCAAGACCTAAAATAGCGACACCAACTTTGTGGCCCTCGCCCTTTCCAGGATTATTCGTTGCGGCAGTCATCGTGGCGTTTCACACTCCAGGCTTAGTAAGTCTTGTACGGTTTCTCGTCTTAATATTTGGGTCACTTGACCATCGCATACCGACACTACTGGTGGTCGCGTCAGCATGTTGTAGCGGCTGGCCATTGCGTAACAGTATGCCCCAGTAGCAGCGAGCGCGAACAGATCACCCTCGACAATGTCGTTCGGGTAGTTCGCATCGTTAATCAGAATGTCTCCCGATTCACAGTGCTTTCCGACGACGCGGGTGGGAATCCTGGAACCGGACACCTCGCGATTAACGACGCGACCATCATAGTTCGAGCCGTAAAGCGCCGGACGAATATTGTCGCTCATGCCGCCATCGACCGATACGTAACGACGGGTCATGCCATCATCGATGGTCACATCCTTCAAAGTGCCCACTTCGTACACCGTGACCATGGACGGGCCAACGATGGCACGACCTGGTTCAACAGCCACTGCCGGAGTCGCAATGCCGATACGCTGCGCAAGCTTGTCTACGGCAGTGAGGATCTCGTCGGCAAGCGGAGCAACGTCGAGGGGCTGCTCGCCTGCGGTGTAGGCGATCCCGAAACCGCCACCGAGGTCGAGAGTGTTGAAGTGTTCCGAGATTTCAGTGCCGTGGCGTTCGACCAGCTTTTCCACCAGTGAGAACACGCGCTCGGCGGCGAGAATGAAACCGTCGGAATCGACAATCTGGGAGCCGATGTGGCAGTGCAGACCAACCAGGCGCAGATTGTCGTCCTCTTCTACGAGGTTGGCAGCTTCCAGCGCAGAACCAGACGCGAGGGAAAAGCCGAACTTCTGATCTTCATGCGCAGTAGCAATGAACTCGTGGGTGTGCGCTTCCACACCGGGCTTCACGCGAACGAGCACGTCCTGCACCACGCCTCTTTCAGCCGCCACCTGGGACAGGCGACGCAGCTCCGAACGGGAGTCAAGCACAATCTTGCCCACGCCAGCGGAGATAGCATCACGCAGCTCAGCGGTGGACTTGTTGTTGCCGTGGAAGGTCATGTCCTTGGCTGGGAAACCCGCCGCCAGAGCGATAGCCATCTCGTTGCCCGAGGCGACATCGAGATGCAGCCCCTCCTCCATTACCCAGCGGGCAATGGTCTTCGACAGGAAAGCCTTGGATGCGTAGTGGACATTCTCCGCGCCGCGGAAGGCCTTGGCCATCGAGCGGCAGCGGGAGCGGAAGTCCTGCTCATCGACGACAAAAACCGGAGTGCCAAATTCCTTGGCAATGTCGACCAGGCTCACGCCGCCAATTTCCACCGAGCCGGAGCTTTCTTCGTCATCGCCCCGACGACGGGCGGTAGTTGGCCAGACATGCGCTGGTAGTTCATTAAATTGGGTGGAATCGGGTCGGGTGTAGCCACCCAGTTCGAAACCATTGCCGTCGATAGGCACGAAACAGCTCTCTTTCTCCGTTACCCGGGCGGAGCAACGGGGTGTAGTTTTACGGGCGCGTTCGACTACATGCGCTCAGGTGCGGTAACACCGAGCAGCTGCAGAGCATTGGCCAGCGTCTGGCGGGTAGCCTCAGCCAGGCCGAGACGAGCACGGTGTAGCTCGGATACCTCCTCGTCTGCCTTTGGCAGAATCTGGCAGGTGTCGTAGAAGCGGTGGAAGACACCGGCGAGCTGCTCAGAGTAACGGGCAATGCGGTGTGGTTCCCGCAGGTCAGCAGCAGACTTGATGATGGCCGGGAACTCACCGATAGTGCGGATGAGCTCACCTTCACGGTCCTCTACCAGCAGGGAGAAGTCAGCGCCTTCACTGGTCACACCGGCCTCTTCGGCACGGCGACCGATTGAGCACAGACGAGCGTGACCGTACTGGACGTAGTAGACCGGGTTGTCGCTGGACTGCGAAGCCCACAGCCCCAGGTCGATATCCAGGCTGGAGTCCACGGAGGAACGGATTAGCGAGTAGCGAGCAGCATCGACGCCGATTGCCTCAACCAGGTCGTCCAAGGTGACCACTGTGCCCGCACGCTTGGACATCCGGACAGCCTTGCCGTCGCGAAGCAAGTTGACCATCTGACCGATGAGCACCTCGACGCCATCGGCGTTGTAGCCGAGCGCTGCAGCGGCCGCGCGCAGACGCGCGATGTAGCCGTGGTGATCGGCACCCAGCATGTAGATGCACAGGTTGTGGCCGCGGTCGAACTTGTTCTTAACGTATGCGATGTCACCTGCGATGTAGGCTGCGTCGCCGTCGGATTTGATGACCACGCGGTCCTTGTCGTCACCGTAATCGGTGGACTTCAGCCACCACGCGCCGTCAGCTTCGTAGAGCTTGCCGTTTTCCTTCAGGGAATTGACAGCTGCTTCCACCTGACCGGACTCGAACAGCGAGTTTTCGTGGAAGTAAACGTCGAAATCGGTGCCGAACTCGTGCAGAGACTTCTTGATGTGCTCGAACATCATGTCCACGCCGATGGCGCGGAAGTGCTCCTGGACCTCTTCCTCAGAGCCCTCGAGTGCCTGCGGGTTCTTCTCCAGCACAGCAGCGGCGATGTCCTGGATGTACTCTCCGCCGTAGCCATCTTCCGGAGTCGGCTCGTTGCGAGCGGCTGCAACCAAGGAGTCGGAGAAGCGGTCAATCTGGCGACCGTGGTCATTGAAGTAGTACTCGCGGGTGACCTTGGCACCGGTGGCAGACAGGACACGACCGAGAGCGTCACCGACTGCTGCCCAGCGAGTACCGCCCAGGTGGATCGGCCCGGTCGGATTCGCGGAGACGAACTCCAGGTTCACGTCGAGGTTGGAGTTGAAGTCGGCATGACCCCACTTCTCCCCCGCTGCCAGGACGTCCTCGACGATCTTGCCCTGGGCATCGGAGGCCAGGCGGATGTTAATAAAGCCCGGGCCTGCGATGGTTGCTTCATCGATGCCCTCAGAAGCGCCGAGCGCTGTGGCAATTTCAGTTGCCAAGTCACGCGGCACCATGCCGACGCGCTTGCCCAGCTGCATGGCGATATTGGTTGCATAGTCGCCGTGCTCAGGGTTACGCGGACGCTCGACGGTCGGGTTTTCCGGCACGATAGAGACATCGGCATCGTGGGCAGTCAAAACCTCGACGGTGACTTTTCGGACTAGTACAGCAAGATCAGCAGGATTCACGATTGCCTATCCTATTAGGTCAATCGCAGTCGTGGAAACATCAGCCACCAAAAGATTGATTTGAGGGGTATCTGCAGGCCACCGCGTCCGGCTGTCCTACACCGCTTTCACGGTCCAGCCGAATTCAGGTTGAGAACAGATTTAATCCGGGGCTAGGCGTAGCATTCAGGTAGGAAATTATTGCCTTACCCCTCAACCCTTTTTGGAGCGACCGTGAAAGTAGCACTTTTCGCGACCTGCATCGGGGACATGATGTTTCCAGATGCAGTGAGTGCGACCGCCAGAGTTCTCACGCGCCTAGGATGCGATGTGGTCTTTCCACCACAACAAACCTGCTGCGGCCAAATGCACGTCAACACCGGGTACCAGAAGGAAGTCCTTCCTCAGCTGGACACCTACGCTGATGCTTTTGCAGATTCCTCGATTGATTACGTTGTCGCCCCGTCCGGTTCCTGCGCCGGCGCCGTTCGCCACCAGCATCCGATGATTGCGGGCCGTTACGGTACCCGTGCCCAAGTCCACGCGGCACAGGCCTGCGCGAACAAGACGCTGGATCTCTCCGAGTTCATCACCGATGTCGCTGGTGTGACTGACGTCGGTGCTTACTTCCCCCACTCAGTGACCTACCACTCCACCTGCCACAGCTTGCGGGTACTCAAGGTGGGTGACCGTCCGTGGCGGCTGCTCAGCGCAGTCGATGGAATCGATCTGCGCGAGCTGCCTGGCGCGGCGGAGTGCTGCGGTTTTGGCGGCACCTTCTCGGTGAAGAATGCGGAGACCTCCGCTGCAATGGTTGCCGACAAGACAGCCAATATCCGCGCTACGGAAGCGGAGTTCGTCACCGCTGGCGATGCTTCCTGCTTGCTCAATATCGGTGGCGCGTTGCGTCGCCAGGACTCTGGCGTGCACGCCATCCATATGGCCGAGATTCTGGCCTCCACCAAGGAGACCCCGTTTGATGTGCACAACCGCCAAGAAGCTTCCCTGCGAGGTGAACAGTAATGGTCGCAGTTAACGTCGGCATGCCAGCCCTTCCTCCCCGCGCGCCGCACAACGTCGGGCATCTGCGCGGTACGCGCGGGTTCACGGCCGCAGCGCACGAGGAGCTCAAGAACACTCGCATGCGCGAAAATGTCGGTCATGCCACGCGTTCGATTCGTCAGAAGCGCGCGCATGTCGTAGCCGAGAAGAATGACTGGGAGCAGCTGCGGCTCGCGGGCAGCCACATCAAGCGCGATGTTATGGCGCGTCTGCCGGAACTGCTGGAGCAGTTTGAAGAGTCAGTTACGAATGCCGGCGGTCACGTCCACTGGGCTCGCGATGCCGCCGAGGCAAACCGCATCATCACGGACTTGGTGAAAGAGACCGGCGAAGAAAAGGTCGTCAAGATTAAGTCGATGGCCACGCAGGAAATCGGCTTGAACGAAGCACTTGCCGACGCCGGCATCACCGCCCGCGAAACCGACCTGGCGGAACTCATCGTTCAGCTTGCCGACGACATGCCGAGCCACATCCTGGTTCCTGCTATCCACCGCAATCGCGAAGATATCCGCGAGATCTTCCTCAATGGAATCCCCGGAGTCGACCCGGACCTGAAAGCCAATCCGGCCGATCTGGCCGAGGCATCCCGTAAGTTCCTGCGCGAGCAGTTTATGGAGGCCAAGGTTGCGATTTCTGGCGCCAACTTCGGTGTAGCCGAAACCGGCACGGTAGCCGTCGTCGAATCTGAGGGCAACGGCCGTATGTGCCTCACACTGCCGGAAACACTGATTTCGGTGATGGGTATTGAGAAGCTGCTTCCCACCTTCCAGGATCTGGAAGTCTTCTTGCAGCTACTGCCACGGTCGTCGACAGGCGAGCGTATGAATCCCTACACCTCTCTGTGGACGGGAACGACCGACGGCGACGGCCCGAAGAATTTCCACATTGTGTTGCTGGACAATGGGCGCTCGGCCACTCTTGCAGATCCGATTGGGCGTGAAGCGCTGAAGTGCATTCGCTGCTCGGCATGCCTGAATATCTGCCCTGTTTATGAGCACGTGGGCGGTCACGCTTACGGTTCGGTCTACCCGGGCCCGATTGGTGCGATTTTGTCCCCGCAGCTCACTGGCATGGATTCCTACGATGATCCGAATGCTTCGCTGCCCTATGCGTCTTCGCTGTGCGGGGCTTGCTTTGAGGTCTGCCCGGTGCGAATTGACATCCCTGCGGCACTGCTGGAGCTGCGTCACCGTAAGGTCACGGAGCACCGCCCGCCGGTGGAGGGCAAGCTGTTTGCCACGCTCGGGTTCATCATGGGCAATCAGAAGCTGTGGAACATGAGCGCAAAGATGGCCTCCCTCGCCCGCGTACTCGGTTTGAAGGACGGCGAGATTCACGCCCTGCCGCTCTTCCTCAGCGGGTGGTCGGATGCGCGTGATACCCCGGTTCCGCCGAAGAAGCCGTTCCGCTCACTGTGGGGTTCGAAGGATTTCTCGGCGCAGCTGGCACGCGAATCGGCCCATCAGGTTCCAACGAAGATTAATGGGCTGTCGGGTTCTGATCAATCTGACTCGTCCGACACATCCGGCAAGGAGGCCTAGCGATGTCCCACTCCTCAGCATCCGCAAACATTGCCAAGAGCGAAATCCTCGAGCGTATCCGCAATGCTCAGAAAATCGCCTTCGAAGGCCGTGATTTGGCCTCTGACGTGGGCATCATCCCTGGCGAGCCCGGCGCGCATTTCGACATCCCACGCGACTACGAGCGCTCCTCCGACCTGACGGCCAAAGAGATTATTTCGCTTGCCGACGAACGCATCGCCGATTACAAAGCCGACGTGCGCCGCTGTGGCAGCTCGGCAACCGACATCAATGAGGCTGTGAAGAAGGCAATTGCTGATGTCGGGGCGTCGTTGATTGGTATTCCCGAGGGTCTAGACCGCGAGTGGGTTGCGGGGTTGGAGTCTGGTGGAGGTAAGGCCACTACCGAGATTCGCGTCGATACCGGTTTCACCGCCGAAGAGCTGGACGAGCTCGATGCGATTGTCACCAGCTCTGCTGTCACCTGCGCCGAGACCGGCACCATTTTCCTGGACGGTTCGGCTACTTCTGGCCGCCGCGCGCTGACCTTGGTGCCGGATATTCACATCTGCGTTGTCCCTGCTTCCACGGTCGTCTACGGCATTCCGGAGGCATTTTCCCGTCTACGCGAGAGTGATCCCACCGCTCCGATCACCATGATTTCGGGGCCTTCTGCGACCTCGGACATCGAGCTTGCCCGAGTCGAAGGTGTCCACGGGCCGCGCACGCTGATTGTGATTATTGCTGAGTAGAGACAGTCGGGTCGGTCCTTGGCTAGCATTTTTGATTGACACGCCAACATTTTGTTGTGGATGATGAATTTAGCTAGCCAAAGGAGCCTGTCATGAGCGCAATCATTCAAAAATTCTCCGTAGCCGATAATCCGCAGCTTCCAGGTATGGACCCATTCCTGTTTGCCGTCCACCACTATGACCTATATCCACAGGCCAAGGGCCAAACTATGGCTCCCGATGCCTCTCTGCTCGGCCGTAATATCGGCATGGACTTTTCCGGCAAGGACGGCTGGTCCATGTACCACGGCACAACCGTCCCCGGCTTCCCCTCCCACCCACACCGCGGCTTTGAAACTATCTCGATTGTCGAGGAAGGTTACGTCGACCACACCGACTCCGAAGGTGCACAGGCTCGTTACGGCGATGGCGACACTCAGTGGCTGACCACCGGCGCAGGCACTGCGCATGCTGAAATGTTCCCGCTTCTGCATAACGACGGCCCCAATCCTCACCACATGTTTCAGATTTGGCTGAACCTGCCGCCCGAAGGCAAGGGGGCAAAGCCGCACTTCCAGATGTTCTGGGCAGAAGACACTCCGCATGTCACCGGCACTGATGACAATGGCCACGGCTACGACATAAAGGTCATCGCGGGCGCATTCGGCGATACTCAGCCGCTTGCTCCACCACCGGAATCCTGGGCCGCTGCACCAGATTCCGATGTAGCCGTGTGGGCGCTGCGTTTGCAGCCGAACGCACAGCTAACGTTGCCACCAACCAAACATGCCGAGACAATTCGGACTCTCTACTCTCTACGCGGCAGCCTCACTATCGAGGGCGAAACGCTGGTGCAAGAGGGCGCAGTGCTGCGCTCAACCGAGGCACTGGACATTTCTGCAGGTGACGAGGGGGCCTTCGCGCTCATGCTCCAAGGCCGACCAATTGGCGCTCCCGTGTATCAGCATGGCCCGTTTGTCGCGAATAGCCGCGAAGAGCTCGTTGAGGCATTCGATGCCTACCAGCGTGGCGAGTTCGGCGCATGGCGGTTTGATTCCAACGATCCGGTTGCACCCTTTGAAGAGGGGCGCTTTGCCCGCTATCCGGACGGTACGGTTCGTCGCCCGGTCAATTAACCGGGATCCCCCGACGGGCTGCACATGTGAAACTGTGTGAGTTTATGACACTTTCAGGCCATTTTTTTGGGTCATTTTTGTCATAAACGCAGTCAGTAACTCGGATTGGCCCGCTTCCGCCAGGTACACCCGAAACAAAAATCCCTCAAGCAACCAGGCGAATCTAATCGAACCTAACCGCTTAAGGGATAAGACGTGCCCCCGAGAGGAGTCGAACCTCCGACCTTCGGTACCGGAAACCGGCGCTCTATCCACTGAGCTACGGGGGCGTGTGGCACAAGTACAACAAGTGCAACGAGAAGAGATGTTACCACTTGGCTGGGGCGATTAGCGAAATGCCCCGCACCCCAGCCAAATCCGCACTATGCGGCCTCAGAAACCTGGTCTTCCTCAATAGGACACACCACAGGCACGCCTCCATCATTAAGCACGCGGGCTCGAATTCCATAGACGCGGGCCAAGAGATCCGGTGTGAGAACGTCAGCAGGACTCCCCTGGGCAACCACGTGGCCGTCGTGAAGCATGACAAGCTCATCGCAGTAGCGGGCTGCGAGATTGAGATCGTGGATTGCGACGAGCGCCAAGGAGCTCCGTGAGGCGACCTCCGCGCGGACGAGCTGTAGGAGTTCCACCTGGTGGCGCAGGTCGAGGGCGGAGGTGGGTTCGTCGAGAAGCATGACCTCGGGATCGCGGACAAACATCTGCGCGACGGCGACGAGCTGACGCTGACCGCCGGAGAGCTCGCCGACGAAGCGGTCGGCAAGGTGCTCAATACCAACCTTCCGGAGAACCTCCGCCGTGTGCTCAATCTCGGAGCCGCGCACGCGCAGACGCCCGGCGCGCCGACCAGAGACCAGTACCGATTCGAATGCGGTCAGCGAGGCGCTAGCCGGCAGATCCTGCGGCACGTAGCCCACCACATCGCGCAGTTCGGAGCCGATGACCCGCTCATTGTCACGGGTCAGTGCAATCTCCCCGGACATGGGCTTTCGAATCCCCGCCAGAGTGGTCATCAGTGTGGATTTGCCCGCAGCGTTTGGCCCGAGCAAACCCGTCACCGTACCGGGCTTCAGCGTGCGTACTGAGGCCCCGCGCAGCACCTTCCGCTTGCCATAGCCTGCAGCTACTTCGTTGACATCGAGAAATACGCCCATTAGTTCCACACCGTCCTCTTACGCAGGAAAACCAAGCCAACAAAAAATGGGACACCGACGATTGCGGTAATGATGCCAATCGGCACTGCCACACCCGGCACCACCGTGATGGATACCGCATGAGCTGCCGCCAGCAGCGCCGCGCCTGCCGCCATCGATGCCGGGGCAAAGAAGCGCTGTTCTTCACCGACCAGCATGCGCGCAATGTGTGGACCGACCAGTCCGATGAAGCCGATGATGCCGGCAAAGGCCACTGCGGTTGCCGCCAGCAGCGAGGCTACAATCAGCGTCGCAATGCGCAGCCTATCCACATTGATGCCCACGGCTTTTGCGCGGGCATCGCCAAGTCGCAGCACCGTCAGCGCCCACGCATAGCGAATGGTGAACGGAATGGCGATCAGCAGCGCCGCCGCAATAATGCCGTTGGCCACCCAGTTCGCGCGCTGTAGCGAGCCCATCGTCCAGAACACAATCTGCTGGAGCGCCTCGGTAGTCGCGCGGTATTGCAACAGCGCCAACAGCGCTTGGAATAGAAACACCAGACCAATACCCAGCAGAATCATCGATTCCTTACCCGAGCCGCGCCATACCGACGCCGCCGCCACAATCGCCACCGCGATGACGGATGATACCCAGGCCACGGCCGCCAGGTTGAACTGCGCATGCGGAATAATCACCCAGCCCAGCACAATCGATGCCGCCCCACCGAACGCCGCTGCAGCCGAAATACCGAGGGTAAACGGCTCCGCCAGTGGGTTGTCGAGGATTGTCTGCATCTGTGCACCGGCAAGCGACAGCGCTGCACCAATCAGCACTGCCATCACTGATGCAGGAAGGCGCAGCTTCCACAGCACCGTACGAGTGGTTTCATCAACGTCATTCGGGCTCACGATACCCCGCACGACATCCCCCACACTCAGTGACATCGGCCCCACGATCGTCGCTACTACAAACGCGCACACGGCCAGCCCCACCAGCACCGCAATAACGGCAATCTTCCGGGCGGAGCGTCGTCGGTACTGTCGCGCAGAGTCGTAGGTCGTGCTTGACGACGGACACTCGTGCTGTTCGGTGGCGGGCTGCGACTCTTGACCGCCACTGTCGTTGGTGGAGGTGGGCTCGCGGGGTTCGTCGTCAAGCCCTGACGCGGGAGCGTGCAGATTGGTGTAAGTCATCGGATTCCTTCTTCGATGGTGGAAGATGGGTTACTTGGTCGGCTCCAGCGCGGCGAAGAAGGTGCCGCTGAGTTCGAAGGGTAGGTAGTCCTTGTGGAACTTGGCGAAGTCAGCGACTGGGTCGAGGTCAGCGAACTCTTCGGGGTGAATCCACTTGGCGAATTGCTCGAGGGCGAAGACGTTGTACGGCGAGTCGTAGAACTGGTGGAAGGCGGCGTACAGGTCCCCCTTCTTCGGCGCGGTCAGGGTGTCAAAACCCGGAGTCTTCAGCAGGCCTTCCAGAGTGCGCTGTGCGGTCTCTGGAGTGGCGGTGTAACCGAGTTCGACGTGTGGCAGGACTTCCGGCTTCTTCGGGTCGAGTGCCCAGGAACCGCCTGTGGCGATAATCTTCTCCGGCTGGACGGACAGGACCTTCTCTGCGGTCACGTTGCCCGATTCGGTGTCGATGAGGCTGTCTCCGAGGTTCTCACCGCCGGCTGCTGTGACGAGGTCACCGAGGTTGGACTTGTTGACGGTCGAGCAGCAATCCTTGAGGCCGGCTGCTCGCCAGACCAGGGTCTTTGGCTTGTCTTCGAGCTTGGCGGCGCGTTCGGTGATCTCGTTGACGCGCTTAGTGTAGAAGTCGGTGAACTTCTTGGCATTGTCCTGCTCGTCGACGATCTGGCCGAGGAGCTCGACGGACTTGGCGGTGTTTTCCAGGGGCTTCTGACGGAAGTCGGTGAATACGTACTTCAGACCTGCCTGATCGAGCTTGGTGAGGAAGCCGGACTCCTCCGCGGCCTTCTTGTGGTCAAGGGTCATGACGACCACATCTGGGTCGTGGGAGATGAGGTTTTCAACTGTGACATCGCCCTTGGCAATATTGCCGATGGTCGGCATGTCCTTCAGCTCTGGATTCGTCTCGAAAAGCTTGGCTTCAAACGATGGTGCGCCCGAATGCAGATCGCTGCCCATGGCGACAACATGGTCACCCGGGTTTTCTTGGTCAAGCATCGCGGTGACAAACATGGCGCGACCTTCACCGAGCACGACTCGTTCTGGCTGCTTGTCGAAGGTCACAGTGCGACCTGCGACATCAGTGACAGTGAGTTCTCCCTTGTTGTCGGCAGCCGTGTTCGACTCTGCGTCCGCACCGCATGCTGTAGCGACGAAGCTCAGCGCTGCACACCCGATTGCGGCCAGAGTTTTGGTCTTTGGCGCGGTTTTAGCCTTGGCGAAAATATTGACTCTCATGCGTTCTTGTTTCTGCCTTATTTATCTCTGCGTAGTTTTTTGGTGTTTAGGGCGCACAAAGAGAAGTGAATACTCATCCCTTTGCATTAGGCACGCCTTACCTTACAGATTGAAGCGGAGAGAAAAAAGCGCCCTGCTAGTGGTGGTTTTACTAGCAGGGCGTAGGAGGCTTATTTCCTTTCGAGAACCGCCTGGAAGCACCTCAACATCACTTCGCGGTCTTCATTCGCAAGTGGCGAAATAACTTCCTCGCGAACGGTGTCTACGTAGTCCGGCGCCGCTTCGGCAAACACATGTCGACCAACACCTGTTAGGACGACGACATAATCCGAGTCCGGGTCTTCGCCGTGATCTTCGGTGTGAATAAATCCGCGCTTTTCCAACCTGTTGGTATGCAGCAGCGCGCGAGGATGGTTCCACTTCAGTCGATCACAAATCTTGTCAACATGCAGAATCCCATCCTCCACCTCATGCAGAGCGATGAGCAGGGTAAAGTCCGCGAACGTCAGCCCGGTTCGAGTGCGTAGGCTCCGCTCAATATTGCGCTCTACCTCGCGAAAAGCAGCTACCATCGACTGCCAAAAGAGCTGTTCATCATCACTCAGCCATTCAAATGAGTTCATACTGCTCTAGGCTAATGGTGAGAGCCTCGAAGCGGAGACAAATGAGAAAACACTCACAGAAAAACTTTTGACTACTCTGCTTTTCCGTCGACGGAATCGGTGACCGCAGCATTGGCGGTCGCTGCAATCTTATCGAGCACAGCGGAAATCCCCTGATAGTCGATATTTTCACCGAGCACGTCAAACAAGACATGACGTACAAGCTTCACATGGTTCGGCGCCGCCTTCTCAATCACGGTTCGACCGTGTTCAGTAAGCGTGACATCGATACCACGGTTATCGCAGGCGCAGCGTTCCTTAGTTACTAGTCCGCGTCGCTCCATGCGAGTAATTTGGTGCGACATTCGGCTGCGGTCCCATTCCAGGGACTCACACAGGGTGCGCATGCGGACAACATTGTCTTCAGCCTCGGAGAGAGCAACCAGAACCGAAAAATCTGCAGTGGAAATATCGAGAGAATCTTGCAGCTGAAGGTCGATTGACCTGTCAACGGCCCGTTTAGCGTTCAGAATTGAGCGCCATAACCGCTGCTCTTCATCACTTAACCACGGAACATCTTGCATATGTACAGAGCCTACTATCTTGAAACCAAATCCTGAATTTTCATAAATTCCGCTCCTGTCACACGATCAAACCGGGCTTCATCGCACGTCAGGACTAATACCTGCATATCGCGCCCCGCTTTGGCAAGAGCATTATTCATCCGCCGCAAACGGTGTTCGTCTGAATAACCTAACGCATCATCAATAATCACCGGGGCGCCTTGGCCGCCCTCCATGACACCGGCAACGGCCAAGCGCAGCAGAATGTCCAGCTGCTCTTGCGCTCCACCAGATAGTTCATCGACATCGAACTTGCCATCGGCATTAGACCGTGACTCAATCTGCAAGTCCTCATTCATCGTGAACTGGGTTCCCGCACCGAACACACCGCCGCCGTACTCTTCGAGCTTGCGGAGCAAGGGGTCAGCCAGCGCATTCCGCGATGCCGCACGTGCCTGTGTCATTACCTCCATAAGAGTCTTGGCGGCGGCTGCACGGCGACGCATCGAGTCCCGATCTCGCTGTGTTCGCTCCACTACCCCCTCAGCAGCTGCCAGCTTCTCATTCGCGCTGTCGAAATAGTCCAAGTGCACCCGAATCTCTTGCCGGCGCTTTTCCAGCTCAGCCAGGCGACTCTCAACTGCATCCCGTCGCTGCTTAGCGCCCGCGAGCGATGCTTCCACGTCGTCGGCATCCCGCTGCGCCAACTCTTTCAGAGCCGCAGCCAGCTGCTCTTCTGCCACCTCATAGTCCTTGCCTCGGTTTTCCACCGCAGCAAAAATCTCGGCATCCGAGGCTTTTTCTCGCGCCGTCGTGAGCGAATCTTCGCGCACCTTCAAGACGGACCGAGCCCCTTCAAGCTCGCTGCTAGCCTTCGTATAGTTGGCGTGTGCAGGACGCTTTTCCAGCTTCGACAAGCGCATATCGGCATTGTCACGCTCCGACTCGGCATCCCTACGCCCCACTGCAGCTTCTTCCAGCCGCGACTTTGCCGACACCAAGTCAATCTCCGTCGGCGCATCCTCGCCCGCAAGTTCCCGATACCGCTCGCCCTGTACTCGTGCTTCTTCCTTCGCATCGTCTAACTCTGCGGTGAGCTGGTGATACTCCACACCGTCGGACACCGCAGTTATGGATGTCTCCACCTGGAATTTTGCTTTTTCCGCTTCACGACGTCGAGTGTGTGCCTTTTGTGCTTCCGCGACGGAATCAGCGCCTGCCGCCTCAAGCTGTTCCTTGAGCGAAATCTCTGCTTTTCCTAGCTTTCGCTGCTGCGAATCTGAGCCGTCTCCGGGCTGGACAGCAACCGTGACGTCGCCAACTTCGATGGCCAACGGCTTAGTAACCGCATGTTGAACTGACTCAGCCTCCGGCGCTAGCCCCACTTTCTCGCCGTCGACCGTGACCTCCTGCGCACTACTAGCCGAGAGCTGCACACTCGGGCTCGATGCCTCCAGCACAGCGGTGGCTGTTACAACTTCGCGTTCGCAGGTCAACAGTTGTTCCAGTACCTCCTCGGTAACGGAATTTCGTGCAATTACCTCCTTGTGCTCTGCCAATTGTGCACGGAGCTCATCGAGCTTCTCCACTCGCTTCGACAGAGCTTCGACCAAGCCGCGCTTCTCCCCCAATGCGACTTCAGCTGCAGCCAGCTCTTCTGCTTTTCGAGCTTCGCGGTACGCGGTCACAACCGCATCGCGATCCTCCTGCGCCTTCTTTAAAGCTGCGACCTCCTTATCGAACGCTTCCTTAAGTTCAGCAACTCTCTTCTCTGCGACGGAATGCTGGTCCTTGGCATCTTGTGCCTGCTGAATGAAGGTTTCCCGCTCTTGCTGAGCCTGTTTAGCTAAGTCCAGCTGCTGCTTCGCCGCTGCAGAGACCTCCTGTGCCTGGGACACGGCAACCCTGAACTTTTCGAGTTCTTCGAGTGCCTGCGCCCAATGCTCGACTTCGTTTTTGGCTTCTGGCAACGATGCCCGCTGCGTGTGTTGGCTTTCTTCATTACGAGCAGCTTCCTCATTGAGCGCTTCGAATTCCCGGACCTTTTTCGCCGCTTCGTCGCGCACCCGCTGGGCTTCCGCCAGCTCCTTGTCTACGTCGGTAAGCTGCTTGCGCTCTTTGCCATTTTTTTGGAAATAGTTGCCGTATTCAGCTTCAACGGCTTCAAACAGGCCTACCTCTTCTGCGGTTTCCGCGCGCTGCCCCGATGCCGACTGCAGTGCGCTTGTGACCTGCGCATAACCGCCCAAGGAGAGTGTCTTTTGTGCTTGCCCCTGCTCGGCAACGAAGACCTGCCACAGGTTCTTGGTGTCTGCATTGTGCATTCGGGCGGCCAGCCACTCTTCCGCCTGGTCATCTTTAAGAACCTCGGCTGTCGGAGAGTGGACGGTGACGATTGTGCCGGTGTCCTTGGTGCTACCAAAGATCTTGTCCAGCGTAAATTCGTAGCCGTCAAGCTCCAGCCGGAGCTTAACCTGCGGCTTTTCCTGGCTGGAGTGACTGTTCAGACTAAGCGCTTCGCTTGCCCTGGACTTCCATTTTGTCGTCAGCGCAACGTGAATAGCTTTGGCGATTGTCGTCTTACCTGACTCGTTTTCACCGGAAATCACTACCACGCCCCGCTCGGCGAGCCCTGTGATTGAGAGTGAATCAATCGCACGTACATTGTGTAATTCGATGTCGTGAAAACGCATGATTTATTCCTTCTCTCCGGCCAGGCGCGCCAGCAAGCGAAGCGCATCGGCTGCTGCGGTGGTTTCAGATTCTGATAGCGGGCTGCCGCTCTCGGTTCGCCCTTTGCTCAAGACCGTTAGTTTTTCTGCAGCTATGAGCGGATAACCGGTGAGATTGAGATTAGAGATATCCCCCTCGGACGGAACCACCGTCAAATCGGAACCACTTTCCCGGCGATAAAGTGCAGCGAAAAGCTGTTGATACTGCTCAAGTCGTTTTTCAAAGGTAGTCGACTCCGACAGTGTCACGGTTCCTCGCAATGAATACTTCACCGCTGTGTCTGTCTTCGCCTCGATACCGTCCAGTTCAGCAAAGAACTCATCGAGGTCTTCCGCGCCAGTGATATCCATGTCAATGGCATGAAAAGCCCACTGCCCCACTCGGTGGGAGGCCACGGTAACTGAGCCCTTTTCGGGGCTGCTCTCTACAATGTCGACGACGAGTGCATTGCCGGAATCCCGTTCTTTGTCGTCGTACGCTGTGGTTTCGTGTGCGCCGGAGAAATAAACTCTGCCAGTATGATCGAGTTGGCTCGTGGAGTGGGAATCCCCCAGCGCAACATAGTGCAACGCCCCGCGGTCAATAGCTTGTTCCAAGCTGGTCAGATCAATGGTGGCTCCTGCATCAGCACCAAAGCCTTCTACTTGGCCGTGTGCGACCATCACTCGGATTCCATCGGCGGGCTCAAGCTCCGTGGCTATTTCCGCCACGTTGTCATCAGCCGAATACTTGCCGCGCACTGGCACGCCGATGAGTTCCACCCCGTCACGGATGGCAATGGGCGCACTGTCGCGAATTACGTAAACTCCTCGGTCTTCCAAAGATTCGAAAGCACTACGTCGATAAATGGAAGAAGCATCAAGCGCATCATGGTTGCCGGGTAGGAGATACACCGGCACGGGTAGCTTGGCGATTCGCTCAAGAGCCCGCAAGAACACCTTGTCCGGCAATGTGTTGGAATCGAACACGTCTCCAGCGACGACAATGAACTCAGCGCCTTCGCTGGTCGCCAACTCGCCGATGCGATCGATGGCGTTGAGGCGACTTTCGTGGAACCTAGCTTGGGCTTCACCGCCGTCGAGCTCTAGGAACCACCGAGTCATTCCCAGTTGCCAATCTGAGGTGTGAATGAATTTCATGACTAGCGCTCCTTTTGTCCCAGGCTCAGCGATTCCTGCAGATGTTGCCAACAATCTTCCAAATCAGCGACTGCACGAATGGTCTCTCTCGAAATTACGCAGGTTGGCTGCAATGCTTCATGCAGCAAACTGCGGTCGGTAACTGTTAGTGGGTCAATAACCTCGAGCGAAGGAACACTGACTCGTTCCAAGTCATTGCCCCAGTAATCGGCTTCGACAGCGAAAAGTTCGGCAACCTTCTTCTGCTCGTTGTCACCGCTATCTTTTCCACCAGCATCATTCGACTTCTGGGCGGTTTTATTGGGATTCTCCCGAACCGCGCCACCAAGCCCGAGGCGCTTCGGCGCAGTCCGGTTTCGCAGCTGTGTTAGTTCCTGAAGCCGGCGTTGCAATTCGCGCTGCGGATAATCGCGCAGCTGCAGTAGCGACAGCGGATCGCGGTCGATATCAGCGACAAGTTGAGCGGCAACTGCAACGGTGTGCTTACACACAGGTGCCGGGTCCGGGCAGGTGCATTCGCTGTAAATGTGCTCTTCGCCATCGCACAACAGCATTTCCATCTGCTCATACGGCAACTCGCCGTGCTCAAACTCTGTGAAGGCCGACGGATTGTTCACCAACCACCGCAGTACGTCGTCAGTTTGTTTCTGCTCCCGCCGTGGGAACCGAATAAAGACTGAAAATGGTTCCGGCTGGCTGCCCTGCACTTCACCGATGATGTAACCATCCGCGATTCGAAGCCCCAGCACATTGCCGTCGAACCTGTACTTCTCACCTCTGTGAACACGACCCGAATCAGCGCCACGGATGATGAACTCCCACACCCACCGGGCAAAAGTAGTACGTGGCTCGACCGCCACGCGCGCTGCGGTTCCACGTCGCTGCTGTCCGGTAAATGCACCAGCCCAGTCCTGGGTGGCCAGGAGCTTTTCAATCGTCGAGCTGGTTGCTGGCGCGCTTCGCGCCGTGGTCCTTTTACGACCACGCTTTCCAGAGGGCCCCTTGCCAAACTCGGCAAAGATGACATTGTCGCCCCATGTCACGTCTCCGTCACCGGCCATCAGTACCACCTCTTCTGGACTCTAAACGGGGTCACATTGTTGGGAATCGAATCGTCATCCGAGGTTGTGGAGTCCGATGCCGTGCCCTCCGGGTTCACCCCATCAGTCACCGTCCCACCGGACTTTGACTCCGCTGCGTCCATCGGTTCACGCAGTGCCTGAATCTTGTCCTTGTCCAATTGCCACAGAGACCGCAAACGGTGAAAGTCCATCTCCGTCAGCTTGGTTTCACCAGCACGCACAACTGCATCCGCCAATTCTGCCTTCTCGAAAATCAGCTCGTCGATACGCTCTTCCAAAGTTCCCACACTGACCAGCTTGTGCACGTGTACGTCTTTACGCTGACCGATGCGGTAAGAGCGGTCCGTGGCCTGGTTTTCAACTGCTGGATTCCACCACCTGTCAATGTGAATGACGTGGTTGGCGGCAACCAGGTTGATGCCAACACCTGCCGCGAGAGTAGACAGCAAAATGATTGGTGGGCCGTCCGGGGCATTAAACTCTGCCACTACTTTCTCGCGCTGTGCCGGAGTCATTGCCCCTTGGATAAACGGAATGTCCACGCCCAGGCGCTTGCTGAAATGAGGGGCGAGCATCTTGCCGAACTCCACGAACTGCGTGAACACAAGCGCGCGTTCACCGTTTTGGACAATCTCATCGACGAGCTCTTCCAGCCGTGCAACCTTGCCCGAGCGATGCTGCCCATGATTAAGCAGCCCCGAGCCGTCGTGCTGGTAGTGCGCTGGGTGGTTGCAAATCTGCTTCAACTTCATGATGCCGCCGAGGATGATGCTCTTTCGCCCGAAGTTGCCAGAGCGATTCCGCTTCGAGCGCTTGAGCTTGTCCTCGATGTCCTTCACAGCTTCCTGATACAAGAAAGCCTGCTCCGTCGTGAGAGGAACCATCTCCACCTGCTCATTCTTCTTGGGCAGGTCCGGTGCAATAGCTGGATCCGACTTGAGTCGGCGCAGAATAAAAGGTGCTGTAATCGACTGCAATTGCAGTAGCATTTCCGCATTCCCATCACGCTCGATGGGAATCGCAAACTTGTTGCGAAATGCATTCGCCGACCCCAGCATGCCTGGATTACAGAAATCCATGATGGTGCGCAGCTCGCCCAAGTCGTTTTCCACCGGAGTACCAGTCATGGCGATGTTGTGCCGCGAGCCCAGGCTCCGCAGCGCTCTGGATACCTGGGCGTTGGGGTTCTTAATTGCCTGCGCTTCGTCAGCAATCACATGATCCCACTGCACTTGGGACAGTTCGTTCACATCGCGGGTAGCAACACCATAGGTCGTCACAACAACATCGTGTTTTCCGATAAATTCCTGTAGTTCTTCACCATGAGGGCGGTTTGAACCATGCAGCAGCCCAACCTTGAACTCTGGAGTGAACTTTGCCGCTTCTGCTGCCCAATTGCGCAGCACACCTGTCGGAACGACCAGAAGCGAAGCCTTGTGCTCTTGATCCTTCGCATCCGCTTGACGACGGCAGCGCTCAAACTCCAACAGCGCCAGAATTTGCACAGTCTTACCAAGCCCCATGTCGTCAGCGAGAATGACACCAAAGCCGCGGTTGGACATATCCGCCAGCCACTCCACACCGCGCTGTTGATACGCCCGCAGCTCACCGACAAAACTCGGTGGCACCTCGACCGACTCTGCGAGGGCCGTGGAACCGTCTGAGTACTTCGACACCAACGCCTTGAGCCAAGAGGGATCCCTGGGGGCGACTGGCACTGCTGCTGGAGCTTGCGACTCCATGCCACCGTCGAAGACCAGCTCTTTCAGGGTGGCTTGCCCCTTACCGGTTTCCTCCCCGGCCTTGGTCTGCTCCACCAGAAACTTCAGGGCTTCTCTAGCTACCTCTGGGTTCGCGTGCACCCAGTGGTCGCGCAGATGCACTAGCCCCGTACTCGATGCAGCGAGCTCACGCATTTCCGCTTCCGTCAGTACGGCATCCCCCACAGCCAACTTCCACTCGTAATCAACCAGTTGGTCAAATCCGAGTTTCGGTTCCGAACGGCGCCCAGCAGGCCCCGTCGGGTCTAACTGGACGACTTCAGTGTGCAACTGCAGGGTGGTTTCCACTGACTTCCAGTTCGGCGGCAGCATCACATCGATATCGACCTTTGCCAACTGCGAGATGCCATCAGTCATAAGCTCTATCAGCTGCTCTGAGGTCAGCAGCAGATCTAAACCCGGGTGGCCCGCTGCTTTCGCATATTTGAGCGTTGGGAATGCCTCTTGTGCAGCCAATAGCTGCGGGCGAAGCAGCGACAACACGGAGCGGCGACACATTTCTGGGTTCAGGCGTTCCGGAGCTGCGACGCCGATGCGGTAGTACATCCGCAATGGCCACAGAGTCTCATGTTCCACCGCAGCTGAACGAGGGTTGAAGCGAGTAACTGAGCCGCCTTCGTCATCCGCTCGATCCCGCAACTCCAACAGCTGCGGAAGATCCACATCCGGCAAGTCTTCCAGCCGTCCCTCAAAACCGACAGGTTCTTGCACCATTAGCTGGAGGCGAACATCCTCACCATCGGCCGACAGCCTCCACTTTGCCAGCGACTGCGCCACCCCCGGCGTCGCGCGCCCCAGGGAATCCGACTGCAACAACGACCGCACGAAACTCTGGCGCTGTTCTGCCGGTTCATCCAAATCGGCCAGGAGCGCGTTGGTGACCCAATGAAACATCCGATTGATGAAATCCTCAGCCACCGTGGCACCTCCGTTATCAATCAACACCGGTGGTGTACGGGAAATGACCTGACTCTGCCAGGCAATCTCACTCAACCCCTCCGACATCCGCCACGTCGGCCACCACTCATTGTCTTCCCACGTCAGCGCCACCAGTGCCCGCCCAGAGCGTGCGAAAGCATCCAATCCCTGTACAACATCTACAAAGAACCTAAGATCCGGCGCCATCGCCGCCGAGGAAACTTCCTCCTGCAATTGCACCAGTGCTGTCACAGCAGCCCATGGCGGGAACACCCATGTGGGTACCGTTTTCTCTACTGCCCGCCCCTTCGGTGTGCGCAGTTTTAGCGTCAGCTGCGCTCGACTCCCCCGGTCCAGGACTGCAAAAAGCCGACGCTGATGCGCCGGGACTTCCAGCAAATCCACGTCCGCAATAATCCGGTGCCCCTCTGGCCGCTCCACCCATAGGTGAAGACCCGAATCATCCTTCCAGACCGCGTGCAGCAGCAACGGCACCGCTGACTTAGCAACTTGGCCCATTACTTCCTCCCCACTGCTTGCTCAGCCATCACCGTCTAATCACCCGGCGACTTCGCCACCAGATATTTCTTCAATGAAGATTCTGCCACGCACCCCGGAGCAGCTTTTCCATCACACCACAAAATTAGCACGCGTGTTCGAATTATGCATCTTGCAAAAATTACTTCACCTCCACCCAAATACCCCTTTTCCCAGGTAATTTGTCGCACTTAACCGATTTTTAAAGCCTTTTTCAACGCTTCTTATCTTGCAATGCAGCGCATCACATGCAAACGTCGTATGAGCTACAAGAATTAAAAATGTGTGACTCGTGCAATAGTTCTGCCATGGTTCGCAAGTGCCAGTGGGCTCCGCTGACTGTCGTAGACAGCCTGGAAGCTGAAGTTGTGTTTCATTGCGAATCGCAGGTTCCGCTGTTTCTGTCGGCCACTTTCTGGCTCGATTTTGCTGCGACGCTGTGAACGTCGTCAAGCGGACGGACTCAATTGAAATTGAGTGATGCGCCAGGAAACTGTTTCCGGCGTGCTGGGCAGTGCGTGAGTCCGACTGTACGCCTAATAAATAATGAGGAGTTGCCCTGTGGACCAACAAACATGGTTCATCATCGCACTAGTCATTTATCTGCTGTTGATGGTCTACATCGGTTGGACCGGATGGAAAAAGACCGCAGAGTATGACGAATACATGATTGGCGGTCGCGGTCTGCATCCGTTCGTCGCAGCACTGTCAGCGGGTGCATCGGACATGTCCGGCTGGCTGCTAATGGGTCTGCCCGGCGCGATTTACCTTTCAGGCCTGAATCAGACCTGGATTGCAATCGGCCTGGTCGCAGGCGCATGGTTGAACTGGAAGTTCACCGCACCGCGCCTGCGTAGCTACACCAAGATTGCTCGTAACTCGATTACCGTGCCGTCGTTCCTGGAGAACCGTCTGCACGATACGTCGAAGGTGCTGCGCGTTTCCGCAGGCCTGATTATTCTGCTGTTCTTCACCTTCTACGTCTCCTCGGGCATGGTCGCAGGTGGCCGCTACTGGGAGTCGACGTTCGGTGGCAGCTACCTCGTCGGCATGCTGCTGGTTGCGGGGATCACTGTCGCATATACCCTGTTCGGCGGCTTCCTTGCTGTCTCCTACACGGACGCGGTGCAGGGCATCATCATGTTCATTGCGCTGCTGACGGTTCCGACTGTCGGCATCATCTACCTGATTAACAACGGCAACTCCTTCTCGGACATCTTCAGCTTTGCTGCTAACAACCCGTACCCGGGCAGCGAGGGACAGCCGGTTGAGACCTTCTTCAATCCGTTCGCCGGCATTCCGCTAATCACTATTATCGGTCTCCTCGGCTGGGGTCTGGGCTACTTTGGCCAGCCGCACATTATCGTCCGCTTCATGGCTCTGCGCAGTGCAAAGGACGCAACTGAGGGTCGCCGCTGGGGCGTTGGCTGGCAGGCACTGTGCATGCTCGGCTCGGTCCTCGTGGCCCTGACCGCAACTGTTTTCTTCGCTACGAACCCAGATGCTTCGGTCACTGATGCGTCTTCCTACGAGACCATCTTCCTGGACATGACCCGCATCCTGTTCCACCCGCTGATTGCAGGCCTGATTCTGACTGCAGTGCTGGCAGCAATCATGTCCACCATTTCTTCGCAGCTGCTGGTGTCTTCCTCCGCGCTGATCGAGGACCTGTTCAAGGCAACGGTCAACAAGTCCCTGCGTCCGAAGACCTACATGACGCTCTCCCGCGTCGCCGTCGCGCTGATTGCCATCATCGCCGCAATCATCGCTGCTAACCCGAACAGCTCCATTCTGGATCTGGTTGGCTTCGCGTGGGCTGGCTTCGGCTCGGCATTCGGCCCGATTCTGCTGGCCGCCCTCTACTGGTCGCGCCTGAACACCCCTGGTGCTGCTGCCGGCATGATCACCGGTGCGGTTGTCTCCTTCGCATGGGGCATGAGCTCGCTCAGCGACACTCTCTACGAGATCGTCCCGGGCTTCGCCGCTGCAACTGTCGTGATGATTATTGTCACGCTGCTTACCAAGGAGCCGAACGAGAAGATCAAGGAAGAGTTCGACCACGCAGCAAAGCAGGCTCTGGTCTAACGCTTTGATCTAGGCTTGGCCTCCGCTAGCCCCGCAGGCTAGCCCCGGCGCATACCTACAAGGGAACCGAAAAAGTATTTTTCGCGCCCAACTAGGTATGCGCCCTTTTTTATTTGCCATCCTGGCCGCCTCCCTGACTACCGCCTTTGTCTCATCCTTTGCGCTTACGCGAGTTCTCGTCACCTCCTCCCCCGCGGGGTCGGAGACGGAAGCCGTCGTCAAGCAACTGCGCACCGTGCGCGTCGTCGCCGACCGCCCCACCGTCACCGGATACAAACGCGAGCGCTTCGACGTCTGGGCAGGTTCTGCCGATTGCAATACACGCCATAAAGTGTTGGCGGCGTGGTTCGGGGGCTCTGCGTGTTCGCTTGACGACGGCTCCCCGCGCGAAACCCCCGACCCTTACACGGGTGACCCAGTTGGTGCGCATGAGGTCGATATCGACCACATTTATCCGTTGGCAGCGGCGTGGGATTTCGGAGCCTACGCATGGGATTCCGAGAGGCGTCGGCAATTTGCCAACGATATCGAGACCAACCTCGTACCCACGCGAAGCGCGGTCAACCGGGATAAAGGAGATGCCAGCCCGGCCGAATGGCTTCCTGAGGATACGAAGGCGTGTGACTATTCGCATCGTTACTTAGCGGTGGCCATTAAATGGGACCTGCCCGTATCGTCGGCAGACTGGAAGGCGATGGCCACTGCGTGTGGAATCCGCGCGAGGAAAGGCACGAAATAGAGAAAATAGTGCGAGCACGTTAAGTTAAGGACTGGTCTTAATAAAGAAATATCCAGGCCACTCCTCGCTTGAACGCGAGGCCTACATTCAGTCGTGGAAAGGTAATACGTGCAAAACGTAGTTCTTATGGTTCACGTCCTGGCGGCAATTCTGCTGCTTGGACCGGTGACTGTCGCAATTTCGATGTTCCCGAAGCTCGCGCTTGCAGCCCGCGGCGGAGAGGCTGGAACGGTCGGCGCCGCGCGCACCATGCACGCCATTTCGCGCACCTACGGCATGTGGTCGCTGCTCGTGCCGCTGCTCGGCTTCGGTGTCATGTTCACCGATGTGTCGACCTACATGAAGTCCGGGGCAATGCACGCCGCAATTCTGCTGGCTATCATCGCCTGGGCACTGTTGTTCTTCCTGGTCATTCCGCGTCAGCGTCTGATGATGGCCGGCCTCGGCATCGCTGACGAAGACGAGGATGCTGACGATCCGGAGTTCATCGAGCGTCGCAAGAAGGCTGAAGAGCTCGACTGGGACAAGCAGAAGGGCCAGCTGGCTATGTTCTCCGGCATCTTCTCCCTGCTGTGGGTTGTCGCCGGCATCCTGATGTTCTTCATCTAGAGCTCACGCTCAGACACAATAAAACTGCCGGTGCGTCTGTACGTTTCGGCCCGACTAATCGGGTTTGAAAGTACATGCGTACCGGCAGTTTTTTATTTTCTAGGTCAGCGCCAAGGGCGGTCGTCGGTTGTCGCCTGACGACGACCACCCAGCTCACCTCACCTAGCAGGTTTAGCGGCGTCCGCCTCGGTAACCACCGCGACGGTCATCACGGTCACCACGGTAGCCACCACGACGGTCGTCGCGACCGCGACCACCACGGTATCCTCCGCGACCACGGCCGCCGAAATCGTCACCATCTTCGAAGTTTCCACGGTAGCCACCGCGGCCACGGCCACCACCACGACGGTCGTCGCGACCGCGACCACCACGGTATCCTCCGCGACCACGGCCGCCATCACGACGATCGCCACGGTAGCCACCACGGCCACCGCGGTAGTCATCGCTGTCGTCGACCGAGGTGCCGTCGTCAAGCTTCAGCCCAATGAGCTGGCCGGAGATGCGAGTATCGGAGAGGTTGTTGATGACTTCTTGCGGCAGGTTGGCCGGCAGTTCGACCAGAGTGTGATCGCCACGGATGTCGATGTGTCCGAAGTCCTTGGAGGACAGGCCACCCTCGTTGGCGATGGCACCGACGATGGCACCCGGGCGGACGTGCTGGCGACGACCGACGCTGATACGGTAGGTTGCGGTGCCCGCGCGGTCGAACTCGACCAGGTCAGCGCGCTTGCCCTGACCGCGCTCACCACGGGAGCGACCATCGCGGCCACGGTTGCGGTCGCGGTCGAAACGATCACGGTCACGGTCGTTACGACGGCCACGCGGCGGCTCCTTCATTAGGAAGTCGCCCGACTGTGCCTGCGCAGCGATAGCGGCGGCGATATCAACCAGTGGGGTGTCGTGCTCTTCTGCGTACTCCTCGATGAGCTCACGGAAGACCGGAACCTGCGAATCAGCAAGCGCCTCGGTCAAGTCATCAGCGAACTTCTGCTTGCGAGAGTCGTTGACCTCATCGACGGTCGGCAGCTTCATCTCGTGCAGCTGCGACTTGGTTGCACGCTCAATCGAGCGCAGCAGGCGTCCCTCACGCGGGGTGACAAAGAGCAGCGCCTCGCCGGAGCGGCCAGCGCGGCCGGTACGACCGATGCGGTGGACATAGGACTCGGTATCGTGCGGAATGTCGTAGTTGACCACGTGGGAAATACGGTCAACGTCCAGGCCACGAGCAGCCACATCGGTTGCCACCAGAATGTCCAGGCGACCGTCCTTGAGCTGATCAATCGTGCGCTCACGCAGAGTCTGCGGGATGTCGCCGTTGATGGCGGCAGCGGAGAATCCGCGGGCACGCAGCTTCTCGGCGAGCTCCTCGGTCTCGTGCTTGGTGCGCACGAACATGATCATCGCTTCGAATTCCTCGACTTCGAGGATGCGGGTCAGCGCGTCCAGCTTGTTGCGGTGGCTGACCATCAGGAAGCGCTGGCGAATGCTGTCCGCAGTGCGAGTCTGGGACTTGACGGTAATCTCTTCCGGCTCCGTCAGGTACTGCTTGGACAGGCGACGAATCGCAGCCGGCATGGTAGCCGAGAACAGCGCGACCTGCTTGTCATCCGGGGTGTCGGCAAGAATGCGCTCGACATCCTCCTGGAAGCCCATCTGCAGCATCTCATCGGCCTCGTCCAGTACCAGGAAGCGCAGGTCGGAGATGTCCAGCGAGCCCTTCTCCAGGTGGTCGATGACACGACCAGGCGTGCCGACGATAATCTGCGCACCTCGGCGCAGACCCGACAGCTGCACTCCATAAGACTGACCACCGTAGATTGGCAGGACCTGAATCTTGCCCAGGTGATCAGCAAACGACTGGAAGGAATCCGCAACCTGGAGCGCCAGCTCACGGGTCGGAGCGAGCACCAGAGCCTGTGGTGCACGGACGGAGCGATCAATGCGAGCCAGAATCGGCAGCGCAAACGCCGCGGTCTTACCGGTACCAGTCTGAGCCAGGCCGACGACGTCGCGGCCGCTCATCAGAGTCGGGATAGTTGCAGCCTGAATTGGGGACGGAGTCTCAAACCCAACCTTGCGAACTGCATTGACAATGTCATCCGGCAGCTCAAGCTCATCGAAGCCGACGGTGTCGTCGCCGTTGTCGTCTTTGTTCTTTTCGGCCTTCTTCTCGGCCTTTTCCTTGACCTCAGCCTTTTCGGTCTTTTCCTCAGCGGCCTTCTCTTCGACCACCGGTGCTTCCTCGGCCACTACATCCTCGGCCTTCACAATTGCGTCCTCGCGCTGGTTTTCGCGCTGATCCTCGCGGTTTTCCTCGACGCTGCCATTCATTTCATTATTAGCCATTTGGGGCTCTTCCTGGGCCTTTTCGCCCGCACACTCAATATTCAACAGTTGATTACTCACAGTTGGGTCGCACATACATGACCCGCCCAATTTACGTTCTTGTTTTCAGTGCTCTCACGTCGGAATTGCGATGACATCGCTTCTCTTGCACATACTTCGAAAAATTGCGCCCAAACCCAATTCAGCTTTTACTTCCGAGGAGGGGCGCCCATCATGCACTATGCACTTTCAAGCGTTTCACCAGCGAATTTATACCGCTGCCAGATTCTCTGCGACATTGTCGTCAGGATTTCACACCGAGTGCCCAGACTACGCCACCGTCGGTCAAAAAACCATTTCCTGTCCGCAAGGTCACGACACTAGGCGGTCGATTTCTTGGATGAGGCCCCGGCGCTGGGGCCGTCGTTAAGCGAGCGCATTTCACCCACTTCGGGGTACCTATTTTGCAATTGCATGGGGTGAGGTGGCTAACATTTTCCCTACAAGTTTGTACACATATCAGCTATTTTCCGCCGTGGAACACCCACCGTTCGGCGGATTTTTGCAATTTCGCAACGTATAAGCCCAAGGTCGCTAGAGAATGTCCAGCTATAACAACGCACCAGAAACGCAGCCGTCTTCGCCCCGGCAGTCCCCACTAAAACCACATTCTCCCGAGGAGATTTCTGGGAATGGCAGGCAGGAAAATAAGGCACCGTCGAAGCTCTCGGCAATGATTGAAGTTCTCGGGTTTCCGGGCTTTATTTTGGCGGGTTCGGCGCTGGCATTCTTCTTCCCCGCCCCGTTTACTCCGCTGACGGATTACATCACGTACTTCCTGATGATCATCATGTTCGCGATGGGCCTCACCCTGACCATCCCGGACTTTAAGCAGGTCGCTAAGCGCCCGTTGGCGATTCTCTTCGGCGTCATTGCGCAGTTTGTCATCATGCCACTGCTGGCGATTGCCGTGGCTAAAGTCCTCGGACTCAACCCGGCACTCGCTGTTGGTCTGCTCATGCTGGGCTCTGTTCCGGGCGGCACTTCGTCGAATGTCATCGCATACCTGTCGCGTGGCGATGTCGCGCTGTCCGTCGCCATGACCAGTGTGTCGACACTGGTCTCGCCGATTATGACGCCGTTTCTTATGCTCTTGCTTGCCGACGCGCACACGGAGGTCGACGGCCTCGGGATGGCCTGGAGCCTCTGCCAGACAGTCCTCCTGCCAGTGATTGGCGGTCTGATTATCCGCTTTGTGGCCGATACCTTTATTAACAAGATCCTCCCGATCCTGCCGTGGATTTCTATTCTCGGTATCGGTGGCGTGGTCTTCGGTGCCGTGGCCAAGAACGCAGAGAGCCTGGCAAACATTGGCCTGATTGTGTTTGTGGCTGTGATCATCCACAACGTTCTGGGCTACGTGCTCGGCTTCTTTGCAGGCCAGCTGGTGGGGATGCCGACTGCGGGCAAGCGCACGGTGGCGGTGGAGGTCGGCACACAGTCCGCTGGCCTGTCCTCCGGTATGGCAGCGAAGTTCTTTACCCCGGAGGCAGCGCTTCCCGGCGCGGTGGCCGCTGTGGTGCACAACATCACTGGCGCTATCTACGTGGCTATTTGCCGAAAGCTCGATGAAGGCAAGGAAACTAGCAAATCCGCTTCTGCTTAAGCTGTTTTCGCTTTGACTTCTTTGGCCCCGCTGTTCGACGAGTGGGCTGGTAGAGTCTCGCGCCCGAAAATCCAGCCCACCATTGCGACCAGCGAAATGACACCGCAAACAAGGAAACCGGCCTTGAACCCTGCGGCATCCACGATTGCGCCGACAATCAGCGGGCCGGAAATCGCTCCGAAGTCCTGAGCCATCTGGAAATTGGCGAGCACCTTTCCACCTTGGCGGTTGGCGCCGATGACGTCGGCAAGCACGGCCTGCTGCGATGGATTGATCATGCCAGCGCCGAAGCCGGCGAGGACTGAGAGAATCAGTAGCGGAATGGCACCGCTGCTAAATCCGATTGCGCCAGTGAACACGCCGTTGATAAACAGGCCTGTGATGAGCAGTGGACGACGGCCAATGCGGTCGGAGAGACGACCGGAAAACTGCAATGCCGTGACATTGCCGAGCGCGAAGGCCGTCAGCGCGAAACCAGCTGTGGCAGTGGCGGCTACTGCCCCATCGCTGCCCGGTTCTGGGGCGCCAACATGGGAAAACGTTGCCGCAGCGAACAGCGGGACAATCGCGACGCGCACGCCGAAGTTCGACCAGCCGTTGGCGAAGGCTCCGACTAGTGCGCTTCGATATGCCGAGTCACGGATTGCTTCGGAGAACCTCAGCACCGGGGTTGTGCGCTTGGGCACTACATGGCGAAGATGCTCCGCACTCAGCGACATGCCGACCACAATCGTTGCCACAATCAGCGCGCCACCGTAGATGAAAAACGGCACCCTCATGCCCCATGCGCCCATTGCAGCACCAATGATTGGGCCAAAGACATTGCCCAACAGGAAGGCTGTGCCGTAGGCGGCCGAGCTCTTACCGCGGATCTCCGGCGGTGAAATCCGCACAATCAGCCCCATTGCCGAGACCGTAAACATCGTCGAACCGATGCCTCCGAGCGCACGAAACGCCAGCAGTTGCCAATATGTCTGCGCAACACCGACAAGCAAAGTCGAGAGCGCGACGATGCTGATGCCGGTTAGGTACGTGCGCCGATATCCGAGCTTCTCTACCAGTGAGCCCGATGCCGGCGCGAAGATTAGCCGGAAAATGGAGAACGAACTGACCACGAAGCTGGCCGCGAACACCCCCACATCGAAGCTGCGCGCGTACTGCGGCAAGATTGGTGCAATCAGACCGAAGCCCAGCGCAATGATGAACGCAGCGCTGACCAGAATCCAAATCTCTCGCGGAATCGGCTGTTTAGTCCCGTCTAATTCACCCTGCCGAGGATCCAGACCTTGTGGTTTGCTTCCCACCTCCGATGCGATATCCGGCTGAGATTCGCACTTTGCTTTACGACGAAGCAGGTCGCGCGAACGGGAAGCTGACAAGGTAACGGTCCTTTCTAAAACCTCTAGTCAGAGTCGCCCATTTCACTTTCAATTCGCCGGGCCAACTCTTTGCCAATCAAATGAGGAATTCCAACTACTAGTGCATTACCCATGCAAAAGGCACGATGGCCGTCGGTCATTCCTGTGTCCGTCCATCCTTTAGGGAATCCTTGCAGAGCATCCAGTTCATCTGGAACTAGACGACGCAGTCTTCCATCCACCTTAACCACATGCTTGAAACGGGAGGCCGATTTTCCGCCTTCACCAGTCAAAATCGTTCGGGAGGGCTTTTCCGTCGAGTCCGGGAAGGACATACTCCCCTCACTGTACAAATACGTAAAACCAGTCTTTTTATTGACTCGTTCTTCGCGCTTTGAACCCTTCAGATACTCCCACTTATGAACTTCATCCGCGTGAATGACGAAAGAATCTGGAACAGCAGACTCATCAACAAGGACATCCCCAAGAACTTGTCGAGGCCCATCATAGGACTCAACCACAGAAAATGTCAGCGCCTTGAAGTTCTGCATTATGCCTCCAGTTTCGAATGGAGACTTCTTGGCACCTAGTGAAAACGTCTTTGTTGCTTCATATGGATCCTCTGGAATCACAACTTCTGTGAAATGCAGAGGTTCCTCAATTGGTAAAGCCGCGGCCATGATGCCATCCTTAGCGCGCTGCTCTAATTCCCAGGTGCCGGGATTCTTAACTGCATAGATGTAGACCCGCTTACGTCGCTGCGGAAAACCATACTCAGCACTATTAATCACCCTCCACTCGACGGAGTAGCCGAGGTCACCGAAGCACGACAACATAATTGCAAAGTCGCGACCTCGCTGAGTAGCAGGGCTCTTCAGCAATCGATCAACGTTTTCCAACAAGACATACTTGGGGCTCTTTAGCTTAAGGAACCTGTAGATATCCCACCAGAGGACACCTTTTTTCCCTTCAATCCCACCTGCTTGCGATAGCGGTTTGGCAACTGAGTAGTCCTGGCACGGAAACCCTCCCACAACCATGTCTACATCGGGAATTTCGAACAGCCCGGCTTCCGCATTGTCGAGAACAACGTTGATGTCTTCATTCACACAGCTGTTCTCCCCGAACCTGTTTACATAACAGCGCCATGCAAACTGGCGAGCTGGAGTTCCTGGTGGTTCCCACTGGTTAGCCCACACGGTCTCAAATGGTCCTGCCGCCGGAAGAGATGCTATACCGTCGCTTTGATCCTGATAGCCGTCTAAGCCGAGGCGAAAGCCACCTACTCCCGCGAACAATTCGGCTACGCGAATGGTTTTATCAGACACGTTTCTCCAATCGCTACTGTGTTCTGATACGTCAGAGTGATTCTAACCATGACACAGAGGCCGGATCAAACTGGCCGATAGTTAACCAAAACCGCCGCCTTATTCGAACACTATTTCTAAATCTCTAGGAATTTAGAACCCGACTGATCTCATCACCCACGTACCCCGCGTTCAACCAAAAGGACTTTTTGACCACAGTTTCACCTCGCGGAGTAACAGCTGTATCTGCCTTGTTTCGAGCCTTCGGCCGAACGTGACAGCAACGGTTCTCCGTACTCTTAACCGACTCGCTAGCGCGCCCGTCGATTACACGCTCCCGCATCAGGTCGTAACATGCACGTGCCTCTACCAAGTCAGAGTCAGGCATCTGCCAAAACAGTACGTCCGCTAGTCGAAACTCTCCAAGATTCGACTCATCTTCGCAGAAGACAACAAAAAGGTACTTCTGCGCCAACTGCTCACTGAACTCGCTTTGCTCGAAATCTTGCTCCACCAAATCACGGTAGGAAAACCTTGGAAAAGATAGGGATTCCTTGGGCTTTCCATTTCTCTTCAAACGGATAACCTTAGGGACGATCCCAGCTTTTACAAACTCAGCAATTTCAGATTCCTTGTCCACACCGAGAATACTCTTAACAATAAGACTGCCAATATGCTTAGGAAGGCGGGTGTTACTGTAACCCAAGCCTTCAGCCAAGCTAGTAAGGGTACGATTCATATACGGCGCGAATCGCTTCTTTACCAGCCCAAGCAAATCCATATCTGCTTCTGATTGCTTTCGTTCAATCTCTTGAGCATTAAGCATGCCGTTGAGAATGACATCAATATAACTCCGCTTAAAGGCCCATGCCCGAGGCTTCGCCGGCTCATCCGAGAATGGCTGCTTCCGCGTAATCGTGCTATTCGCTGCCTTAGTACAGGCTTCCAGGTACATCGTGTCACCAGATGAAATGGTGTGCGCTTGTCCTCGTCGGACCTTCTCCTGAATCAATTCCCAGTCACTGCGAAGCTGGACAATGTCATCCTGCGACAGTTCCCAAAGCTTCGCGAGAAGAACCTGGTAATCGACAGGATTCTTATCCTTTTCAAAAAGGTATGCCACTAATAGCATGCGGCTAATCTTGGCCAGCAGATGCGACTCAACCCACTGTTCCTCAGGGAGTGAAAAGTAGTCAATCATCGAAAGGACAAGACGTTCCTTTGCGGAATAATCACCTTTTTTAGTCAATTTCATCGGCGTACTTTTTAGTTCGACGCCTATTTTTGTAAAGTCTGCTTCTGCATTACTGTTAGCCGGAATCTTGAAATAGAGTGTCTCTAACGCGGAACCGAATGCCCCTCGCTTTACCCTCGGATCATCCAAATCCTCGACACCAAGTGCCTCTCGAAGAGATTTTCCGACTATCTTTTCGGCGTAGTTTACAACTGACTCCACATCAGAATCGTCATAGCCTAGCTCAGTCGAAAAGCTCTTCATAGCAAAAAATGTCCCATCACTCGATTCCTGCATATCTCTTTTCGTATGCTGGTGCGTTTAGCTTATATAATTTTGCGGCCAAAATACTAAAGCAAACCCCCTACCCCGCCACCATGGCGGAATAGGGGGTTGGACGGAGCGTCGTAAAGCGAACGCCCTATCTACGAGACTGCGGTGACCTGATTAGAACAGGCTCGGCAGGTTCGCCTGCGAGGAAATGTTGCTGGCTGCCTGCGTTGCCTGAGCGGTCGCACCCGACAGCTCCGGAATCGGCAGCTCCGGGAGAGACGGGCTCTCCGAGATGATGTCGGCAATCTCCGGCGGGACCTCGACGCCCTCTGGGAGCAGCTCGCCAATCGGGCCCAGCTCCGGCTCTTCCTGTGGGACGTGCTGCTTGGTGTACTGGGAGTCCTCGTCAATCGTGCGGAACTCGGACTGCGGTTCAGTGGAGGTCTCTACCTTGAAGCGCTCGTTGACCTGGCCGTCCGGGATGTCGTACTGCTCTTCAAGAGCAACGTCAATCGGCTGGAAGCGACTCAGCGGGCCGATGCCCATGGAGTTAACGCCAATGGCCTCGCGAGTCTCCGGGTTGAAAGCGTTTCCGCCCGAATCGCCGTGGTCAATCGGAGCGATAGCCCAGACACCATTGCGGACTCGGAAGACCTGGAAGCCGCAGCCACGGCCGGTACGGGAACCGTCGGTGCACACAGGCTCACCGAAGTTGTCGACAGAAATCTCCATCGGCTCGAGAGTGCGCTTGTCCTCGATACCGACGATCTGAACCGGCTCGCCGTGGACGTTGCCGAACTCATCAACAGAGTGGGACATAGAGGTGGTCTTGATGTCGTCCTGAACCTCAATGATGCCGTAGTCACCGCTATTGAAGAGGTCGTTGAAGAACTCCGGCATAGTGGTGTTTTCGTCGAAGTCACCCTCTTCCGGCATGATATCGGTGCCCATGTAGTCCTTGTTGACCAGCTTGTCGCCGTCCTTGGTTGGGATGAAGAACTGGCCGGTGACCTCTTCGCCGGTTTCAGTATCCTTCGCCACAACACAGTGACCGGCAGTCATGATGACACGATGCGAAACGCCATTCTGATCCACAACGGTGCCGGGAACTCCCAGAGAGCACATCGGGGACTGAACATGCCGTCCGTCGATGTTCTTACTGCTCGGGAACGGCATTCGCAACGGCGAGCCCGGGCCGATGACAACATCCGAGTTTGCCGGTGCAGCCTCAGCTACCGCGATTCCGGGCACAAAGCCACCCGCAGCTACCGACAGTGCAGCCGTGAGTGTGGCGACCTTCTTTGAACTGGCCATAGTGTGCGATACTCCATTTCTGTACAGAAAACTTGTCCCACTCAGTGTATTAGGGACACCTTTACAAAGCTCTCCAAAAATGGAACCTAGGGTGAAATTCTCAGTCGAGGAACCGTTCATTCGCCTTCACGGCACGCGCATTACACATCAAAAGGTTTGTTCAACAGCAATGCAAGAGCCAGAACCATCCGCCTTGGATGATTCTGGCTCTCTTAACGGTTCGGGGGTGATTTTTGTCAGATTCTCAGACTGGTGCTAGCCCTCAAAGCTTGGAAGCTGAATTTCTGCCAATTGAGGCAGCTCAAACGGCTGTGACGATTGTGGCAATTGGGGCGATTGTGGCAGTTCAGGGAGCTGCGGTGACTGCGGCAGCTGGTCCACAAGATCAGCTAACTGCGGTACAGAAGCTTCCTGCGAAGCCTGCGAATCCTGCGCCCGGGCATACTCCTGATCCGCCGCCATATCCTCATTGAGGGTGCGGTAGGAGGAGTCGCGCTGAGCCGTGGAATCCGATACCTCGAAGTGGTCATTTACCTGACCATCGGGAATGCCGTAGGCCTCCTGAATGGCAATATCCGCGGGCATCACACGCGAGACCGGACCGAAGGTCATCGAATTTACGCCAATAACTTCGTTAGTGGTCGGATCATAGGCATTTCCGCCGGAGTCACCATGGTCAACGCCAATACCAACCGTCCAAATGCCGTTTCGAGCCCGAAATACCTGATAGCCACAGGCACGTCCAGTACGCATGCCGTCCTTACAGATAGGTTTGCCAAAATTATCGAAGGAGACCTCGCCACGCGGCAGATCTTCATTGTCTTGAATGCCAGTCATCGCTACAGGCTCCCCGTAGCTCTGACCATTTTCATCGATGGAGTAACTTGCGCCGGTAGTTTCTACGTCCGGATCAAGGTTGATTACTCCATAGTCTGCACCATTAAAGGCCGCCGGCAACGACTCCAGTCCGACATCTTCCTGCGGCACTTCCCAACGGTGAGCACCTGTCGTACCAATGCGCTTATCGCCTTCGGTGGTTGGCACATACACCTCACCGGTAACGATTGGCAGCCCCACATCCGGAGCATCATTCACACAGTGCCCTGCGGTCAACATGACCCGATGCTTTTCCCCATTGCGGTCCGTCACCGTCCCAGGAACACCCGCCGAACACATCGGCGAGTTGACATTTCGGTGCCCATCCCACGGGCTTCCCTCCATGGGAGTTCGAATCGGGTCACCCGGACCAACCACGAGAGCATGTGCCGCGACCGGGGCTGCCAAGGACAAAAGTGCTGCGAAAGCCGATACCGCTATTCGACTTCTTGCGTGCTTCATTGAGACGAATCTTTCAAATTTTTAGTTTTCCTTTAGGACCATCCCCCACACTAATCCACCACCCCACCCCCAGAAATAGCGTTTTCTCAGACTCTTGGACTTTTACAAAAGTCGTTATCGAATCGTTTCCACAACCCCACATGTCCCTGCAATAACGCCAGGCACCTAGCCAATTGACTACCCCCACTTGGGTAGCCAATTGATGCTAAACATATCTCGAACAATAGTTCTATATGTTCGAAAATGTGAGTCCGGGGTGTTCGATAACTTGTGAGCCATGAACACAGCAGACGAGTTTCCCATTCATCGCCGCCTAACTCTTCCCCCACTATCCGCTACCTACCGTGCAGAATGTTTCGAAGACCTCGACCTCATCCGCACAATCCTCTGCCACCCCACCATCGCCCGTAGGCATTCGCCCGGCGCGCTAGATCACACCTTTTCGCTTCCCGACGGGCCTGTGGTCACCGTCCGCGCGTCGCGGATAGCGCTTCCTCGCGCACTGGTCTCTCAGCTTGCCGACGTGCACGCGGAATACTTCATCCTGAAGGATGAGCCCATGTTCATGTACTCCGTTTCCGTCAAGGTGGCATCCTCATCGGAGGTAGTCCTCCGCGGAATTGGCGGTTCGAATCGGACGCGGGAAGAAAACCGCCGACGTACTCGGGCTGTGGCTGAGGCTCTCCATCGTGCGCAGGACTGCAGCAAGATACACGAAAACGGCACTGACCTCGCACTCCCCGGGCGCCGTTATAGCTGGATTGGCACCAGGGACGCGCGGCCACTGCCGTGTCCTAACGAGCTCTTTTCTTCTCGCCCATCAGCGGCTTAGCACTGGTCACAGTGCTGCCACAGTACGGCTACTCGCTGTCGTCGCCTTCTTCGTCGTCCTCGTCGTCATAGTCGCCATCGTCATAGAGGTCATCATCGTCGTCATCGTCATCATCATCCCCGTCCAAGGAGGCAACGTGATCAGAGTAGATATACTCCGCGTACCCGTCATCGACGGGTGCCAGCTGATCTTCCCATTCCTCTGCGCGGTCTACCACGAGCGCAAGGACATCCATCAGCTTGTCAAAGTCCTTGAAGGTGCCCAGCGTCAGAACCTCATTGCGCAAGGTCTGGATGTCAGAGTAGAGGTCAGCGAACATCTTGCGACGGTCATCATCGGTGAGAACCGTTTCGGTGTCCGAGTCCCAGAACTCTGCGATGGCCTGGTCGACAATGTCGTCCAAGTTCGCGTCCTGAGAGATGAAGCGGACGTGTGCGCTGGGCTCGTTGTTGTGGGCAGTTACCAAAACCTGGACCAACGAGGAGGTACCAACTTCGGAGGTGACCAAGGTTGCCTCTTCGGGGTCCTGTTCAAACTCCAGGTCAGCAATGCGGTCATCATCACCATCGAGCAGAGTGCGCAGCAGGCCAACAACCTGGTCAGTAGCTACATGGTGGGCGACTGCCGCGACGGCGTCTTCGACGGAGAATACAGCGGAGACCAGAACAGCTTCGAACTCGTCGTCCTCATCATCCACATCGGCAGCGGCTACGTAAACTTCGGCAGCCGGGATGTCCTCATCAATGGTGACGAACTGAACCTCCAGGTCAGAGGTAATGGGAACGAAGAGGGTGTCATCGTTGACACGGCTTTCAATGCCCTCGCGGTCCAGTGCCGCAGCAATCTGCTCGAAAAAGCTCATGGGTGGAATCCTCCCTTGAAAGATAATTGGCCTCTACCCGCAGCCAATCGTAGCGACAAACGCGCAATCATGGGGTGGCTCATGCCCCCGGCAATTGCTGCGAAAGATCACGCCGGCAGCGTCCGTGCTGCTGCAAAGCCGCCAACGCGGTCGGTTGAGGAGCAGGCCACCAGCTGTCGATTCTCGAAAACAGAGCGCTCAGTAGCGTGCCCAGAGTTGATGGCGTTCCTCACGAGAACGTTTTGGACAGGAGACACACAGATCGGCATCTGGGCTGTGATAAATCATGCAGCAAGTAGCTCTCTCCAGGTGAGTAACTACATCGAAGTCCGGTTCTTCTCCCGATTCAGCAGCGGCTTCATCCCAGGGGCGCACCTCGCCTCCGCAGGAATCCATGAAACGAGGAAGAGGGACCCGATGTACTCGCTGTATTCCCTCAACGACATGTTTGCCAATAAGCGCTCCACGCCAGGGCTCCATCAGCTCATTACCGGCGGATATTGCGGCGTTAGCTACGGCATCGGCAGCCACGGCCCAAAGAGGGGCAGGCTTGATTTCCCCGACTTCTCCAACAACCTGAGCCAACGGCTCCAAGAAATGAGCCAGTGCTTCGCCGGAATCCTTCAGCTCATCCGCATCCTCAGCGGAAATGCTTTCAAACTGTTGAGCTTGGAACCCAACCCAATAGTCATCTCGAAGAAATGTGAGCCAAGAAGACCACTGCCACACCGGAACTCGATTGGACACCAACACGCATGCCAGCGATGGCCCTACCAATGCTCCGCACATGGACCACCACCACAACTGGGTCTGGAAACGGGTATCCACCTCAACCTCGGGCATGGGAAACAGCTTTCTCCCAGCCTCAATTCCGGCGGCTACAGCTTCGGTAGAAAGGTGCCACTCCGCAGCGCCGTCGTGAGGCATGACATCTGCGGAAAACCGAGGAAAGTCCGCCAAAAGCTGGGAGTACTCGGGAGGCAATGCGGCACCCCGCGTGACATCGTTCACCAGTCTCATCCTTCTATCGACTGTGTTAATCGCCGTACACCTGTCTATTTTTCCACCGACTACGGAATTTCCCCACAGCTCAGTAGTGTTTATATGGGCATATGGCTCTCAACGGACCCGTTTAGGAGGTCTACTACTTTGTTCCAAAAGACGAAGAAGGATTCAACTCGCACAGTAACTGATGCGGTGAACTCAACCCCCGAAGCGATCGAACGTGATGCCGGAAAACTGGGAACCCTTCTTATCCAAACCCTGGATAAGACCATGAGCTGGCAGTCGTCTGCCATCACCGGGTACGTCAGTTCCCTGCACAAGCGCAAAAAAGATGAAACTCCGGCGCAGGTACAAGAACGTATTGATTCCCACTACCTCAACCTGGTCACCGGCACCGGTGGTGCCGCCGGCGGCAGTGCGGTTCTTCCCGGCGTCGGCATGATTACGGGCTTGGCTGCGGTTACCGGTGAATCGCTGCTGTTCCTGGAAGCATCAGCCTGGTACACACTGGCCTCAGCAACCCTGCGCAATATTGACATCACCGATCCGCAACGCCGTCGCACGCTGATTCTTGCGGCCATGAGTGGTTCTGAGGGGACAGCTATTATGGCCTCTCTGCTTGGCGAGGAATCGCTGCGGAAGCAGACCAAAACTTCCGTAAATTCTCTACTGCCACGGCTTGGCGTTCCGCAGCTGGGTGCAGCAAACCGCCTGCTGATTCGCGAGGCACGCAAGCGCTTGATGAAGAACGCTCGCCTGGCCATCATCGGTAAGATTTTGCCATTTGGAATTGGCGCCGTGGTTGGGGCCTCCGCCAACCGCAAGCTCGGTGGCATTCTTATCAGCTCCACTCGCGCATCTCTGGGCCCGCTTCCCCAGGATTGGTCGGACTTTGAACGAAAGCTACCGGCTAAATCCAACACCTCGGAGGACTCGAAGAAGGACTCAAAGTCATCGAGGTTCTCTATTCCCTCGGCGCTGAAGTGGCCGAAGAAAAAGAAGAATAAGTAGTTCCTCTTACCCCGATTACCCTTCAGCAACGTTTTTCAATGGAAGAGCGGTACCCACCATGGCCCAGAGCAAACCCCTCAGAACCTCTCCCATGAAGTTCTTGTGGAAACAGTCTCTTCACAGGCCACTACCGCTCTATGGTGTCATTGTTGTAGCGCTAATCGTTGTCGGGCTAGAGTCCGTACTTCCGCTTCTCACTAGAGATGCCATTGATGTGGCAACGGGCTCTTCCGATGGCGGTGTCCCCGCGCGCCTACTGCCTTCCCTAACTCCCCTGCAGGCAGTCATTTCCGTCTTTCTGGCCATCGCGTTAGTACGCTTCGTCGCCCAGGTGGGGCGCAGATTCTTCTCCGGCAAACTCTCCATTGATGTTCAGCACGACCTGCGACTAAAGATCCTTCGCTCCCTACAAAACCTCGATGGTCCAGCACAAGACCGAGTCAACACCGGCCAGGTCGTGTCACGGTCAATTTCCGACCTCCAGGCAGTGTCCGGACTACTGGCGATGTTGCCGTTGACACTGGGATCCGTCGTCAAGCTGTTCATCACTATCGGCATCATGCTCGCCCTCTCGCTGCCCCTGACACTGGTCGGCCTCGCCGTCGTGCCAGCGATTGTCTACATTGCGGTGAATTCGCGTGACAAACTCCATGCCGCAACCTGGGCTGCCCAACAGCAAGCAGGCGAGATCGCCGGACAAGTCGAGGAAACCGTTTCCGGCATTCGCGTTGTCAAGGCGTTTGCGCAGGGTGACAACGAAGTTGCGAGGATGGAGCGTAACTCGTCGCTGCTCTATTCCCTACGCCTGCGAGCGGCAAAACTCAGCGCTCGATTCCAACCGGCGCTGCAGTCGTTGCCGCAACTGTCCCTCGTCGGAAATATCGCAGTCGGTGGCTGGCTCGCGATTAACGGACACATCACCCTAGGCACGTTCGTGGCGTTTGCCACGTATCTCACCAGCCTGACTGCCCTGTCGCGTCTGGTCTCCAACATGGTCATCTCGATACAGCTGACGTCGGCAAGCATCGACCGCATTTCCGATGTCATCGACGCCCGACCAGACAACCCCGAACCCACCGACGCGCTCCCCCTCCCCAACGGTCCTGTTGGCATCAGCTTCAACCACGTCACCCACAGCCGTGGCGGACGCACGCTTATCGACGATGTCTCATTCTCCGTCGCGCCAGGGGCGACCTTAGCGTTGATTGGCCCACCGGGGTCCGGAAAGACTATCGCCACGGAGTTACTCGGCCGTCACTATCTGCCGGATTCGGGAACTATCACTATCGATGCGCCCAGCCACAGCACATCCACAGATACGGCGCGCATTCTCTCCAGCGACGTATATGACGCTATAACTGTCGTTCCGGACACTCCTTATCTATTTGCGGGCACGTTGCGTGAGAACATCGCATTCGCCAATCCCGCGGCGTCCCAGGAAGAGATTAACGCCGCAGCGACCGCCGCCCAGGTCAACTTCGTCGACGATCTGCCTCAGGGGTGGGACACAGCCATCGGCGAGCGCGGGCATAATCTCTCCGGCGGACAAGCTCAACGCGTCGCGTTAGCACGGGCATTCCTCGCCCGTCCTCGAGTTTTGGTTCTCGACGACGCGACCTCAGCAATCGATGCTGCAACAGAGTTAGAAATCTTCAACGCGCTGACCTCGCAGCTAGCGGAAACGACTATCGTCATCGTGGCGCATCGATCTTCCACTCTCGAGCAGGCGGACCACATCGCCATTTTCGAAGACGGTGCCATCACTGGCATTGGCACCAAGGCCGAACTGATTACTTCTCATCCGCGCTTCACCGAGCTGATGGACATCGACCAGAGCGCCTACCCCGAAATCGAAAACCTCGTTCTCGACCCCATTGGCAGTGAGGACCCCAACCCCGAGGAACTCTGGCCCGACGAAACCGCGCCAACCTCCGACAACTCCACGCCAGACACCGCTGCGCGGCTTCCCGGAGGTGCCACTTCTCAAATGAGCCGCGGGGTTGGCCGAGCCGGAGGAGGTCCAGGCGGTCCAGGTGGACCCGGTGGTCCAGGTGGCCGCGGCGGCGGTCGTGGTGGCATGGGGGCGGCTCTCGCCAATGCTCCTGCGACGCCTGAGCTTCTCGAGCGTGTGCGAAACCTCCCACCCGCTACCGAAAAACCGCGTGTGCCCGCTGCGGCACTCGACAACTCCGAGCTTTTTTCTCTGCGCCGGCTGCTCTCCTATGTCCGTGGCCTATTTATAAGTGTCATTGCGCTACTCGCCCTCATTGCCGTCGCCGATCTGGCGTTCCCCATGCTCGTGCGCTACGCCATTGACCACGGCATCAGTGAGCACAATGAGGCCGTGCTGTGGGCTTGCGCCGCAGGTGGCTTGGCGACGGTCCTCATCAGTTGGCTTGCCGTAGCCACAAATGCTGTTATTACTGCGCGCACTGGTGAGCGGCTGCTCTATGCCCTGCGTGTGCGCTGCTACCGTCACCTGCAGTCGCTTGGCATTAACTACTTCGAGGCCAATCGCTCGGGCGCCATCATGACGAGGATGACAACCGACATCGACGCGCTGTCCTCTTTCCTGCAAACGGGACTGGCAGAAGGGGCTATCGCCGCGTTTACTCTGCTCGGTGTCACAGCGCTGTTGCTTGCCACACAGGTGTCACTCGCCGCAGTGGCGTTGGCATCGCTTCCCATCATTGTGGTGTCCACTCTGGTATTCCGCCGGATCTCCTCGCGCCTATACAAGGCTGCGCGAGAGCAGCTCTCCTTGGTCAACGCTGATTTTCAGGAGACTATTGGTGGGCTTCGCGAGATTCAGATGTACCACCGCGTCGCCGATATCGAATCTTCCTTTGCCGAGGAATCCAACAAGTACCGCGCAATTCGTCAGAGAGCACAGCTGGTCGTGGCTCTATTCTTCCCCGGCATCAACTTCGTCTCTGAGTTGGCAACAGCCGCGGTATTGGCTGTCGGTGCCCAACAGGTTGCTTCGGGAACCACGACACCCGGCGTACTCGTCGCCTTCACGCTGTACCTAGGAATGCTCTTTGGCCCGATTCAGCAGCTGTCCCATGTTTTCGACGGCTACCAGCAGGCGAAGGTCGGCCTCAATCGCATTGATGACCTCCTACAGACCGCCCCCATGCCAGATCACGGCACTACTGACGGCGCGTCCCGCGCAGCTGCTGGCGACCTGCGCTTAGACAAGGTAACTTTCTCCTACCCCGCCGCCGACTCTGAGCACGAACGCCCGCAGGTTCTCGATGCTCTCGATTTGCAGATTCCTGCCGGAGAAGCAGTCGCAATTGTCGGATCCACCGGCGCCGGAAAATCAACAATCATTAAGTTGTTTGCTCGGTTCTACGATCCAGTTGACGGTGTGGTGCGAGCCTCCGAAACTGACATCCGCGACTTCCCTCTTAACGATTGGCGACGCACCCTCGGCTATGTCCCCCAAGAATCACACCTGTTTTCGGGGACAGTAGCAACAAATATTTCCTACGGTCTACCGGACAGCAGTCATGCTGAAATTCAGCAGGCCGCGAAAAACGTCGGTGCCCTCAGCACCATTGCCAGCCTGCCCGGTGGCTTCCACCACCCCGTCGGCCCAGATGGCCGAGGGCTCTCCTCCGGACAGCGTCAGCTCATCGCACTCGCTCGTGCCGAAATGATGCGTCCTGAACTGCTGCTTCTCGACGAAGCCACCGCGACACTCGACCCTGCAACAGAGTCGGCAATCCTTGAAGCCACTGACCGTGCGTCGCGTCAACGCTCGGCAATTATTGTGGCCCACCGCCTGGCTACGGCGGCTCGGGCCAACCGGATTTTGGTACTTGACCACGGGCGTATTGTCGAAGACGGCTCCCATGATGAACTTCTAGCGGCGGGTGGCCAATACGCAGAGCTCTGGAGCAAGTACCATATGGGGAGCGCGACGGTGTAGTAATTCAGAATTTTCGTTATCCTTGAATGACACTTTGACGCTTGCGCTAATTAGAATAAACGTGAGTTAGTAAAACTAAGACGAAAAGAGGCGAGTACCTGCCGTGAGCAGCGACATGAGCTTCGGCCAGAACGAATGGCTGGTCGACGAGATGTACCAGCAATTCCAGAAGGATCCACAGTCTGTGGGTCAGGAATGGCGCGAATTCTTCGCAACCCACACCCCGTCCCAAAAGGGCGAGGACCTTTCCAATATGGCAAAGCCAGCAGCAGCCACGAAGGAGGAAGCTAAGGCAACCGGACGTCGTGAATCCAAGGGGGTCGAACCCACTAAGACCCCGAACAAGCCGGCGTCCCCGAAGCCAAAGAAGTCCCCAATGGATGCAGCAGCCAAGGTTTCGGCTGTTGAATCCGGCGAGGAGCCTCTGAAGGGCGTCGCACGAGCTATCGCTAAGAACATGGATGTCTCCCTGGAGATGCCGACCGCTACGTCGGTTCGCGATATGCCGGCACGTCTGATGTTTGAAAACCGCACCTTGGTTAACAATCATCTGGCACGCGCTCGCGGCGGCAAGATCTCCTTCACCCACATCATTGGTTACGCCATGGTGAAGGCTGTCATGCTCCACCCGGACATGAACAACAACTACAAGGTGGTTGACGGCAAGCCAGTTCTGGTTACCCCGGAGCACATTAACCTCGGCCTGGCCATTGATATGCCAGCTAAGGACGGCTCTCGTTCGCTCGTAGTTGCTGCTATCCGCGAGTGTGAAACCCTGACCTTCAAGCAGTTCGTCGACGCCTACGAGGACATCGTCGTTCGTGCTCGCCACGGCAAGCTGACCGGTAAGGACTTCCAGGGCGTCACCATTTCCCTGACCAACCCGGGCGGTATCGGTACTCGCCACTCCGTCCCGCGCCTTACCAAGGGGCAGGGCGCGATTATCGGTGTCGGCTCCATGGATTACCCGGCTGAGTTCGCCGGTGCTTCCGCGGACCGTCTGGCAGAGATGGGCATCGGCAAGCTGGTGACCATCACCTCTACTTACGATCACCGCATCATCCAGGGTGCAGAGTCCGGTGAGTTCCTGCGCACGATGAGCAATCTGCTTGTCGACGACAAGTTCTGGGACCACATTTTCCAGACCATGCATGTTCCTTACACCCCAATCCGTTGGGCGCAGGATCTGCCGAACACGGGTATTGACAAGAACACCCGCGTCATGCGTCTGATTGAGGCCTACCGTTCCCGCGGTCACTTGCTGGCTGACATTGACCCGCTGCGTTCTGACCAGCCAAATACTTCTGCTCCGAACCACGCTGACCTCGATATTGAGGAACACGGTCTGACCCTGTGGGATCTGGACCGTACCTTCAACGTCGGTGGTTTCGGCGGCAAGGAGACGATGACGCTGCGCGAGGTTCTCTCTCGCCTTCGCAACGCATACTGCCTCAAGGTCGGTTCCGAGTACGCTCACATCCTCGACCGCGAAGAGCGCGAGTGGCTGGAAGAGCGCATTGAGGGCGGCCAGCCAAAGCCGTCCCACGCTGAGCAGAAGTACATCCTGCAGAAGCTAAACGCCGCAGAGGCATTCGAGAACTTCCTGCAGACCAAGTACGTCGGTCAGAAGCGCTTCTCCCTTGAGGGCGCAGAGTCGCTGATTCCGCTGATGGACTCCGCCATCGACACCGCTGCTGGTGCTGGTCTGGATGAGGTCGTCATCGGTATGCCACACCGCGGTCGACTGAATGTGCTCGCAAACATCGTCGGCAAGCCACTGCGCCAGATCTTCACCGAGTTCGAAGGCAACATCGACCCGGCACAGGTCGGCGGTTCTGGTGACGTCAAGTACCACCTGGGTACTACTGGCCGTCACATCCAGATGTTCGGCGAGGGCGAGATTGACGTCACCCTGACTGCGAACCCGTCCCACCTCGAGGCCGTCAACCCGGTCGTTGAGGGTCTTGCTCGTGCACGCCAGGACAAGATCAACAAGGGCGAAGAGGGCTACTCCGTCATGCCGCTGCTGCTGCACGGTGACGCATCCTTCGCCGGCCTGGGCATTGTCCAGGAGACCCTGAACCTCATGTCCCTGCGTGGTTACAAGGTCGGCGGTACCGTCCACATCGTGGTGAACAACCAGATCGGCTTCACCACTTCGCCGGACTCCGGTCGCTCCTCCTACTACGCAACCGACATCGCCAAGGCATACGGCTGCCCGGTCTTCCACGTCAACGGTGACGACCCGGAGGCTGTCGTCTGGGTCGGCCAGCTGGCTGTTGAGTACCGTAACCGCTACGGCAAGGACGTCTTCATCGACCTGGTTTGCTACCGCAAGCGCGGCCACAACGAGGCCGATGACCCGTCCATGACTCAGCCGCTGATGTACAAGGTCATCGACGAAAAGGAAAGCGTCCGCGCTCAGTACACCGAGGACCTGATTGGTCGCGGTGACATTTCCGAGGAAGAGTACGAGGCAGTTCGCCGAGACTTCCACGACCAGATGGAAGCTGTCTTCAACGAGGTCCGCGCAGCACAGGACGCAAAGCCGGGCGAACAGTCCGGTATTGCAGGCTCTCAGCCGCTGCCGCATGGTCTGAAGACCGGCATCGAGAAGGCTGAAATCGTCGAGATTGGTCAGTCTTACGTCAACCTCCCTGAGGGCTTCAAGATTCACCCGCGTGTTGCGCCGGTCGCTAAGAAGCGCGCGGAGATGACTCAGGAAGGTGGCATCGACTGGGGTATGGCCGAGCTGCTGGCAATCGGCTCCTTCACCGGTGCTGGCATCGACGTCCGCTTCGCAGGTGAGGATGTCCGCCGCGGTACCTTTACCTCTCGCCACGCAGTTCTGATTGACTCCGAGGACGGTTCGGAATACAACCCGATCGACGCCTACGGTAAGTCCAAGAACGGTGGTCGCTTCATGATTTACAACTCGGCTCTGACCGAGTACGCAGGCATGGGCTTCGAGTACGGCTACACCCTGGGTAACCCGGACGCAGCAGTGTTCTGGGAAGCACAGTTCGGTGACTTCGCCAACGGCGCTCAGACCACCATTGACCAGTACGTTTCCTCCGGCGAGGCCAAGTGGGGTCAGACCTCCAAGCTGATTCTGCTGCTACCGCACGGCTACGAGGGCATGGGCCCGGACCACTCTTCGGCACGTATCGAGCGCTTCCTGCAGCTGGCAGCCGAGGGCTCCTACACCGTTGCTCAGCCGTCCGAGCCGGCTAACTACTTCCACCTGCTGCGTCGCCACGTCCTGTCCGACCTGCACCGTCCGCTGGTTGTGTTCTCGCCGAAGTCGATGCTGCGCAACAAGATGGCAGCGTCTGCTGTCGAGGACTTCACCAACCCAAACAAGTTCCGCTCGGTCATCGATGACCCGAACTTCGAGTCCAAGGACAAGTCCGGCATCAAGACCCTGCTGCTCTGCTCCGGCAAGATCTACTGGGAGCTGGAGAAGAAGCGTAAGAAGGACAAGCGCGACGATCTTGCAATCGCTCGCCTGGAGATGCTGCACCCGCTGCCGCACAACCGCCTCCGCGACATCTTCGAGTCCTACCCGGATCTTGAGGAAGTCCGCTGGGTTCAGGATGAGCCGGCTAACCAGGGTCCGTGGCCGTTCCTGGCACTGAACCTCCCAGAGGTTCTGCCGGATATGCCGAAGCTGACCCGCGTTTCCCGCCGTGCACAGTCCTCCACCGCAACTGGTGTGGCTAAGGTCCACCAGATTGAGGAGAAGGCTCTGCTGGAAGAGGCTCTCAAGTAGGTCTCATTGACTGGTCTTCGCCAGTTGGCGTGTAAACGCTAAGGGGTTCCAACCGAACGGTTGGAGCCCCTTTCTTGTTGCTTGGGCGATCGTTGCCAGGCATCAAGGGCGAATAGTCAAAAAGCGTGTCCGGTCGGCGTGTCACCGGGTCGGCACCATTTACTACTTAGTCCTCAATGCGAGTTACTGACTACGTTTATGACAGAAACGGCCCGAAAAATGGCATGAAAGTGTCATAAACTCGCACAGTTTCACATTTGCAGCCCGCATTCATGGGTTAATCAACAAACTTGGCGGCAGCCAACAGCAGATACACGTCCGATACCGCCACAACTAGCCCCCCCCCGCCACGCCGACTACGCCTTATCCAACCACTCCTGAGCGACCAACTCAGGGCTGGCGCCACCAGCCACAGCCCGGGTCATCAGCTTTAAGTCCTCAGTGCTCAGCGAACCCGCAATCTCATTGAGCACGCGGACTCGATCATCTCGGTCCAGCGCTGGCTTGACGTAGAAAGGCACAAGCCATTGCGGCAAGTCAGCCCCAGCATTGTCAGCTGACACATCTGCGCAGCCCTGTGCCATGCCCGCGTCGGTGGCCATTACTTCGCCCGGCAGCGACCGCGAAAATGCGTCGTACACGCGGTCGCGCCACTCGCCGCTGAACTGCTTGTCCGGGGTGGAGTCGTTGGCGTATTCCTCCGCCAGTGAAGCCGCCGACGCAGGGTCGCTCAGGCCGAGTAGCTCACCTGTGCATCCGAAGGAGACCAGGACCGCTTCATTGCGTACGGCCCGCAACCGGTCGTCAGCATTGCGAATGCCGACGACCTCCGCTTGCCGCCCTATTCTCTCGAAGCTTTGCGCATACACGTACGCAAGAGCTGCTTGCTCAGGGTTGCGTAGGTCTGCCCCGACAGTCACTACCGCCTCCTGCTCGGGAGGAACGGGCATCTGCGGATCCAAATCAGAACATGCGGCAAGACCGAACCCCGTCGCCCCAGTGACCAATGCCAGGGCGGTAAAAGTGCACGCAGTAGCCGTGGAGCTACCCTTGCACCCCATTGAGCGGATGCGAAAGTGGAACCCGGCGTTCGCACGTCTAAAATCAATCATCGACACCAGCGTAACCTACGAACGGATTGTGAGGTCACCCAGAATGGGCGAAGAGAAAAGCCGCAACATCAGCGCTTCGGCGAAGGCTCGCAATCCGCGAACTAGCTCGGCCAGTCAAAGCCAAAAACCGTCGGCCACAGCAAAACCCGGTAAAACCGCTCGGGCGACGAATGCGGCTAAATCCGCAGCGAAGTCGGCTGTCTCGAAGGTGACGCGCACCAACGGCTCGTCGTCAAGCACAGGAACAGGACAGTCGAGGGCGGTGCGCGATGCCCTGCGCGATTGCGGCGTCTACATCGGTGGCAAGCGTTTGCCCGGCACCTACGACCACTTCTCCGGGCTGTCCGAAGTACGGAATTTTGGTGAGGGCTTCACGTGGCTGTCATTGTCGCGCCCCAACGCGACACAGATGGACGCCATCGCCGAGCTTTACGGACTGGATGAGCTGACGGTGGAGGACGCACTGACTAACCGCCAGCGCCCCAAGATTGAGATCCACGATGATCACGTGGTTTTTGTAATTCGCTCGATTCACTACTCCCCGGAAGGTCTCGCGGATGACGAAAATGAGATCATTCGCTCTGGCCAGCTGATGATTGTCATCGGCCCGGAGTACGTCATCACCATTCGCATGGGCATGCCGAGCTCGGATATGCAGCGCATTAGCGCACGCGTGGAGAACACCACCGACGCCATCGACTACGGCCCCGCGGGCGTGCTTTGGGCGCTGACGGACAACCTCGTCGACGCGTACCTGCGCATCGCGATGCAGCTGGAAGATCGCGTGGAGATCATGGAAGACGAAGTCTTCGAGCCGAACTTGGATTCGGATATTGAGGACATTTACATCCTCAAACGAGAGATCCTGGAGATGCGCCACGCGATCGATCCGCTGACACCGGCGCTGCGCTCCCTGATGAATCTGCGGGAAGACATCATGCCTAAGGACGTCAGCCGTTACCTTTCCGATGTGCTCGACCACCAGCTCGCCGCCGCGGACCTCGTCTCCGGACTCGACGAACGACTCTCCGCCCTCATCGACGCCGCCGCCGTGAAAATCCAGCTGCAGCAGAACCAGGATATGCGTACCATCTCGGCGTACGCGGCTATTCTCGCCGTCCCGACCGCCCTGGCCGGCATCTACGGCATGAACTTCGACCACATGCCCGAGCTGCACTGGGAGTACGGCTACTTCATCGTCCTCGCCATCATGTTCGCCATCGTGGCGTTTTTGGTGTGGGTCCTGCGCCGCAACAAGTGGCTGTAGGCACTGCTTCTGGCAGGCATCGCTTTACGACGGATACAGCAACCTACCCGCGGTTCCCACCGAGAGCCCGCTGCGCCAGCAGGTCACGGGCCCGCTCAGCATTGCGGGGATTGCACAGGACATCGTAGCGACGGGCAACAATCTCCGTAGTGCTAGAGAAATCCCGCTTGCCGTTTTGCATTGCGTACGGAACTGCGGCCAGCACGATGCCGAAGATGGCGCCCATGCCGAGGCCAACAATCAGCGGACTGACCCAATCCTCTTGGAAAAGGCCCAGAATCAGGCCAAAGAACAGGCCCATCCACAGCCCGTACAGCGCGCCGCCGCCGAGCACCTTCGGCCAAGTCAGCCTGCCGACCACGCGCTCCACCTGCATCAGGTCAACACCGACGATGGTGAGGTCGGAAACCGGGAACTCATCGCGATCACTGAGCGAATCCACCGCCGCCTGCGCGTCGGAGTAGTTGGTGAAACTGCCCACCGGCCACCCCTCGGGTACCTGGCGCTGAGGCAACCGGGACTTCATGCTCTGTTCCCGGCCGCTCCCCCAACCGCTGCCCGCTTCCCCATTTGCCATCGGTACTCTCACCGTTCCCTTGCAGTTGTTGTCGCAGTAGTTGTTGTCACAGTAATTGGTGACGCAGTTGCTAAAAGTGTTGCTAAAACTATTGCCAAAAGGCGTTCTACCGAAGACAACGCCTAACAGTTTCCAATTGTTCCACCGCCTGCCCCACCACACATTTCGCCAGCACCGCGCTTACCGCAGGGGCTGGGCGCTATGCCCGTCGTAAAGCGGAAAACTGCTGATTTTGTCAGTAGTTCTTTGTCTTGCGGGGTCTCACGATAAGATTCACTACATAATGTCTACGATTACTGAAGCTGAAGTTCGCACCGCCCTGGCGCAGGTCGAAGATCCTGAGGTACGTCGCCCGATTACCGAGATTGGCATGGTCAAGTCCATCTCGGTGGCGGACAACAATGACGTGGCCGTGGAGATTTACCTCACCATCGCCGGTTGCCCCATGCAAAACACCATCATCGAGCGCACCGAAGAGGCGCTGAACGGTATCGAGGGCGTTGGCAACGTCACCGTCACCACCGATGTGATGAATGACGAGCAGCGCCGCGAATTCCGCAACGCCGTCCGCGGCACCGCCTCCGAGCCGGTGATCCCATTCGCCCAGCCGGACTCCCGCACCCGCGTGTTCGCCGTCGCCTCCGGTAAGGGTGGCGTCGGTAAGTCCTCCGTGACCGTGAACCTCGCCGCCGCGCTGGCCGCGAAGGGCCTGTCTGTCGGCGTCCTCGATGCCGACGTCTACGGACACTCCATCCCACACATGATGGGCTCCGAGGAAAAGCCGCACCAGGTCGACGACATGATCATGCCTCCGCAGGCGCACGGCGTGTCACTGATCTCTATCGGACACTTCGTCGACGACAACGCACCGGTTGTCTGGCGTGGGCCAATGCTGCACCGCGCAATCCAGCAGTTCCTCGCGGACGTGTTCTGGGGCGACCTGGACGTCCTGCTTTTCGACCTGCCCCCGGGAACCGGTGACATCGCCATCTCCGTAGCACAGCTCGTGCCAAACGCTGAGCTGCTGATTGTTACTACTCCGCAGATGGCCGCCGCCGAGGTCGCAGAGCGCGCCGGCACCATTTCGCTGCAGACCCGCCAGCGCATCGCCGGTGTCATCGAGAACATGAGCTGGATGGAAATGCCCGACGGCTCCAAGATGGAGGTCTTCGGCACAGGCGGCGGCGAGACCGTTGCCCGTCGTCTTACCCAGATCACCGGCGGAAAGGTCGAGCTGCTCGGCCAGGTGCCGCTGGACACCGAGCTCCGCGAGGGCGGCGACAAGGGCACCCCGATTGTCCTGTCCAAGCCGGATTCGGGCGCGGGCGAGGCCCTGAATGCTATCGCTGACAAGCTAGTTGTTCGTCGCGAGTCGCTCGCAGGCAAGTCGCTCGGCTTGGGCGTGACGCCGAAGTAGGCCTTCGCTTTACGACGATCACAGCGACGCCCCCTCCCCGGTATTTTCGGTGCCGGGAAGGGGGCGTCTGCTTTTGCGGCTGCGGTGTTCGGGGGGGGTGTATGTGTTGTGGGGGTTTTCGGTGGTGTAGGTGTGCGGGCGGTGTGGGTGTTTTCAACCTCGGTGCGCGAGAACCTGCGCGTGGGCACGCCCGAGCTTGACGACACCCTCGCCACGCGCGTACTCTCCGCCGTCGGCTTCCCCTTCGACTTGGACTTTGTCCTCGACAACGGCGCCGACTCGCTCTCGGCTGGGCAGCGCCGCCGCCTGCTGCTCGCCCGCGCGCTGTGCAGCGACGCCGACGTGCTGCTTCTCGACGAACCCACAGCGCACCTGACCCCCGACGACTCAGCCGATCTAATGCACATGCTGCTCAACTCGCCGCTGCCCGGGCCGAAACCGCAACGCACCGTGATCGTCGTGACCGACGAGAACTAGCCGGGCTGGTCGATCGGGTCAAGCTCGCCGGACGGCCACACCACGTTCTTCGCCAGCGGGATCTGGTGCGAGGCCGACTCCAGGATGTGCATGAAGTACCCGGCGGTGTTGGGGATTGCGATGATGTCGCCGGCTGAGACCCCCTGGGGGAAGCGGATCCTGCGGCGCAGAATCACCTCGTCCTCGATGCAGTAGGCGCCGACGAGGAAGGCCTCGACAGCCGCGGACGGCGGCGTGCGCTTGACCAGGATCGGGTCGACGAGGTAGTCGTCGGAGGTGGTGCGGCACTGGGTGCGATTCATGTGCAACCCGACCAGGGGAACTCCGTCGCTACGCGTTTTCACGAACGCGACCTGGGCGAGGATGAGCCCGCAGCCGTCGAGAAGTGAACGTCCCGGCTCAAGGTGCAGCCTTAAGCCCCGCTCGCGCAGCTCCCCTGCGACACCGCCGCCTAAGACCTCTTCGAGCCACGCGCCGCGGGTCGGACGCTGGTGGTAGGGGTAGGTCGTGGTCAGCGGGTCCGCCTTCCAGGTGAACGGCTCGGCGTAGCCGGCGCGCTGCACCTCGATCGCCTCGAGGTAGTCCTTCCACTGCTCGGCGTCGTCGATGTAGCTCATGGGCACCCCGCCGCCGATGTCGATGAACTCTGGTGCGTGGCCTGCGGCGCGCAGGGCGTCGATAAGCTGCATGCACTCGCGGATGGTTGCGGAGCGATCCGCAGCGGCGTAACCGTGCAGGTGAGCGTGCACGCCGACGACACGCACGTTGCGCTCGACCGTACTTAAGTGCTCGGCCCAGGCCGTGAGTCGCTCGCCGAAGCGCGTCGGGGCCATGGTGGAGGGGTCCGGGGCGAGCCTTGGCGCGACAAGCGCGGTGTTCTCGCCGGCGAGAGCCACGATGCGGTCGTATTCGTCGCGGTTGTCCACGGAGATCACCGCCGAGCCCTCGATGGCCAGGCGCAGCAGATGGTCGGTCTTGATCGCCGCCGAGACGATGATGCGCTCACCGGCCACGCCACGGCCGAGCACCTGGCGCAGCTCGTCGTAGCTGGCCACATCCACGCCGTGGCCGGCGTCGCGCACAGTGTCGACGAAGACGAGTCCCTTGTTCGCCTTGCGCGCGAAGAACACCTTCACCTCCACCCCGCAGCGTTTGCCGGCCTCAACGAGCTCGTCGATGTTGGACTCCATCGGGCCGGGCTCGAGCACGTTGACCGGGCTAGCGTAGGTATCCAGCAGGTCCTGGCAGGCATCCGGTCTGGCAACTAAGTCAGCGGCCCACTTTTCTGTGCGTGCGGTCAGCGGCGGGGCGCCGTGGACGCGCCCGGGGTGCGCCATCGCGGCCGCGGAGACCCGGTCGGCCCACGCGGGGATGACCTCATGCTTGTCGCGGCGCAGCGTGTCGTGGCCGAGGATCCAGCCCTCGTTCATCCGCCCCGCCGCGGCAAGGTGGGACTGGCCCTCGACCGTGCCGTCGCGCGCGACTTTCAGGCTCACGCCGTCGTAGGTGCCGGCGAGACCGGCGGCCACGAGGTCGCCCACGAGCGTGCCCTCGACGACGCCCGGCGCGGCGGTGACCGAGTCGACTGTCACGCTCGCCCCGACTTCATGCGCCAACGCCGCGAGCTCCTCTTCCCCGCGGCCGAGGACGTCGGGACGCACGCGCCCGGCATCGATGGCGTCGACGAGATCGCTCGCTGTCTCGGGCGGAGGGCCGAACGCGACGCGCTCGAGAACACGGGTGAGCCGGTAGAAGCGCTGCCCGCCGAGCGTGTCGCGCCCGCCGAATGAGGCGCGCTGAATGATCGCGGGGTAAAGCGCCCGCCACGCGTAGCCCACTGCCAGGGCTGGCGTCCACGGCCGCTCACCCGTGGCGGCCGCGAGAGAGGCGCGCAGCTCGGCTACGGCGTCGCCGGTGAAATCCTCGCCCGCGATGACCGCGCTCACGTCCCCGCTGCCGCCTTGGGCGTCGAGGACGACCTGTGCCGCTTCGGAGAGCGCTGAGACGAACTCCTCGTAGGAGGCGCTAGTGGTGATGGCATCGCTGAAGCGGCCCAGGTCCGGTTCACACGCGGGATAGGCCTTGACCTCCATGAACCGCCCCGAGCGGGTCACGGGGAAAAACGCCCGCGCCGGCGCGTAGCGCACAACGTCCATAAACGACAGTGCCGCCCCGCGCACGAGGACCACGTCCTCGGGCGCGATCGCGTCGAGGTTGGTGTGGGGGTAGGCCGCGATCGCCCCGGCAACGGGTATCGCCTTGGCGTGTCCGGTGCACAGCAGGACTTCGTCGAAAAGCGAGCCGTGGACGTTGAAGCGGGTACCGGCGGGAGAAAGCTCGGTGACCTCGAGCTCACGCACCTCAACCGTGCACCCTCGCGGGACGTGTTGGAACAGCGCCTGCCACGACTGCGCCAGGAACCGCCCGACCTCGCGCCGAGGGACGAACGCCTCGGACGCGCCGCGCCACTGGTTGAAGGATCCAAGCTGGGTTTCAATTACGTGAGCTGGGACGTTGAGCAGCCACTGCGGCGGAACGCTCGGCTGAAACGCCCCAATACCGCTCGCCGAATCCAGCGGCCCGTCGTTGAACACAGTCAGATCGATACGCGCGCCGCGCTGGCGGGCGCGCTCCATCAGCTCCTCGGCCGCCCACAGCCCGCGCGGGCCTGCGCCGATGATCGCTACCTTCACTTTTGCCACTACCTTCCTCGGTTGATGTTGCGCGTCGTCTCGCAGATAGCTTAGTCATGCACTCTGGCGCATACCCGGGAAGTCGTGGTGGCGTCTGGACCTAGCTCATCCGCCGCGCCTGAAGGCGGCGTCAATGGGCAGCAAGATACTTTCGGGACACAGCTACACGATTGGAGAGGACGACATGCGCGCATACCAGCAGCACCGGTCGCGATTTTACCTGCTCCAACAGCAGGCTGTGTCTCACGGCCCCGGCCTTGTGCGCGTAAAGAGTTAAAAAACCACCGCGCCCGGCATCGTGAGACTCACACACCCACGGTGCCGGTTTCTCATTCCCCCTTGTGGCGGCACTGTGGGTACGACGTACCCGAAGGTGCACCAGTATGTCACGCCACGAGTGAAGGAGATTTCCATGGCACGCAACAAGCGGGGCAGACCCGGTAGTAAAAACCGGTTCTCCTCGCGGCCCGTTAATACCAACCACCACGTCGAGGTTTTCGCCTCGCATGTCGACGACAACGTCACCGAGCAGGCCAACCAGCTTGCGCGTCTGCCCTTTGTCCACCCGCACGTCGCGCTGATGCCAGACGCACACTACGGCATGGGCTCCGCCGTCGGCACCGTCTTCGGCACCATCGGGGCAGTGATCCCCGCTCCGTCGGCGTCGACATCGGCTGCGGCATGATCGGCGTGCGCACCGGATTCACCGCCAGCGACCTGGCTGGAGGCGATCTCACCCGCCTACGCGACACCATCGAGGCGGCGATCCCGCTGTCCCCCGGCAACTACAACGAATGGATCCTCGGCGGCAGCGCCGAGGCACGCACCCGGGAGCTCGCCGAGCTGGCCGAAGACACAGGCGTTGACTTGTCGCACTCCCCGAAGTGGCGCCAGCAGCTCGGCTCGCTCGGCGGCGGCAACCACTTTATCGAGCTGTGCCTCGACGAGGAGGACCGGGTGTGGATGTTCCTGCATTCCGGCTCGCGCGGGGTGGGCAACAAGATTGCTCAGAAGCACATCGCCGCGGCCCAGGAGCAGTGCGATAAGCACTGGGTGCTGCTGGAGAACCGCGACCTTGCGTACCTCGTGGAGGACACGGCCGAGTTCGACTCCTACATCGCCGATCTCGCCTGGGCGCAGCGCTTCGCATGGCTCAACCGCGAGGAGATGATGGACCGCTTCGCTCGCGTGCTGGGAGAGTTCGTCGGTGCCGAGGTGGCAGAGGCCGAGCGGATCAACTGCCACCACAACTACACCCAGGTGGAGGAGCATTGCGGGCGCGAGGTGTGGTTGACCCGCAAGGGCGCGATCCGCGCCGACGAGGGCGTCAAGGCGCTCATCCCTGGCTCGATGGGAACCTCGAGCTACGTTGTGTCGGGCAAAGGCTTCGCCCCGGCGCTGCGCTCGGCACCGCACGGCGCGGGCCGACGCTTCTCGCGCACCGAGGCCCGCAAACGGTTCATCGCCGCGGACCGGGACGAACGCATGGGCGGGATTGTCTACCGCCCCGGCGACGCGTGGGTGGATGAAATCCCAGACGCCTACAAGGACATCGACCAGGTCATGGTGGACGCGGAGAAGCTGGTCAGCGTCGATCACAAGCTGCACCAGATCCTCAACGTCAAGGGCACCTAGGGGTCAGTGACGTTGTCCGCGACCCACTCGTCGTTGTAGATCGTGTCCAAGTAAGCACGGCCGTCGTCGTGGAAAATGGCGACGATCTCGGCTCCCGGATTGTCACGCGCGAGCTTATCGACGCCCCACGCCACCGCCCCGCCCGACGCTCCGGGCAAAAACCCGGTGGCGCGTGCCGTTGTTCGCGCGGCGTTTACCGCATCGCGGGCATGTACCCGGATCACCTCATGGGGCTCGGTGAGCGTGGAGAGTTCGGTGACCACTCCCGCGCCGTAGCCGGGCAGGACGCGAGCTCCGCGATTGCCGTCAAAAAGCACAGAGCCCTGCGCATCGATCGCCACGACGCGGGTGGGTAGCTTGTGCTTGGCAACGTAGCGCAGGCAGCCACCGACCGTGCCCGTGGTGCTCACCGCGACGGCGAGGATGTCGGGGGCGTGGCCGAGCTGCTCGACGATCTCGCGCATCGTCCCTTCCTCGTGGGCGCTGAACGCGGCCCGGTTGGAATACTGGTCGAGGTTGATCGCGCCGAGCTCATCGACGAGCGTGGCCACAAGCGCGCGCCTGGCCACGAGCCAGTCCCCCGTTTCCAAGTCGGGCCGCTCAACCTCGTGGATCGTGGCACCGAGGGCGCGGATGTGCGCCAGCGTTGAGGCGTTGGTGCGCCTGTCGACCACGCAGTGGAACTCCCATCCGCCGAGCACCGCCTCGCGGGCGAGGGCGACCCCGAGGTTGCCGGAGCTTGATTCGACGACCACGCTGTCTTTCGTGAGCACGCCGCAACGCTGCGCGTCACGGACGAGGGCGCGCGCGGTGCGGTCCTTCGCGCTGCCGCCGGGGTTGAACGACTCGAGTTTGCCCCACAGCGGCCCGGCCCCAGGCGGTCGCAGTTGATCGAAGGCCACGAGCGGGGTATTTCCGATGGCGGAAAGCACGCCGGGCAGGGGTTCCAATGACATAATTACAACCTTATGCGTTTTCCGTCTGCGTCGAGTGCACGGCGTGTAACTTTACTCGCTAATGGTGAGGAAGTCTCCCGTGAAGATGTCGGAGGAGATGTAGTAGGTCTCCACCGTCCCATCGAGCATGACCAGATTCTCCGACAGCGCATCGGGCGTGCCCGCGCCGACCTGCTTGAGCTTACCCGCGAGCTCCTCGCCCACCATGTCGGCGTGGAGCTCAATCGGAACCGGCAGGGCAATGCCGGCGATCTGCGGGGTCACCTTCATCGACTGCACAAAGATGTGGAAGTTACCCGTCAGGGTCGTTCTCACCCCCGGCCCGGAGCGCTGCCACTGGTCCGGAATGCCCTCGAAGCTGCTCGGGAAGCGCACTCGCAGGTTGTCGAGCACCACCTTGTCCGCATCGATCCGGATCGCCGCGCGCGGGCCTTGGGCGGTGTCGATGGTGACGTACGACAGTTTCACGTTTCCCGTCAGTGCTGTCGAGTCCGACTGGACCGTATAGGTGGTGCCCGAGGGCAAACGAGCCCGACCCCTGGAAAGTGGACACCGGGAATTGAACTTATGCGGTCAAGGTGAGTTTACCGCAGGTGCGGTTTTCGAACTCGAGGGGCGACAGATAATCGCACCATGAGTGTCTGCGCTTCTGGTTGTAGCGCACACACCACGCGAAGACGTCCCGTCTGGCGTGCAGCAGTGAGTCGAAGCATTTCCAGTTTTGCAGCACCTCGCGTTTCAATGTCGCGTTGAACGACTCCGCTAGCGCGTTGTCTGCGCTGGTTCCCACCGCTGCCATCGATTGGGTCACCCCTAGCATCGTGCATCGTGAGCTAAATGCCTTAGAGGTATAGACACTGCCGTGATCTGAATGAAAAATCACTCCTTTCAGACTGCCTCGGGCGCGCTGTGCTGAGTCCAGCGCATCGATAACCAGATCGACGCGCATGTGGTCAGCAATAGAAAATCCCACCAGCCTGCGGGAATAACAATCGATCACGGTGGCAAGATACATATTGCCGCCACCGGATACCGGCAGGTAGGTAATGTCGCCGACGAGCACGCGATTCGGCGCCGGGGCATGAAACTGCCTGCAAACAAGATCTGGAAAGACACCACGGCCAGCATCTGCCACGGTGGTGCGCACGCGGCGTTTCTTCGTGAACCCCTGGATGCCCATAGTCTTCATAATGCGCGCGACGCGTTTGTGATTGACCACCGCCTGACCCTACCGGGCCATTTTTGCCATAAGCCTAGTCAGTAACTTGCGGTCGGGAACGGTTTGCAACTTCTATAGGTTGTCGTCGTCGACCCATGCCTGCACACCACGAGGCTGCTGAGGTTGTTGCGGCTGCTGTGGTGTTTGCTGTGCTTGCTGTTGACGGGCCTGGGCAACCGGGTCCTGCCACGTTCCCGGCTGCTGGGCTGGCTGCTGTGCTTGCTGTTGAGCCGACTGCGGGGCCGGCTGCTGCAACGGGGTCGGCTGCACTGGCTGGCTCGTATTGGACTGCTGGTACTGCTGACCCGCAGCCCCGGCCGTTCCTGCAGCGCCCGCAGCTACGGCTGCACCAGTTCCGCCACCACCCGCTGCGGGCTTACCGGAGAGCATGTCCAGGTAGGTGTCATCGCCGTCGAAAAGCGTCCTGGTGATGGCGGTCTTCGGGTTGAGACGACGGAGATCGTTGAGCTCCTGCAGTGGCTTTCGAAGATCATCGAAGTCTTCACCGAACTCGTCCGAGAGGTTATCGCGTGCGTCATTGATTGCGGTGCGCGCAGCCATAAGCAATGCGCGGACGTCCTCAATTACCTTCGGCAACCGCTCAGGTCCGATGAGAATTAGTCCGAGGATAAAGAGGACAAGAATCTCGCCCCAGCCAACATTAGAAAACACGTTATACCACCTTAGTTACAGTGCACCTCGCATGCAGCATTGCGCGGCCAAATCCACCAAATCTGCCAAATCCGCAGAAACCAGCCGAAACCGGTCGAAACCAGCGCCACCCTACTCCGGCGTGATCTTCGCCTCCAGCTCGGCTCCGTGGCGAACGATCTTCAATACCGCCTCATTACCAGCGCCAACAGTCCACAGCGCCACCGTGAGCTCATCTGCGGACGATACCGCGCGGTCTCCCACAGCCGTAATCACATCGCCTTCCTGCAGACCTTCCCGGTCGGCAACTCCTCCCGGCAGGATGCTGGCAATCTCGGCACCAGTCAATGCGCCATTGGAAACCGTGCGCGCTGTCACGCCAATCCCAGGATGAACCGGCTGCTCACCGGCAATGAGCTGCTCAGCGATGGCAACGGCTGAATTGATTGGAATCGCAAAGCCCAAACCCTGTGAGCCACCCGAACTACTGAAAATCACCGTATTAATACCGATGATGGCACCGCGGATATCCACCAGCGGACCACCCGAGTTACCCGGGTTGATGGAGGCATCAGTCTGAATCGCATCGGCGTAACCGTCCGTGTCGGTCCCCTCAGCAGCCAGGCGCACCGGCCGATTAAGCGCCGAGACAATGCCTGAGGTCACCGTTCCGCCCAGCCCCTGCGGCGAGCCCATCGCAATCACGGTGTCACCGACCGCAACCGCGTTGGAATCACCAAGCTGCGCCACAGTCAGCCCCGCAACATCTTCGACCTTAATTACAGCGAGGTCGGTCTTCGGGTCGCGGCCAATAATCTTGGCCGGCACCTCTTTCAACTTGCCGCCGTCCCAAAACGTTACGGAGACCTGCATATCCTGCCGATCCGCCACCGCCGAAACGACGTGGTTATTGGTCAAAATATGACCGTCACCATCAATGACAAACCCCGAGCCCACGCCCGAGACCTCACCGGCACTGACCGCAATCGACACCACCGCGGGACGAAGAGCCTCCGCCACCTTGCCGATCTCAGTCAAATCACCGTTGCCCGGCCGCCCCTCGATCTGCTGCAGCTCCACACGCTGGTAGTCCGAGCGGAAAGTCTTGCCAGCCCAACCGCCAACAAAGCCACCAACACCGCCAATGAGCAGCACCACGGCCGACGACGCCGCAATCACACGCCACGGCACCTCGCGGCCAAAAATCACTTCCCGCGCGCTGACGCGGGGAGCCGTCTTCGGGCGAGGCTTCTTTTTCGCTTCGGGTTTGCGGGCTGGACGCCCCGTCGTCATGCGTGACGACGAATCCTGCCACGGCGAATACTCTTGGGCGGTCGCACTGGTGTCGTCGTCAAGCTTCTGCCCTGGAGCACGCTGTAACCCGCCAGTTGCGGCGGCACGATCGGAGTCCGGGGCAAACGCGGAATCATCGAAAGAGCGATGTTTGCCCACTAGTGACTACCACCTTTACGAAAACCGCGAACGATCTGCTCCAACGCGGCACTCAGCGACTCCGGCGGACGGTGCGCGAGATGCCGCGCCGACCGATGGGGCTCTGAGTCCTCGCAACTGCCTGCGAAATCAGCAATACGAGCGCGCAGCTCAGCTGGAATGTGCAAGGGCGCGCTGTCACGCAGACGCTTGGCCGCCTGCCGCTGCTTCGCGACCTCCCGGCGACACTCCGGGCATGCCATCAGGTGCGCCTGCGCACGACGCTCAGCTACGACCGACAACTCGCCGTCAACAAAAGCGGCAATTGCCTCGGTGCCGAGATGCTCCGTTGACAAAAAACGCTTGTCATCGCCCTGCTGAATCACAGACTGCAGCACCTCCAGAAATCACGCCTATTTAACTAGCCCCACAATAGCCGCTCCCGCGGATTGAGTGCGGGAAATCTAGCCTGCGGTGACCGACTCCGGCAGCTCCTGCCGTTCCTTCTCCAGGCGCTCCAACGTCGCCCGCAAGCTGGAACGTGCCCGGTGAATGCGTGAACGCACAGTGCCCATCTTGAGCCCAAGGGTGCTGGCAATTTCCTCGTAGGTCAGCCCCACCACATCACAGAGGACAACCACCGCGCGATAATCCGGCTGCAGCTCAGCCAGCGCGATTTCCAAATCCGGGTCGAGCATCGCGTCATCGACGGCCTGCTCCGGTGTCTTCAGCGTGCCCGGGACGCGGTCGTAGTTCTCCGGCAACGCCTCCATCCGGATGACCTGCCGGTGCCGGACCATATCCAAAAACAGGTTAGTGGTAATCCGATGCAGCCAGCCTTCGAAAGTGCCGGGACGGTATGACTTCAGCGAGCGGAACACACGCATGAATGTCTCCTGCGTCAGGTCTTCCGCGTCCTGCTGGTTACCAGTCAACCGATATGCGAGCCCATAAACACTATCCGCGTGGGCCTGGACCAGTTCCGACCACGACGGCATCTCCCCCACACCTGCATCAAAAGCCGCGGTGCCGGACAGTTGCTCAGTTACATCAGCGGACGGGGCGTCCTCGCGGCTGTCGCCTGCGCTGACTCGTTCGGACTTGACTCGTTCGGGCATGAGGTTCAGTGTTCCTTACCAACCTTAGGTTTGTAGTGACCTTACCCTGAAAATAGTTTGAGAGTCCAGACAAATTTGAGGCTTGTTTACGCACCTAGTCCGGCACTGACCGGCGCGCCCCGCTACCCTGCCCGAAGTTTTTTCCTACGCTATAGAGCGTGTCCGAAACGAGTTCTTCTGCTACCCCGCTATCCGCACGTGACGCTATTGCACAGCACGTCAACAACACGACCGTAGTCTCCGAGGCCCTTGAAAGCGCCCGAGAGAGCGCTCGCGAATACGGAGTTGCCGTCCCCGATACGATGACCGGCGCCGCTTTGACCTCGCTCATGGCTCTGACCAGTGCTCGCCGCGACGGTCACCCCGCCGCTGTCATCGCATCGCCTGCGGCAGGCGTAGTCGGTTTGCACCTGGCCGCCGGGCTCGGCGATAACGGCGTTCTCACCTGCATCGACCCTGAGCTCGAGCACCAGTCTCTGGCAAAGTCCGCTTTCCGAGCCGCAGGCATCCGCCCCAACCGACAGCGCTTCCTGCCCTCGCATCCGCTGGAGGTCATGGATCGACTGGCCGCCGACTCCTACGACTTGGTCTACTTGGACGTCGCCCCGGCAATCCTCCGCGCTGCCCAGGAAAAGGCCTGGCCGCTGCTTCGCTCCGGCGGCGCGCTCGTCCTGACCGGCGCGCTCCTCGACGGCACTGTTGCTGACTCGTCACGCACTGACCGTGACACCGTCGCTGCCCGCGAAGCCGACGAATACATGCTCCAGCTTGACGACGCTTACGTGATGCGCCTGCCCCTAGCAGCTGGCACCACTGTGCTGGTGAAGAAGTAGTTTTCTACTGTTGGCCGGCCGGCTGGCGGCGGTGGGCCACTGCGACTTACTGACTGCGTTTATGGCTCGCGGCGGCGGGCCAATGCGAGTTACTGACTGCGTTTATGACAAAAATGGCCCGAAAAATGGCTTGAAAGTGTCATAAACTCACACAGTTTCACATTTGCAGCCCATGCCCGTATTCACAGGCGAAGCCCGTAGCCACACGTGCAGCCCATAATTTTTGGGGCTGCCGGTTTTGGGGCTAGGTAGCAACTAGGTAGCAAAAAGGGTTAGAAGAAAAAGGGCACGTACCCCACGGTACGTGCCCTTTTGCAGCCGCTCGGACTCAACCAGCCTAGATAACCTGGTTCTTACCAACGGCCACAACGCCACCAGCGCTGACCTTGAAGCGCTCTGCGTCCTTCTCCGGATCGACACCGATAATGGCGCCGTCGGAAACTACAACGTTCTTGTCCAAAATCGCGTGGCGAACCACTGCTCCGCGGCCGACGCGAACGCCTGGGAAGAGAACCGAGCCCTCCACCGTCGCGCCATCCTCGACCACAACGTTGGTACTAATCACCGAGTTGCGGACCGTACCACCGGAGACAATCGAACCAGCACCGACCATCGAAGCCTGAGCAATACCGCCCTGGACAAACTTGGCCGGAGGCAGGTTCTCCTCCGAGAAGGTGTGGATTGGCCACTTCTTGTTGTAGAGGTTAAACACCGGGTGGACGGAAATCAGGTCCATGTTGGCCTCGTAGAAGGCATCGATGGTACCGACATCACGCCAGTAGCCCTTGTCACGTTCGGTCTCACCCGGAACGTAGCTGTCCTTGAAGTCCCAGACGAAAGCTTCACCCTCCTCTACCAGCATCGGAATGATGTTTCCGCCCATGTCATGGTCGGAGTTTTCATCTTCCGAGTCACGCTTAATAGCGTCGATAAGCGCGGAGGTAGTGAAGATGTAGTTACCCATCGACGCGAACGTCGAGTTCGGGTCATCCGGGGTGCCGGGCGGATCAGCCGGCTTCTCCAGGAACTCGGTGATTCGGTTGTTGTCATCGGCATCGATGACACCGAATGCGCTGGCCTCAGAACGCGGGACGCGGATACCAGCGACGGTCACGCCAGCGCCAGACTCGATGTGGGCCTCCAGCATCTGCTGCGGATCCATGCGATAGACGTGGTCGGCACCGAAGACGATGACGTACTCCGGATCCTCGTCATAAACCAAGTTCAGCGACTGCAGGATCGCGTCCGCCGAACCGGTGAACCAGCGCTTGCCCAGACGCTGCTGAGCCGGCACCGGGGTGACGTACTGGCCGGTGATGCCGGACAGCTGCCACGCCTGCGAAATGTGACGGTCGAGCGAGTGGGACTTGTACTGGGTCAGCACACAGATCTTCAAGAAACCTGCGTTGACCAGGTTCGACAGCACGAAGTCGATAAGCCGATAGCTACCACCGAAAGGCACGGCGGGCTTAGCGCGGTCTTCCGTCAGCGGGAAGAGACGCTTGCCTTCGCCACCGGCAAGGACAATGGACAAAACATGTGGTTGACTCCTCACACCAACCAACCTATATGCGATTTACGTTCCTCGCTGCCAGTCTCCCCTCCCCGCTACCCACACCCAGGCATATCAAGCGACGGAAATTGTCAAATCTGGTTACGCTGGAACTATGCGTGTTGCCATGATGACCAAGGAATACCCTCCGGAGATTTACGGCGGAGCAGGTGTTCACGTAACTGAACTGACTCGTTTCATGCGCGGCCTCGACGGCGTTGACGTCGATGTGCACTGCATGGGTGCTCCTCGCGATGAGGCGGATGTATATGTCCACGGCGTTGACCCGGAGTTGAAGGATGCCAACGCCTCGATTAAGACGCTGTCCACGGGGTTGCGCATGGCAAATGCCGCCGCGGCAACCGACATTGATGTCGTCCACTCTCACACCTGGTATTCAGGCCTGGGCGGTCACCTCACTGGTCTGCTCAAGGGCATTCCGCATGTGGCAACCGCGCACTCACTGGAGCCGCACCGCCCGTGGAAGCGCGAGCAGCTCGGCGGCGGTTACGACGTTTCCAGCTGGTCCGAGCGCAATGCTATGGAGTACGCAGACGCTGTCATTGCTGTTTCCGCGCGCATGAAGGACGCCATCCTGGACGCCTACCCGCGTATCTCCCCCGACAAGGTTCACGTTGTCCTGAACGGTATCGACACCGAGCTGTGGCACCCGCGCCCGACGTGGGAAGAGTCCAAGGAACAGAACGGCTGGTCTGTCCTGGAGGAGCTCGGCGTTGACCCGTCTCGCCCGATGGTCGCGTTCGTCGGCCGCATCACCCGTCAGAAGGGTGTCGCTCACCTGGTCAAGGCCGCATCGCTTTTCGACGACGGTGTGCAGCTCGTTCTGTGCGCCGGCGCTCCGGACACCCCGGAAATCGCGAAGGAGACTGAGCAGCTCGTCCATGACCTCCAGGAGAAGCGCGATGGCATTTTCTGGGTGCAGGACATGCTGCCGAAGGAGAAGATTCAGGAGATCCTGACGGCCGCGGATTCCTTCGTCTGTCCGTCCATCTACGAGCCTCTGGGCATCGTTAACCTCGAGGCTATGGCATGTGGCACCGCAGTTGTCGCCTCTGATGTCGGCGGTATTCCGGAGGTTGTCGTCGATGGCGAAACCGGCACTTTGGTTCACTACGAAGAGTCCGATCCGGAGGGCTTCGAGCGTGGAATCGCTGCCGCTGTCAACAACATGGTTGCCGACCGTGACCGCGCTGCCAAGGTTGGCCAGGCGGGTAAGAAGCGCGCTGAAGATGTGTTTAGCTGGGAGAACATCGCTCAGCAGACCGTCGAGGTCTATAAGTCTTTGATATAGCAGGCTGTCCGCAAGACGCCACGGCTGCGCGGTGGACGAAGTCTCCTCAAAGGCCCATCGCTTCCGAAGAGGAAGCGGTGGGCCTTTCTTAGCCTTTTTACTAACCCCGTTCAGGACATTTACTTATGCCTTTGCCCACTTTTTCTAAACCTAATTTGAGTTTTGGCTGAATTTATCATTACTGGTCAATAGCATACTGAGTATGAGATTCACTAAGAAGGTGGCAGCAGTTGGTGTCGCCATTGCCATAGCGCTAGCGGGTGCAGTGCCGCATCAGGCGCTCGCTACAGAAGTAGCCCCATCCCCTAGTACCGCTACCATCACCGAGCGTGGTCCTCTTGGACAGTCCGGTCGCTGGTTTACCGACGGTGACGGCCGTGCTTTCCTCACTCAGGGATCGAACATCGTCTACAAGCACGATCCTTACACCCCAGAGGCCGGAGGCTTTAACGAGGACGATGCTGACTGGCTCGTGCAGCAGGGCTTCGACTCCATGCGAGTCGGCATTATCTGGAAAGCAGTAGAGCCAAAGCCCGGCGAGTACAACGACGAATACCTGGATTCCATTGCCCGCACTATCTCCATGCTCACTGAGCGTGGAATCGCGGTCTTGGTCGATGCCCACCAGGACATGTACAACGAGAAGTTCGAAGGCGAATTTGCCCCGGATTGGGCTGTCATTGACGACGGCGTTCCCAGCCTCTTGAAGGTTGGCTTCCCCGCTAACCAGGCCCTCAATATCGGCCTCATTAGGGCATACGACAACTTCCTGAATAACCGCAAAGGACCGGGCGGCGTTGGGTTGCAGGAGCGTTACGCAGCCATGTGGGGCCATGTCGCCAAACGCCTTGGCAAAATGCCGGGACTGATGGGCTACGACATCATAAATGAACCGTGGCCAGGCTCGGCATACCCACTGTGCTATTTGGCTCTCGGCGACTGTGGTCCGGCTAAGGAAAAGCTCGATGAACTGCACCAGAAGGCTGCCAATCAGATTGTCGACAAGGACCCGGACGCTATTGTCCACTACGAGCCCTACTCCATGTGGAATACCGGATTGAACACCAATCCGGCAGCCCCGAAGGTTCCTGAAACCGCTGGTACGGCCCTCAGCTGGCATGTCTACTGCACCACGAATGCCCTGTTCAACACCTACACGGGCTGTGACTTTTTCGATGGTCGTACCTTCGACAATGCGGAAATCGTCTCATCCGGTAACGGCTCGGCCACACTGCTGTCCGAGTTCGGCGCCACCGACGATGCCGATACCCTCAATGGCGTAGTTTCGCTTGCCCGCCGCCACATGGTCGGCTGGCAGTACTGGTCCTACTGCGGATGCGACGACCCGACGACGCAGAACCAGAAGGAACAGGGCATGGTCTTCGACCCGACTGATCCAGGACCCGTAGGTGCCGATGCCTTCAACCGCGACAAGATGACCATCCTCGCCGCTCCACACCTGCGGGCGGTCGCAGGCACCCCGCAAGCTACTGACTGGAACCACGACACCCGTGTCTACCAGGCCAGCTGGAACAATAACCGCGTCGATGGCACCGGATCTTTCGCACCTGGTTCCACCAGCGAGCTCGTTGTGCCCTCAATTAACTTCCCGAATGGGTTCACAGTGAATGTCGAGGGTGGCCACGCCGCTGTCGCTGCCGATGGCCAGACGGTTCATATCGTCTCCACTGCTGACCACGTATCAGTCACCATCCAGCCGAAGTAGAACCAACCGCTCGATTCACCAAATCACGCCCTGTGGATTTTTCCGCAGGGCGTTCTTCGTGCCGCAGAGTCCTCCCACACCATCGGACCGAAAACGCCGAACAAACTGAGCCACAAGCACCGCGAATATAATGGCTTCCATGACCACTCACGAGAATTTTCCAACGGTCCGACACACAATTTTCCAAAACTCACTGATGTCCGCACTGCTCGATGGCATCTACGACGGCGAGATGACCATTGGCGAAATCCTTGGTCATGGCAACTTCGGCATCGGCACCTTCGACGGTCTCGATGGCGAAATGGTAATCCTCGACGGTGTCTGCTGGCAGGTGCGTCACGACGGCTCCGCGACCCGGGCCACCATGGATCAGCGCAGCCCCTACACGGTGGTCACCAACTTCGTTCCTCACACGGTGATGGATGCGCCGGAAAACCTGACTCGCAAGGAAATTAGCCCCATCATCGATTCCCTGGTGCCGAGCCAAAACTTTATGTACGCACTGCGGATTACCGGCGAATTTGAGTGGGTGAAGACTCGAACCGTCGTAAAGCAGGAAAAGCCGTACCAGAAGATGGTTGATGCGACGGAAGAAGACGCGTCGGTTGATTTCGAGAACCTGCGGGGCACGATTGCGGGCTTCCGCACGCCGGTCTACGAGAAGGGGATTTCGGTGCCCGGCTGTCATGTGCACTTCCTCGCGGAAGGCGGCACCGGCGGCGGGCATGTGCTGGACTTTAAGCTGCGCTCGGGCACTATCGAGTTGTGCCCGGGCACTGACCTGCAGCTTCGCCTTCCGCTAACGGCGGAATTCTCGGATGCTGACCTGGATCCGGAAGACCTGGATGAGCAGATTCACAAAACCGAGGTCAAGGAGTAAACGCTAGTCTCCCGGGCGGCCAAGACGAGTGACGTAGGCACGGGCGGTGACGTGCATCTCTGCAGGTAGCGCCGCAATGCGTTCCTGCAGCACCTCCGGATGAATATGGCGTGCCGACGGGCTCATACCGATCTGCGCGGCGATTGCACCCTGGTTGAGGTTCATACCGAACTCCACCAGCTCCGGGTCGCCAACAGGCACGAGGTGCCCCTCTGCCTGGGAAATCATGCGCTCGACCTTGCCGCGCTCGACATCAATGATGCCCAGTGGCTCACGAAGCTCACCCAAGTGACCAGTGGTGGCAGTCAGAACCACAACCTGGCCGCCCGGCTTGAGCACGCGAGCGAACTCCTCCGCGTTGCGAGGTGCGAAGACGACTGTAAGCGCATCGATGGAGCCATCACGCAGCGGCAGACGCGCCCACGCATCGGCTACAACGGCGCCGAGGCGCGGGTGGCTCTTGGCCAGGTGCTTGGCGGCCGGCACAGACACATCAATGCCTACGCCACGGGAATTGGGAATGCTGTCCAGCGTGTGTGCGAGGTAGTAACCAGTGCCCGCACCGACTTCGCAGATGACTGGGCTGGCGGCCTCGGACACGTTGGCGTCGTCAAGCACGTCCTGGACGTTGCCTGTAACTGCCTCAACGAATGGAGCATAGTGGCCACCAGAGAGGAACTCCTCGCGGGCGGTAATCATCTTGGCGTCATCGCCGGTGTAGCGCAGACCAGCCCCACCGGCGAGCGTAACGTAACCCTGGCGGGCGACATCATAGCTATGTCCGGATTCGGACTTCAGAGTCATTCGTTCGGCATCACCAAACTTCAAATCAGTGCCATCGATGGGGTCAGCAAGCACATCAATGATGTCAGCTAGCACGTCGGTCACTCCTCAAACTGAGCTAGAAAAATAATTTTCACTATCTTAGCCCGTGACGAGCTCAGCCAAGTAACTCCAATGCGAGTTACTGACTACGTTTATGACAAAAATTGCCCGAAAACTGGCTTGAAAGTGTCATAAACTCGCACAGTTTCACATTTGCAGCCCGTACTTTTTGTTCATAAACCCTCATTCGAGCCGTTATCACCTGAAGAAGAAAAGGCGACCTACACCAGTGGTGTAGGTCGCCGCTGGGTCAAAACCGGACAGGCCCGGCCACTACCCCACTACTCTGCTACTCCACTACTGCTACAAGCTCTGCACCGAGCTCCTTGGCTTCCTCCGGGGACAGTTCCACCACCAGGCGCCCACCACCATCTGCGGGGACGCGCATTACAATCTTCTTGCCCTCTTTAACTGCCTCCAGCGGACCATCACCGGTACGCGGCTTCATTGCTGCCATGTGAACTCCTTCGTTCTAAGACAATGTCGATGCAGGAGACGACCAGCCACCCCAGCTCGGCTGTGGTAGCCAGGAGATTGACAATCCCGGTTCAAGACCTCGGTCTACGACCCCGGCTCAAGATCCCGGTTTAGAATCCCTGTCGGCATTTTCGACTACTTCTCTTCATCATAGTCCTTTGTTTCACGCAGCGGCATGGGTGGAGCGCCTCAAACTACGCCCCTTACACCAGCCCACGCACCGGATGCAGTGGCGCAAAATCACCGGAAATAGCCAGAGTCATACGGCAAACATCAAGAGTTTCGGACACCTGATGCGAACGGAACACCGCAACACCGGCAGCTGCCGCATGGGCGGTCGCAGCCAAGGTGCCGGGCACACGCTGCTCGACCGGGCGGTCCAAAGTCTCACCGACGAAGTCCTTATTCGACAGCGCCATGAGCACCGGCCAGCCTGTAGCCACGAGCTCATTGCAGCGCCGCAGAAGCTCGAGGCCGTGGTAGGTGTTCTTACCAAAGTCGTGGGTGGGATCGATGAGGATGCGGTCCTCCGGCACGCCAGCGTCCACTGCCCTCTGGGCGAGCTTGCCGGTTTCTGAGATGACATCGTCCACGACGTCGTCGTAACGCACGCGAACCGGATTGGTGCGTGGCAGTGCTCCACCGGTGTGCGAGCAGACGTAACCCATCCCGTGGGCGCCAGCGACTTCCAGCAGCTCCGGGTCATGGCCTGCCCAAGTGTCGTTGATGAGGTTGGCGCCAGCTTTGATGGCGGCTTCCCCGACTTCGGCGCGCCAGGTGTCGACGCTAATGTGCAGGTCAGGATAGCGTTCGCGAACCTTCGCGATGGTCGGCACCACGCGCTCGATCTCCTCGGCAACAGTTACTTCCGCACCGATACCAGCCTTGACACCGCCAATATCGACAATGCCTGCGCCTGCCGCAACAACTTCGTCGACGCGAGCAAGCGCGACCTCCTCCGCAGCCGTTGCGCCACGGTCATAGAAGGAATCCGGGGTGCGATTGACGATGGCCATCACCGTCGACACCGCGGAGTCCTGATAAAAACTCCGCACAGCGTCTTACCTCTCGCTGAAGCGACGGACTCGGCGGAGCTTTTCGGGAACGTCAGAGGTCGGCTCACACTCTTCCATCAACTTTTCGTGCGCGGCCTCGATGTACTCGACCGCTTCTTCAATGGAGTCGGTGACCAGGAAAAGGTCCATATCAGTCGGAGAAATCAGCTCCATGGCCACGAGTTTCTCGCGCATCCAATCGACCAGCCCCGACCAGAACTCAGTGCCCAGCAGCACGATTGGGTGATTTTCCACCTTCTCGGTCTGCACCATCACCAGTGACTCAAAGAGTTCATCGAGCGTGCCGAAACCACCCGGAAGACAAATAAACGCCTGCGAGTACTTCAGGAACATGGTCTTGCGCACGAAGAAGTAGCGGAAGTTCATGCCCAGGTCGACCCAGTCATTCAAGTGCTGCTCGTGCGGCAGCTCAATGCCCAGCCCAATGGACAGGCCGTCGGCGTCGTAACAGCCGCGGTTGGCGGCTTCCATGATGCCCGGGCCGCCGCCAGTGATGGTCGCGTAACCCGCCTCCGCCAGCGCCTTGCCCAGGTCGAAGCCCCACTGGTAGTACGGGCTGTCCTCCGGCAAGCGCGCCGAACCATACACCGTCACCGCCGGCGGAATCTCCGCCAACGCACCAAAGCCGTCAACGAATTCCGATTGAATGCGCAGCACACGCCAGGTGTCGTTGTGCAGCCAGTCCGTGTTCGGATTGTGTGACAACAGCCTGCGGTCGGTCGTAGACGCCTGCGGTTCGCCCGCCTGTCGAATCGCGATTGGGCCGCGGAGTGCACGGCGCTTAGCTGGGGACGGAGTACGTACAGGTTTCATAACCTCACAATGTATGCCAGCAATGACATACGCGCACCCGCTCAGCGAGGGCAGGGTGTGATTCTAGGCTCACCCAGCCACCGGCGCGGTGGTCAAGTACCGCCGCAGGTCCTCCCACAGTGCCGTAATGCACTCGACCGGAATCTGCTCATCCTTCTTGTGGCAGTACGCCGGATCACCCGGGCCAAAGTTCACTGCAGGAATGCCGAGCGCGGAAAAACGCGCCACATCGGTCCACCCAAACTTGGGCTTTACGACGTCGCCTGCGACCGCAACCAACTCCTTCGCAGCAGCCGCATGCAGTCCCGGTAGTGCCCCAGGGCTCACATCCTCGACATCGACGGTGAGGTCCTCGGCCGCAAACTCGTCGAGTCCCAGCACCTCGCGGAAGTGTGCCATGGCCTCATCGGCGCTGCGGTTGGGCGCGAATCGGAAGTTGACTCGCAGCACCGCCTCGTCGGGAAGCGTATTGGTGGCAACCCCGGCCTCCAGCCAGACGACGTTGAGCCCTTCGCGGTAGGCCAAGCCGTCGATATCCACGGTCTGCGGTTCATAGGCGGCAATGCGTGACAGCACCGGTGCTAACTTGTGCACGGCGTTGTCGCCGAGCCACGCCCGAGCCGAGTGTGCACGTGTGCCGTGCGCGGTCAGACGCAGGCGAATAGAGCCCTGGCAGCCGGCTTCGATGACATTGCCGCTGGGCTCGCCCAGCAAAGCGACATCGCCAGCCAGGAGCTCCGGATGCGACTCACTCAAGTGCCGCAACCCGTTGAACTCCGCGGCGATTTCTTCGCATTCGTACATGATGAGCGTCAGATCGCGCTGCAACTCCTGGCTTGCCGCCAGCGTCGCAAAAGCATGCAGGTAGACCGCGTCACCGCTTTTCATGTCCACAGTTCCACACCCAAACAGTGTGTCTCGCCCCTGCGCGTCTACCCCACGCGTCGAGGGCACATTGTCCGCAGTCGGCACCGTATCCAGGTGTCCTGCCAAAATCACGCGCTGCGGCAACCCCCGATGGGTCCGCGCAATCACGTTGTTGTCAATGCGCAGGACCTCAATCGACTCATCTGCCTGCGCGACCTCACGCAATGCCGCCTCGACGGCATCCGCTATCGCGGTCTCATTGTGGGACACCGATTCGATGTCCACCAGTGCCGCCGTGAGGTCTACAGGATCTTGGAGCAGATTTAACTTCGATTTCACATCAATTAAGCGTACAAACCATTGTGCGCCAGCGAAACCAGAATTTTGTGATGAATATGCGCCGCACGACCATTGATCGCATCTCCATTGGCGGGCGCGCCACCGCCGAGGAACAGCGCCAGCTCATGCGGTTCGGCGGAGGTCACACCAATTCTCCCCTCCGCCGGGCGCTTGAGCCCATCAGCCACCTCAAAGACCAGGGTTTTCGCTCCTTCCGGGAGAGTTTGGGCAATGATTGCCTCCGGAGTTTCGCTTGCCGACGACCCCAGCGCCCGCTCCTCCCCTGCAGAATCGGTCGCCTCTCCGTTTCCGCCATCCTCCTCGACAACGCCCGCGCCGGGACCATAGACCACAGCTACACGGGAGCCATAGACCGCAATTACCGGACGCAGCTCATTCGTGCTGACAATCACCGTAGAACCGGCCAGCGGCTTACAGACGGCCGCGACAATCTTGGCCGTTGCATGTGGCAGCTGCACTGGGGTGGGATCGATGTCTCGTCGATAAGCAGGACGAAGCGTTTCGGCGACATCGCCCAGCTCATCGCGCTCCCACATCGGCAGGGCATCGATGCGTGCCTGCTGATCGCGGTTCTTGCGCTCCAGCAAAAGGCGGGCAATCATGCCACCGCCGAGCCCCACCGCGATGGTAACTGCGATAACCAGCACAAGACGGTTCGGCGCAATGAGCGCAACCACTGCGGCGATAGCCACACCGACTGCGCCAATTGGCATTGCTCGCGGCGGCAGAACGAAACCAAAGAAGCTGGCTACGGCAAGAATCCAGGCACTCAGCAGTGCGAATCCCACGTAGAAGACCACCGGCAAGGCCAGGACGAAGCCGAGTCCGAGCACACTGACAGCAATGATGAGGCTCACTAAGAACCACTGCTTCATTTTCTGTGTGCTTTCAAGGCCAGCTAGGGGCATAGTTCATCCTTCCGCGAAGATTCCTCTAAGGGATACTAATATTAAGAATCATGATTACATCTGGTGCTGTCGCTACGGGAATCGCCAATATCGCAATGGACGGTACAGTTCTCGATACTTGGTTTCCCGCACCTCAGTTAAGCGATGAGGTCGTAGAATCGAGCACTCACCGGCTCGGCGCCGCTGATTTGACCCCACAGTTGCTTCGTCAGGTGATTTTGGACGAGGATCGCCGCGTGGAGCAGGTGGCAGTGCGCACGTCCATTGAGGATTTGTCCAAGCCTGCTGTCGACCCGCACGATGCCTACCTGCGCCTGCATTTGCTCTCCCACCGCCTGGTCAAGCCGCACCAGCTAAACACCAAGGGGCTCTACGAGCTACTCCATGTGGTGGCGTGGACCAATAAGGGGCCATGTCTGCCGGACAACTTCGAGCAACTGCGCACCCACTTGCGCGTCCGCGGTCTGATTCACGTCTACGCCATCGACCGCATGCCGCGCATGGTCGATTATGTGCTGCCCGCCGGTGTGCGCATTGCAGAGGCCGAGCGCGTGCGGTTGGGCGCTTACTTGGCACCGGGTACGTCCGTACTGCGCGAGGGATTTGTCTCGCTGAACTCGGGCACTCTGGGCCCATGCAAGATTGAGGGACGTCTATCCTCCGGTGTCGTCATTGGCGCGCACACGAAGGTGGGACTGTCGGCCTCCATCATTGCCGCTCATGACGATTCCGGTCAGCGTAAGCCGCTCACGGTTGGCGAGCGCTGCCACATCGATATCGCGGCCGGCACCGTCGGCGTCAGCCTCGGCAATGACTGCATTATTGACCGAAGCATCCTCATTGCCCCCGATACGCCCATCGATGTCCCCGCGGAGAACCGCCGTATTCAGGCATGGGAAATTTCGGGCCGCGACAACATGCACTTCTACCATCACCCGGACCACTCGGCGGTGTGCGTCCGCCGCACGGAACGCCCGGGCAATGACGAAGGTGCCGCTGCTTTCGCTCAGCTTGCCGACGTGCCGGATGAGCTGGCCGGATAACCTACTTTCGGTGCTCGTGAAGGCACATTAGTTGACCCCAAAACGGTGAATGGGGGTAAACCCGTAATACGGTTATTGCCCCTGTTATCAGCGAGGTAATGTTTGCGACATGACCGAATCGCAAATTACCTCCACCTCCGGCGAGACAGCTCAGCTGGGCAAGGGGCTGCAGGTTCGACACCTGACCATGATGGGTCTTGGCTCCGCAATCGGTGCCGGTCTTTTCCTTGGTACGGGCGTCGGCATTAAGGCAGCTGGCCCGGGTGTTCTAGTTTCCTATGTCATCGCTGGCTTCATTGTCGTCCTCGTCATGCAGATGCTCGGCGAGATGGCCGCTGCCCGCCCGACACCGGGTAGCTTCTCCACCTATGCCGAGATGGCCTTTGGTTCCTCGGCTGGCTTTGTCCTCGGCTGGCTCTACTGGTTCATGCTCATCATGGTGCTCGGCGCTGAAATTACCGGTGCCGGTGCCATCATGGGTGCGTGGTTCGGTATTCCGGGCTGGATTCCAGGCCTGATCTGTGTTGTCTTCTTCGCTGTAGTGAATTTGGCGAATGTGCGCGGTTTCGGCGAGTTCGAGTTCTGGTTCGCGTTCATCAAGGTCGCGGTGATTATCGCGTTCCTGGTCATTGGCGTTCTTCTTTTCTTCGGTCTGCTGCCAGGCACCAGCTTCGTCGGTACGACGCATATTGCCGAGTCCGGATTCCTCCCGAATGGCGTGTCCGGCATTGCCGCTGGTCTGTTGGCCGTGGCCTTCGCCTTCGGCGGTATCGAGATTGTCACAATTGCCGCTGCTGAGGCTGAAGATCCGCAGCGTTCCATCGCTGCTGCTGTCCGCTCGGTAATCTTCCGCATCTCTGTGTTCTACCTGGGCTGCGTGACCGTCATCATCCTGCTGTTGCCGTACTCCCAGATTGACGGCGCTGACTCCGCAGCTGAGTCGCCGTTCACCCAGGTTCTGAAGCAGGCGAACATTCCGGGTGCCGTTGGCTTCATGGAGGCCATTATCGTTCTGGCACTGCTGTCCGCGTTCAACGCTCAGATTTACGCAACCTCTCGCCTGGTCTACTCGATGTCCACCCGCGGTGAGGCACCGCGCTTCTTCGCCCACACCAATGAAGGCGCAGTTCCGAACCGTGCGGTCATCATGTCGATGGTCTTCGCCTTCGTCTCCGTCGGTCTGCAGGTTGTCTTCGACGGCTCGAGCGTCCTGGTCTTCCTGCTAAACGCTGTCGGCGGCTGCTTGCTGGTGATCTGGCTGGTCATCGCTCTGTCCGAGATTAAGCTGCGCCCGCAGATGGAGGCCAACAACGAGCTTTCCGTTCGCATGTGGGCCTACCCGGCACTGTCCTGGGTAGCGGTCATCCTGATTCTGGGCCTCGCTGTTGGCATGCTCACCGATTCTGGTGCTCGCCAGCAGGTTATCGCCGTTGTGTGTGTCACTGCGTTCCTCGCGGTGCTCGCTGCACTGACTAAGAAGAGCCGCACCGCGGCCCGCGAGGCTCTCGAGTCCAGCGATAGCAACTAGCCGTTAGCAACTGACTGCAGGGCCTAACCACCCTGCTACCCCTATCCGAACATTTCCTTGCTACACATTTGCGGAACACTTTTCATAGATAGGGATATGCCGGTAGCCTGTTTTCCATGAAATTTGGAGCACAAGCTACCGGCATTGCCACTTTTAACAACGATACTGTTCTCGACGTCTGGTTCCCCGCCCCCAAGCTCATCGAAGAGGGCGTGGCAACCTCCACCACGACCGGAACCATCGACGCCGACGCGCTGCCCGAAGATTTCACCTACCTCGCAGACCTGGCCGTAGCCGATGCGGACCGTGGCACCACACGCCGTCTGGTCACAGCTACCATCGCTTCACTCGAAGACGCACCAGTCGACACCATCGATGCCTACCTGCGTCTCCATCTGCTGTCCCACCGCCTGGCCACCCCCAACAGCATCAACCTGGACGGCATCTTCGGCAAGCTCAACAATGTGGTGTGGACGAATTTTGGCCCCTGTGCTGTCGAAGGCTTCGAGGTAACCCGAGCCAAGCTGTCACGCCGCGGGCCTGTCACCGTCTACTCCATCGATAAATTCCCCCGCATGGTCGACTACGTCACTCCCACCGGAGTTCGCATCGGTGACGCTGACCGCGTGCGCCTTGGAGCCCATCTCGCAGAGGGCACCACAGTCATGCACGAGGGCTTCGTCAACTTCAACGCAGGCACGCTTGGACACTCCATGGTGGAAGGCCGTATCTCTCAGGGGGTCGTCGTCGACGACGGCTCCGATATCGGCGGTGGTGCGTCCATCATGGGCACACTATCCGGTGGAGGTAAGGAAGTTGTGTCCGTCGGCAAGCGATGCCTACTCGGTGCGAACGCTGGACTCGGAATCTCGCTCGGCGATGACTGCGTACTCGAAGCCGGGCTCTACATCACTGCCGGCACCAAGTGCCTCGTTGCCCTAGACGGTGTGAAGAAGACGCTCAAGGCCCGCGAGCTCTCGGGCGGATCGAATATGCTCTTCCGCCGCAACTCGCTCTCTGGTGCAGTCGAGGTTGTGCCGTGGGCTGCTGAAAAGGTGAAGCTCAGCGCGGAGCTGCACGCTAACTAAGGGGTGGTCGGCACGTCTGCCGGGGCCGCGATAGTCCGCGCGCTCCGGTATGCACGTCGCTCACCAGTGACGGGGTCGACAAAGGCCAGCGCGGTCGCCGTCAATCGCAACTGCGGCGTGTACTTTGGCACGCCACTCGCGCTTGCCGACGGCCCCTGCGCCCCCGCTTCCCGGCCATAGGTATCCTCACCGAGGATCGGATAGCCTAGCCAGTCCATCGTCGCCCGCAGCTGATGCGTGCGGCCCGTATGGGGCTGTAGCCGCCAGTGCCCCACCTGCATGCGGCTGCCGCAATGCCCACAACCACAGCCGACTGCGTGCAGCGGAATGCTGGCGCTGGTCACACCACCGCTACCGCCACTGCTGCTCGCCAGCACATCGCCGATGTCCGCTGCTACCGGGCCGAGGAAGGTCACGGTTGTGCGTGCGAGCTTGAACTTGGGATTCTTCGCGGCAGCGCGAGCGGAATGGTCGGTCTCCACGACTTTTACTCCGCGCCCCGCAGGGTTGGGATCGAGCAGGAGTGTGACGTCTCGGGTTTCCCCCACATGCCAATCATCGGGCATCACGGTGAGGCATTCGTATTCTTTGGTGATTTCCTGGTTTTGGAAAAGCTGCTGGTAGCGCGCACGGGTAGCCGGATTCCGCGAAAGCAACAGCAGCCCACTGGTCAGAAGATCCAGGCGGTGAACGGCCACGATCTCCGGTTCCCCGAGACTACGTCGCAGTCGCTCCTGCACGGTATTGGCCACGATGCGGCCATTGGGGGTTGCGGGCAGAAAAGGCGGCTTGTCTACGACCAGAAACTCATCGGTGTCGGCCACAATTGCCGGCTCAAAGGGGATGTACTCCTCGCGCTCGTGAGCGGCAGCATCGACTTGCGCTGTCTGACGGTTCTTCTCAAGGCCCCACCAAGCATCTCGGTTACCTGCGGCACGTCCCACGGCACACTCCCTTTTTCATGATTTGGTCTATGCCGATGTCGGCACCGTTTGCAGCATTGGGCCTACTCGGGCCAGCACATCTGGCCGGGCTAGCCGCGAATACGCGCCGCCGCCACTTCGATGTCGTTGAGCGTCGCTGTGAGCCCCACCCGCACGTGCTGCGCACCCTTGGGGCCGTAGAAGCTACCCGGTGCGACCAGGATGCCACGTTCGGCCAGCCAATCAACCGTCTGCCAGCAGTCTTCCCCGCGAGTAGCCCACAGATAGAGCCCGCCCTCGGAGTCGTCGATACGAAAACCTGCGGCTACCAGAGCATCGCGCAGAATTTCACGACGGTCACAGTAGCGCTGCTTTTGTTCGGCCTCGTGGGAGTCGTCGTTAAGCGCGGCGATCGTGGCGTGCTGGATGGGCCCCGGCATCATCAGCCCCATGTGACGGCGCACGGAAACCAGCTCGGCAATGAGGTCCGCGTCGCCGGCGAACCAGCCGGTGCGGTACGACGCCATGTTCGACGTCTTCGACAGCGAGTGGATAGCCAGCAGGTTGGTGAAATCACCGTCGCACACTCGCGGGTCGAGAATACTGACTGGCTGTTCAGTCCAGCCGAGCCCCAGATAGCACTCATCAGAGGCAACAATGACGTCCCGAGAACGCGCCCACTCAACCACCTTGCGCAGGTGTTCAACACCGAGGACCTTGCCGTTGGGGTTGCCCGGGGAATTGATGAACATCAGCGTCGGCGAGGCGGGACCGATTTGCGTCAGCGAGTCGGCACGCAGCAGCTCAGCGCCTGCGATACGGACGCCGACCTCGTAGGTGGGATATGCCAGCTCGGGGATGACGACGGTGTGCCCCGCGCCTACGCCGAGAAGAAAGGGCAGCCAGCCAATCGCTTCCTTGGTGCCAACGACCGGAAGCACATTGCCACCGTTGACCGCTGACTCCAGTCCCGTCACGCCGTAGCGCCGCGCCATCGCTGCAACAATCGCCGCGCGTAGCTCAGGCGTGCCGACGGTCTGAGGGTAGCCCGGCGCGGCAGCGCCTTCGGAAAGGCCCTGCCGGATTATCGGAGCGACTTCATCGACCGGTGTGCCGACCGAGAGATTCACCATGCCCTCTTCATGCGCAGCCGCAGTGGCTTTCGCCTGCGTGAGAGAATCCCACGGAAACTGAGGCAAAAGAGAACCGGGAGTTACGCGCTTGCGGGCAGCTGACATGGGCGGTGATGAAGTCCTTCCCGGGAAAAGAAATAGGTTTAATCCTCTGTGGTTCTAGTCTTCTGCCTGCGGCGGCAGAGCTGCCACGAATGGCACATCGAAGTCCTGGGGGCCGAGCTTGGCGGCACCGCCCGGGGAACCCAGCTCATCGAACCAGTCGACATTGGCATCGATGAATTCAACCCACTCATCCGGAACATCGTCCTCGTAGAAGATGGCCTCGACTGGGCAGACCGGTTCACAAGCGCCGCAGTCCACGCACTCATCAGGATGAATGTAGAGCATGCGCTTGCCCTCGTAAATACAGTCAACCGGGCACTCTTCAACACAGGCACGGTCGAGGACGTCAACACATGGCTGGGCAATGATGTAAGTCATGGTTTTAGGTTTAAGAACCTTTCTCACAAGATATGGGATGAGGCTTTCGCTATCTGTCGATTATGCCGTTCCGACGAGAAACAGAGCAAAATAGACAGAGCGGTATATTCAGATTGGAGTCTACACCCAACGTGGGTGTTGTTATCAACTGGCTCCAGAAAGGGCCACATTGATGCGGGCCTGCCCTGCATCAATTCCTCACCGTCTCCTGCAGTATCCGCTGCAGTTTTCGCTAGAGTGCCCGCAGATGGCGCAGTGGCCAGGCACCGCCCAGCACACCGCAAACAAGCAGCAGCACTGTTCGCAACCACTGCCCCATTGCCAAATCACCACCGAAGGGCAGCACTGCCCACAGCAGAATGCCTGCAAAACCCAGCACCCAGATGACAGTCGGAATTGCAGCTTTGGAGCGATCACGAGTCCACAGCAACGCTGTGTTGGTAATGATCAGATTGGCAATATAGGCCAGCGGAATGGTCCACGGCAACGGAATAGCAACCGAGCCGATGGTAATCCACGCTCCGAGGAAAACTACTTCAATCACCAACGCTGCCAACGCAGCCAGCGACAGCCAGACCAGCGCTACCGTGACCTCGCCCTGATGGAAATTCTCGCGCGGCTGCGAACGTTCCGGATTCCCCCAATAGCGCTCATCCCCGAATGTGCGCTTTTCAATACTCAAGCGCTCGTTCTTCAACTTTCCGCCAGCAGCGTTAATCAAGTCTTCGCTTTCGTGAGGCTGAGGGTTACTCATCGTCCGCGCTCCCCTCCACTGCCAGGTCCGCGCTCGGCACTGAGCCGGCACTTGCTGCCGGGTCCTGCAGCAATCGGACATTCACCAGTTCCCCCAGCTCTTCCAGGGACGCAGCAGTCGCCGTACCAAAACGGTATGCCTCAGTCGGCGTCACCGGCTGACACAGCAAATTGGAAAACGCCCAGACGGCTCGCGCATGACCAGAGCCGTCGGTCTGCCCATAGACAGCATCTGGATTGACCTCACTGACGGAACCATCGGCGAACCACACTTGTGTCGCATGCGCGCGCATGGCCTCAACCTTGGCAGCCACAGCGCCGTCATCCAGCTGAACCTCGAAATGGCCGGTCACGGTAGCGAAGTCGTCGACATCGCACGCCTGCCAGGTCTCCGGCACCACGGTAATGGCATCCAGCCCCGCCACCATTGCCTCACGATCGGTGACCGCCCACAGCGTCGGAAAGCGATTTCCGCACGCCGCGACAGTGATATCGTGCGCGCGAATGTGGTCCGGGTGCCCATAGCCACCATCGGCATCGTAAGTAATGACCACATCTGGCTGCAGCTCATCGAGGATGGTGCGAAGCTGGGCGACCGCCTCATCACCTGAGTTCATGAACGCACGGGGATGCTCATTGCCCTTGTCCCCTGCCATACCGGAATCACGCCAACGCCCGGCACCACCGAGGAAACGTGGCGCATTGTCTGGGCCATTGGCCCCCAGCGCACGCAGCGCCGAGCGCAACTCGGCGACGCGGAAACCGCCCAACTGGTCAGCTTCATCAGCAACTAGCCCTTGGTACGGCGCGCCGATGACCTCTCCCAGCTCGCCCATCGTGCAGGTCACTACGCTTACCGACGCTCCGGAGCGCGCGGCAGCCGCAATCAAACCACCTGTCCAAATGGACTCGTCATCTGGATGTGCGTGAACAAAAAGTAACTTCACGGGCTTTCTTACTTCCCCTTGTTCTCCTGGTCGGCGTTATCGCGGACTTCTTGGTTCTGACCCGAACCGTCCTGCTCAGTATCTTCGCGCGGACTATCTCCCGGTTGAGAATTCTCCGACGATTCTCGAGTCCCGCTTTGCGTCGCGACTCGGCGAACCTCGCCCAGAACACCGAGGCGGCCCAACACTGGGTCATCAGTCCACTGCGAAGAGTCCTTCCGTCCGGTAATTGTAATTTCCGGGCTGACGACCGTCAGCAAGCCGTCTTTCACCAAGGTCAGCTCGATACTGTGACCAGCAATGATATCGGCAAGTTCAGCGGGCAACGCAGAACTGTCGGGAGCGAGCAGCTCATCAACCTGCGGGTCACAAAGGCCGGAAAGATTCTCGCTCCGAGCAGCCGATTTCGGAGCGACAGGTACTTCGCTGAGATCAGCCGGTTCCGCTGAGGTAGAAGATGTGGACTGCTCAGACGATGTTGTCCCGTCCAGCGAGCTCTGTTCTTCAGCACTCTTTTCCCGATCTCCGCTTGGCGCAGGCTTCGTCGAACTGTCAACGCCCTCAGACTCAGACTCGGCCTCTGACTCAGACTCGGCAGCCGACTCTGCGCCTGCTTCGTCCAGGTCCTTCGGCGGTAGCGAACTCACCGAGCCTTCCGTACACGCATAGCGTTCCCGGGCCGCCTGGACGGAATTGGGCTGCTCTGCCCATGCCACCACGGCATCGACAGTTCCGTAGGGCAACGAAGACCGCAGCATGTCCGCCGGAGAATACGAAACAACGGTGGCGGGGATACCAGTTGCAGTCAACTGGTCAGCGACCGCAAAAGCCGCGGCGCGTGCCGCTATACCGTCGCTAATGATGCCAATTCGTAGCGGATTGTCCTCAGTAAAACCGGCCTGTGGTGCCTCGGATTGCTCCTGGTCACCACCGTCACCAGAACCACCTGCAATTCGGCGTCCGGTGGCCACCTCTGAGACCTGTGCAACGTTGATGGTGCGCAGAATGGCCCGGCGGACGGACTCGTCGGCAAGCCTGCTCGACGCGAGGTTGGTACTGAAAACCAGTTCCCGGTTGGGCTCATGGAAGAACTCAGCAACACCGGGGACCAGACCGTACGTCAGCTCAGAGGTCTCCGTCGGACGGACCTGCACGGCCTGGATCTGCCTCGACCGCAGTTGCTCCGCACCATCGATGGCACTACGCATGGCACGCAGCGTAATAACCTCCGAGGCTGCTGGCTGCTCACCCCAGTAGCGGTCATTTCGAACCAGTCGAATGATGTTGCGGCCGACATCCATCGACTCGACGGTGTACTGCCCACCGGAGGCCGGGAAACGGCTGGCCAGCCCTTCGGAAAAACCATCAGTGTTCGACCGCATCAAATGCGCTGGCAAGAGATGTGCAAACAGGCGCTGCCAATGCGTAATCGGCTGAGTGAACGTCACGTCAATCTGACGGCCACCATCGGAGACATCAATGGATTTAATCAGCTCATAAGTCGCCGTATCCAGCGATCCTGGCGTGGACGTGACTTGGGAAAATAGGTAGCGGAAGTCCTCGCCACTGATTGGCGTGCCATCGCTCCACTGCGCCCCTTTTCGAATGCGGTAGCGGACATGCTCTGCCGCTACCGTCGGATCCGTGATGTCAACATCGGCCGCTTTTCCGTTTCCAGCTCCGTTTCTGGCGTCACCGTCTTTGCTGTCATCACTCTCGATGACCTGCACGGAATCCAGCAAGTCGGAGTTGAGCAGCCATTGGGGAGCTCCTGCCGAGCGAGCATTGGCAGCGTTATCCACCACTCCGGGAGCTTGCGCGGAGGCACTGGCGTCACCAGCCTCGCCCTCAACCGGCGCAGGGGTAAAAACACTAGGCAGTGTCAGTCGCGCTACCAGGCTGGTCACCGGGGAGACGTCGGCAAGCAAATGCGGATTGAAACCTTCGACAAACTCGTCGACACCGACCGTGACTTCACGCATCTTTTTGGCTTGGTCAGCGGTGTCTTCCTGTTGCACCGGCGCTTCCTGCTGCCCGGGCACAGTCGGAGCGTCCGACGGGCGAGCCATGCACGAAGACGCCAAAGCCGCCGTCACGCAGAGTGTCGATGCTACGAAAAATCGACGAGAGGCTGCGTGACGACGGCTGCGAATAAACATATTCACGAGATTACTCGACACCTGACCGAGTCAGTTACCCCGAGACTGGTTTTCAGGTGGCCCAGTCCCCTAGCAACCCGAATTACTTCTTATTCATGGCCTTCGCGCGGGAACGAGCGCGAGCGCGATCGGTGGCGCTGAGGATCTGCTTGCGTACGCGAATGCCCTCCGGGGTGACCTCAACGCACTCGTCAGCGCCACAGAACTCCATAGCCTCATCGAGGGAAAGCTTGTGCGCCTTCTCCAGAGTCACGGTCGCATCAGCCGAGGCTGCGCGCATATTGGTCAGCTTCTTTTCCTTGGTGATGTTGATATCCATGTCCTCATCACGCGGATTCTGGCCAACGACCATGCCCTCGTAAGCCTGGTCACCCGGCTCGACGAAGAAGGTGCCGCGGTCAGAAAGCTGAATCAGTGCGTAAGCGGTGATCTGGCCGGTACGGTCAGCCACCAACGATCCTGTCGGACGGTCCTTAATCTCACCAGCCCACTCGCCGTAACCGGCCGAGTAGTGGTTGGCAATACCGGTGCCCTTGGTCTCCGTCATGAAAGTGGTACGGAAGCCAATCAGACCGCGGGACGGAATAAGGAACTCCATGCGCACCCAGCCGGTGCCCTGGTTACCCATCTGCTCCATGCGCCCCTTACGAGCCGCCATCAGCTGAGTGACAGCGCCCAGGTGCTCTTCTGGAACGTCGATCGTCAGGTGCTCGTACGGCTCCTGAACCTTGCCGTCGACGGTCTTGGTAACAACCTGCGGCTTACCGACGGTCAGCTCAAAGCCCTCACGACGCATAGTTTCAACCAGAACGGACAGCGCCATTTCACCACGGCCCTGCACCTCCCAGGCATCCGGGCGCTCGGTCGGCAGCACGCGCAGCGAGACGTTACCAATCAACTCCTGGTCCAGGCGGGCCTTGACCATACGAGCGGTCAGCTTATCGCCACCACCCTGGCCTGCCAGTGGCGAGGTGTTCACGCCGATCGTCATAGAAATAGCCGGCTCATCGACCAGGATGCGCGGCAGCGGGTCCGGATGCTCGGCATCACAGAGAGAGTCACCGATCATGACCTCGTCGATACCGGAGATAGCGGCGATGTCACCAGCAATGGCCTCTTCAGCAGGTACGCGGGTCACGCCGACGGTACGCAGCAGCTCCGCGACCTTCGCGTTCTTGACATGCTCATTGCCCTCGGAGTCGTAATGAATCCACGAAATCTGCTGTCCCTTGCGGATACGGCCCTTGTGGATACGAATCAGACCAATTCGACCAAGGAAGGAGCTGGAGTCCAGGTTGGTCACCTGCGCCTGCAGCGGGGCATCGATCTCAGCGGACGGCTCCGGGAGCACCTCGGTGATGACGTCGAACAGCGGCTGCAGGTTCTCGGACTCCGGCAGGTTGCCGTTACCCGGGTTCTCGGTCGAAGCCTTACCGGCACGACCAGAGGCATAGAGAACCGGCAGCTCAAGGTTGCGCTCAGCGACCTCTGCAGCTTCCGGGTCTTCCAGGGTGGAGGCTAGCTCGAGCAGCAGATCCTGTGCTTCCTCGACAACCTCGTCGATACGTGCATCTGGGCGGTCAGTCTTGTTGACGACAATGATCACCGGCATGCAGGCAGCAAGCGCCTTGCCCAGGACGAAGCGGGTCTGCGGCAGCGGACCTTCAGAGGAGTCGATCAACAGCACGACGCCGTCAACCATGGACAGTGCGCGCTCCACCTCGCCACCAAAGTCGGCGTGACCAGGGGTGTCAATGACGTTGATGATGAGGTCTTCGCCGTTCTTGCCCTCACCTTTTCGGCGAATAGCGGTGTTCTTCGCCAAGATGGTGATGCCCTTTTCCTTTTCAAGGTCACCAGAGTCCATCACTCGGTCTGCAACTTCTTCGTGGTCGCTGAAAACGCCGGACTGCTCCAGCATGGCGTTCACGAGAGTGGTCTTGCCATGGTCGACGTGTGCGACAATGGCGACATTACGGAACTCGGTATCGCTCACAGGCGGATAGCTCCTAACAAGCTAAGAGGACTAAAAGAAAAAGATACGGCCTTGCTCTAAAGAACTGTCTTTACGACTGCCTTAACGCCCCGCATCAACGCGTAATAAAGCGTTCTACAGTGTACTCCTTCTTAATGGCCCTGCACATCTGGCAGAGATTCTCACAACCCCGAGCACCTATCCGTCATGCAAAGTGGCACTGCCGCGCCACCCTTAGGGATAAATTACCCCCTTACTGCACCCCCGCTTTACCGACAGCCATAACAGCATATCCGCCAACGCCACAACGCTTCACGACGGCAATCTCTCAGCCCGCCATGTGACACATGTGACCAAATGCCATAGTTGTAACCCCACGGGATGAGACTTGACTTCACCCGCTTACGCGCTGCGAAACACCATTAACCCCACACGCATACATGAAGTCCCAATTTTCACAATCATCTCGTTCTACACCAAAAATCACTCTAATTAACTTGCGACACGCGGGAATCCGTGCGTTAATCCCCTGAGAAGATTCTGAACATTTCTTTTTCAAATCTTTCCATTTCACGTTGGAGTCGTTCTAAGATGAGCAACGATTCCGAAATTTTGATTCCGACTCCAATAGCCCACGAATGAGAGGTTCTTCACCGTGGTTTCGACTGGACGCTCCTTCCTGCGCCGTGCCGCAGCGACCTTGGGTGCAGCTGCAATTCTCACTGCGGGCATGACTCCCGCCGCTTCTGCTTCCCCGTCGCTGGACTCCCTGAACATCGCTTCGCCGAATCTCTACGGCAACGCGCGCGACATCATTAACTCCCCAGGCGTTCCTGAGGAAATTTCCAGCGCACTGAACAAGGGAATTGACTTCCTGACTGGTGAGGGCGAGGGCGAGCCGGGCTTCAAGGTTCCGGAAGGTGCCCCGAAGACCAACCAGTTCCTGCTGCCGACCGTGGCTGACAAGTGCATCGGTGGCGAAGGTCGTTCCTTCGGCCTGGCCACTACCGTTCCGGGCCCGGCAGACCTGCCTCTGCCTGGCGTTCCGGAGAACCAGCTTGGCTTCATCTTCACTGGCCTGGGCACCAAGCAGCTGGCTAAGCAGCAGGACACAGAGATGAATGTCTACTGGGTCAACGTTGCTAACGGCAAGTACGGCAAGACCACCCTGGAGAACAACGGCATCAACGCCGAGGAGGGCCCGGGCGCTGTCAACGGCACCGCTGACACGGGCAAGGGCGTGGTCATCGCTGTCATGCAGGGCGGTATCACCACTCAGGAAGAGCCTGGTCCGACCAACTGCAGCTACACCCCGACCGCCGGTGTCTTCCCGGTCGGCCTGAACTAAGTTTTTCTAGTTCTCCCCTAGCCCTTTTTGCATCACGTATGCAGAAAGGGCTTTTCTATGCCCAAAAAGGCAGCCCCCACACGTTAAGGTATTCGCATGTCCACTTCACCGGCCACTTCGGCTTCGACCGCGGCAGCTCCTGCACTCTCCCCGATTCGCTCGAGTCAGGACACACATCCTCCGAAGGTCGAGACCTTTGACCTACGTGAAATGGTCAACACCGACCCCAAGGGCTTTCAGCGCAATGTCGACGAGTTTCGAACTCTCACTCCCAGCCGCCTCTATATGCGCCGTGGGATGGATCATCCAAAGTTTGGATATCTTGAGTCATTCCTGCTTGCCGACGAAGGGTTGCGCATCAGCATTTATCACTTCCGCCCGGGCGTGAAGGTGGAACACCAACGCTACGTCGATATTGTCAGCATCGACCGGACTGATCCGCAGTGCTGGCGTATGACCGATTTGTATCTCGACATCCTGCAGGCACCGACCGATCCTGAGGCCATTGCTCCCCTACCTGTCGATGCGGCCACACAGATTCGAGTTGAAGATGTCGACGAGCTCGTCGCGGCCCACACTCAAGGGCTGATTAGCGATGAACTCACCGAGTTCGCTATCGAGACCACACTGACTGCACGCGCCGCAATCGCTGCACACGGTGACAACATTGATGCGTGGATGCGGACTTTGAACCTCGATGCGACGTGGGCTGATGCCGTTGAGCTTTCGCCTGCGGCCTAGAACGACCACCTCAACAAAGGAGTACCGCCCGTGTTCGATAACTTAACCGGCCCCATTCCTCCCGCCGGCCCCGATAGCAATGCGATTATCAAAGCAGTCCGAGCAGCATTTTCCTCCTATTTTGAAGAGTCCAACCCCGGCGAAGCCCAGCTGACCTTCCTTGGCTCTGCGCCACTGAAGATGCTGCGCTTCGGGCCTGACACAGACCGGATTGTCACCTATGCAACACTGGGCTGCAGTGCCGAGGCGATGCAGGATCCGTCCGCAATGGTGGTGGACACTAACTCTGGCCCGCGCGCCGAGCTCATCTTGCCTATTCGTGGTGGACTGGACGAAGTCATCCGCCCGCTGGGTATTCTTGCCGCTTCCCCAAGCATCGAAGGCCTCATCCTCACCGAGGGGGCACTAATCGACTTCGGCCAGCCACTGTGGGATCAGTCGCGCTTCACCGGTTTTGTGCTGCTCAAGGCAGAAATCCCGCCGGTCGCGGTGGAGGAAACCGAAGTCACGATGTTCCAGCCGGTCCCGGCCACGACCAACGAATTTGCCCTTGCTCGCGCTAAGGGCGTTGACGAACTGCGTCGCGTGTGGGAAACCCAAGGTGTCGACTTCACCGATCCGCACCGCACCAGCGCTGTATAAAAGTTAGCTTTTGTGATGGTTGCCGATCATCTGCTCGTCGGCAAGCGATAAGTTCAACCTAGCAGTGACGTTTCGCGCCGCGACAGCGTGGTTTAGAGTGTGGAGTTATGGCAGTCAATTCGGCTAAAGACGTTCCTTTCCATGCAGCGCAGTCCTTTCGGTGGTGGCGGCTGGCGGTATATGTTTACGTCCCAGCGCTAATCCTCACCGTGGTCAGTTCCCTATTGAAATGGGACGCGACTGTTACGGAAGCGGCAAAGGCCAACAACATCGAGATTTCTGCTGCTCAGACCAGCTTGGCCGTGAGCTTCGCGTTCGCGATTATCGCGCAGACGGCAACGGCGATTGCGTGCTGGTGGCTTGCCGGCAAACTCCTTGAAGGATCGACTGCAGCGCGCACGGTGCTGTCCGTGGCGGCGGCAGTTTTTGTCATTAATGCATCAATGACTCTGGTCGGAACGATTTCCCAGATACGCTCCGGAGACTCGTCGGTGCTCGGTTTGATTACAGCTGGCCTGCTGATCGTTGCCTCTATCATCGCCGCAACTGCAACCGCCCAGTCCTACCGCGGCGAGCGAAACCAGAAGTTCTTTGTGACGACGTAGGCAGCTCTTAGAGATTTGGGGCGGGGCGGGAAGCCTTCCAGGGCCTCCACCATCCGCTTTAGGTCGGCGTACATTTTAGGTATGCCCACTAATACTGAGAGCGCCAGAAACATTTTGAATGGTCTCGCGTCCACCCAATCCCAGCGCGAGGAACTGTACAAATATTTCCACCAGCACCCTGAGCTTTCCATGCAGGAGCACAGCACTGCAGACCGGATTATTCAGGAGCTCGAAGCTTCAGGTATTTCCACACATCGCATCGGAGACACCGGCATCGTTGCCATTATTGAGAACGGTGCCGGGCCGATTGTAGCTATGCGCGCAGACATTGATGCGCTACCGGTGAAGGAGACTTCCGGCAAAGACTACGCCTCCACAGCAACGCAGATTGATGAAAAGACCGGCACAGAGGTCCCCGTCGCCCACGCTTGTGGGCACGACTTCCACCTGATGTCTTTGCTCACAGCGCTGCAGGCTTTCAACGAAAACCTTGATCAGTGGTCTGGCACATTCATCGGTATCTTCCAACCCGCTGAAGAAACCGCCGAAGGTGCACGCGCAATGCTGGCGGCAGATCTGGAGAAGGCTATTCCGCGTCCCCATGTTTATCTCGGTCAACACGTACTAGCTAGCTTGCCCGGCGGCTATGTGGGCACTCGCCGCGGGCCAGTTCTCTCCTCTGCATTCTCGGTCAAAGTCACTGTGTACGGTAATGGCTCCCATGGATCCATGCCGGAGCTCAGTGTCGATCCCGTTGTCTTGGCATCCACCATTGTGATGCGTCTTCAGACCATTGTCTCGCGTGAGGTAGCAGCCACCGAGACCGCAGTGGTGACCGTTGGCGCGATTCAGGCGGGAACTAAGTCCAACATCATCCCTGACTCCGCAGAGCTGCTCATCAACACTCGTGCCTACAACAGCGCAGTGACCGAACACCTCAAAGAGGCAATCGAGCGCATTGTACGAGCAGAATGCGTTGCTGCCCGCAGCCCTCAAGACCCGGAGTTCACTTACTACGACCGCTATCCCCTCACGAATAATGACGGGGATGCCACGAATACTGTGCGTGAGGCATTCGACGCGTACTTCGGTGAAGAAGTCTCCGACTTGGACGCAGTGCCCGCCTCTGAAGATTTCTCAATCATCCCCGATGCGCTTGGAGTGCCATATACATACTGGGGGCTCGGCGGCTTCGCGGATGAGAGCAGCGCCGTTGGCAACCATAACCCAGCTTTCGCCCCGGACCTCCAACCCACTCTTGACCGGGGCGCAGAAGCAATCGTTGTAGCTGCCTGTGCTTGGTTGGCGAAATGAGGGTGTGATTAGCGAGGCTGATGCGTGCGGCTGCAGGCGAGCTGGTGGATGGTGTAGTGCCGGACTCGTGCCGGACTCGTGCGGGGCTCGTGCGGGACGGCCGAAAAACCGGGGGTTAAGAGAAAAGTAGACCCCGGTGCACGCCGATTGGACACGCTTCTTGCTACTTAACGCAAAATTTACGGGCTGCAAATGTGAAACTGTGTGAGTTTATGACACTTTGAAGCCGGTAGGG